>JAHEHF010000020.1 GCA_024644745.1 Flavobacteriaceae bacterium
ACCCTGGCGACTGCTGTGGGAGAAAACGCAGAGACCATTGAAGAAGTTTATGAACCTTTTTTGATCCAGGAAGGATTCATTATGAGAACGCCCCGCGGCAGAGAAGTTACTGATTTGACATACAAACACTTGGGAAGAATAAAAGGAACTTCGCAGGGAGAACTTTTCTGATTAAAGACATAAATAGCATCTGCTCTATCCATTATTATCGTCATAACCCTCTTACTGGCTTCAACATTTTTGCCCTGTCCCCTGTTCTTAAAAAATAGATTTTTTGTATCTTAGGTTCCCCAAAAAAATCAACATGCCAATATACATGGACTTCCACGATCTTCCTGAGATCAATATTGAAGATTCACAAAAGGCACATCTGAAAGATTTGTCTGTTCAGGAAAAGTATCAGGTCAGATACCTTCAGTACTGGATCAATGAGCAAGATGGAAAAGCCTATTGTCTTATTGAAGGTCCGAATAAAGAAGCTTGCGAGGCCACACATTTGGAAGCCAACGGTATTACTGCATGCAATCTGGTCGAAGTAAAAGGAGGCATGTATGATCTTTTCCTGGGTGATAATCAAAAAATTGATCACGGATTAGTCAGGCATTTTAACGGGGATATTGACAATGGATACAGGTTTATCGTGTCACTTGAGTTGCAAAAGCCTCAAAATATACCCGTGAGCATTTACAAAAGAAAATCAAAACTGGATGAACTCAGGTCTGATTGCATCGGGATTGTCGAAAAATACCATGGCCGAGACATTAATCAAACAGATGAAAACAAGATCATCGGAATTTTCAGGACCCCTGAAGCAGCATTGAACTGCGGCCTTGATCTTCGATCCAAAATATCCAGAATATCGAAATCTTTAAAACTTGACGCTCTGAATTTTAAAATGGGGATTTGTGTAGGGCAACCCGTTACAGCCCATCAGGGATTTTTTGAGGAAGCCATGAATTTTTCACGTCTCCTATGCGATATTTCAGGTGATTCAGAAATCACAGTTTCCAGATTTTTTTGTCAGTTGTCGAATCTTGATGCCAAACTTGTAAAAAAAAGTATTTTCCGAATTATTGAAACTCCTGATGGGGATTTCTTGAAATCTCTGGGCAGCCTCGTTGAAAAAATGTTACACAAAGAAGAACTCAGCGTTGACTTTCTTGGTCGTGAACTTGGCATATCAAGAGCCAAGCTTTACAGAAAGACAAAATATCTTACCGGTGACTCTCCAAATCATTTTATCCGGAACCAACGGTTGAATAAGGGCATGATGCTCCTGAAAGAAGGCAATCTCAATATTTCTGAGGTCGCTATTGACATTGGCTTCAATAACCCTTCTTATTTTTCGAAATGCTTTCAGAACAGATTCGGGATGACCCCTTCTAAAGTCCGTTAAAAAAAATTACTTTTTTCAATCCTTATATTCACCGGTGTCCCTGAAACCCACAAAATTGTATTTTAGCAGCCTATAGAAACAACAGCTTTGACAAAAAGTGAATCACATTCAGCCTGGATCAAAAAAGAGGCCCTTCGCATGGGATTCACTTCCTGTGGAATAGCAAAGGCCCGATTTTTAGAGGAAGATGCGCCAAGACTTGAAACCTGGCTGAAAAACAATTTTCATGGGAATATGCATTATATGGAAAATCATTTTGACAAGCGACTGGATCCCAGAAAATTAGTTCCCGGCGCCAAATCTGTAATTTCCCTACTCTATAATTATTTCCCCGAAGAAATACAAAAGGAGGATTCATACAAGATCTCAAAATATGCCTATGGAGAAGACTACCATCAGGTGATCAAGGAAAAACTGTTTGCGCTCCTTCAAACCATGAAATCTGAGTTCGGAAATTTTCATGCGCGCGTCTTTACTGATTCGGCTCCTGTCATGGAAAGAAGCTGGGCCAGGGAAAGCGGATTGGGTTGGACTGGAAAGCACTCCCTGCTGATCACCAAAAAAAAGGGTTCGTATTTTTTTCTCGCAGAAATGATCCTGGATCTGGAGCTTCAGTATGATGATCCATTTAAAACGGACCATTGCGGCACCTGCACTAAATGCATTGACGCTTGTCCGACCCAGGCAATATTACCCAACAATACGATTGATGGATCCAAGTGCATCTCCTATTTCACGATAGAGCTCAAAGATGAAATTCCCAATGCATTCAAGGGACAATTTGATGACTGGATGTTCGGTTGCGACATTTGCCAGGACGTTTGTCCTTGGAACCGGTTTTCAATTCCTCACAGGGAGGAGCATTTCAAACCAAATCCTGAGCTGCTCAATAAGAGCAAAGAGGAATGGCAAGCCTTAACCAAAGATGCATTTCACAGCCTGTTCCAAAATTCAGCAGTGCAAAGAACAAAATATGCCGGTTTAATGCGCAACATTTCATTTCTAAAAAAGTAAAATTGTTCCTCATTCTCTTATCAAAAAAATTACCTTTGTACTATTAGTTTTAAACTCAAAAAATGGCAGCAAAAATAAAAAAAACCGACGCTTTAAATTACCATCAATACCCAACACCCGGTAAAATCCAGGTGCTGCCCACAAAAAAGCATGCAACACAAAGGGACCTGTCACTGGCCTATTCTCCTGGCGTGGCTGAACCCTGCCTTCAAATTGAAGAAAATGAACAAGATGTTTACAAATACACGTCCAAGGGCAACCTCGTAGCGGTGATCTCCAATGGAACCGCTGTTTTGGGTTTGGGTGACATCGGTCCGCTGGCCTCTAAACCAGTAATGGAAGGAAAAGCCCTTTTGTTTAAAATTTTTGCTGACATTGATGTTTTTGACATCGAGGTAGACGCTAAAGACGTCGATAAATTTGTTGAAACAGTGAAGGCCATTGCCCCGACTTTTGGAGGCATCAATCTTGAAGACATCAAAGCGCCTGAAGCTTTTGAAATCGAAACCCGACTCAAAGAAGAGTTGGACATCCCGGTAATGCATGACGATCAGCACGGAACTGCGATCATATCAGCCGCCGCCTTAAAAAACGCCCTTGAGATTACCTCTAAATCTGCTTCAGATGTCAAGGTCATTATTAATGGTGCGGGTGCCGCTGCAATTTCCTGTACCAAGCTCTACAAAAAACTGGGCGTTAAAGAAGAAAACATTGTCATGTGCGATAGCAAAGGGGTGCTCAGAAAGGACCGCAAGGACCTCAACCCCCAGAAAATGGAATTTGCGACTGATAAAGACCTGCATACCCTTGAAGATGCCATGAAAGGGGCAGACGTTTTCATCGGCCTTTCTATAGGGAATATTGTCAGCCCGGAAATGCTTCTGTCGATGGCCAAGAATCCTATTGTATTTGCCCTCGCGAACCCTGATCCCGAAATATCTTATCAACTGGCCATTGATACAAGACAAGATATCATCATGGCCACCGGAAGGTCAGACCATCCCAACCAGGTGAACAATGTTTTGGGCTTCCCTTTTATTTTCAGAGGGGCACTCGATGTAAGGGCCACTAAAATTAATGAAGAAATGAAAATGGCTGCGGTCCATGCTTTGGCCGACCTGAGCAAAGAAACTGTTCCGGAACAGGTGAACATCACCTACAATAAAAAAAATATCACCTTTGGCAAAGACTACATCATTCCGAAACCCTTTGACCACAGACTGATCAGTGAAATTCCACCTGCAGTGGCAAAAGCAGCCATGGAATCAGGTGTGGCAAGACTCCCTATAGAAGACTGGGAAGCCTACAAGGATCAACTCATTGAAAGACTGGGTACAGGCAGTAAATTAATGCGTCTGGTCACCAGCAGGGCCAAATCGGACCCGAAAAAAGTCGTTTTTGCCGAAGCCGACCAGCTCAATGTGCTGAAAGCTGCCCAGATCACTTACGAGGATGGCGTGGCTATTCCAATCTTACTTGGTGACCAGCAAAACATAAAAAAACTGATGAAGGAGATTCAGTTTGAGGCCGACGTTACAATTATAAACCCCAAATCTGCTCAAGAAGAAAAAAGAAGAAATAAGTTTGCAGAAATATTCTGGAAAAAAGAACAGCGAAAAGGAATGACCCTGCTTGAAGCTCAGAAATGGATGCGGGAGCGCAATTATTTTGCTGCCATGATGGTCAATGAGAAACAGGCAGATGCCTTGGTAACAGGATACACCAGGAGTTATCCTACCGTGGCAAAACCCATGATCGAGCTCATAGGAAAAATCAAGGGGATCAGAAGGGTTGCGGCCACAAACCTTATGCTAACGGACAAAGGCCCTCTTTTCCTCTCGGATACTGCCATGAATATCAACCCCAATGCCAAAGAATTGACTGAGATCGCAAGAATGACAAATAAAACCATGAAAATGTTTGGTTTAACGCCAAATCTCGCGATGGTATCCTTTTCTAATTTTGGATCTTCCAAATCAGATTCTTCCATTAAAATGGGTGAAGCCGTGAATTACCTTCACAGATATTTCCCGGACATCAGCATTGACGGTGAAATTCAGGCAGATTTTGCACTGAATGTCAAAATGAGACAGGAAAAGTTTCCTTTCACAAAATTAAAGGGAAAAAAAGTTAATGGTCTTATTTACCCGAACCTGGAAGCGGCTAACATCAGTTATAAATTATTAAAAGAACTACACAATGCAGACTCGATAGGGCCAATCATCATGGGACTCAACAAACCGGTTCACCTGATCCAGCTCGGTGCCAGTGTCGATGAGATTGTGAATATGGTTTGCATTGCTGTTGTTGATGCCCAGGAAAGAAAATCTTAGGTTCCTGAATACAAAAAAAGACGGTATCAAAATCTATCCTTACAGGAATGAATTATTTCACCTTGAGATGCGTGAATATTGTTATTAAAAAACATAAACAATTCATTAAAAAGCGCATAAAATCGTTTACATTTGAAGCCATCACTATTCAAATTTTATGATTGCACAAATTCGCGGCAGAATGATCGAAAAACACCCTGACCATGTTGTTATAGATTGCAACGGACTGGGTTATCATGTCAACATCTCTCTACAGACTTTTTCAAATATTCCTGACCAGGAAAACATCAAACTCTTTACACACCAGGTTATAAGGGAAGATGCAAATATCATCTATGGCTTTGTTACAAAAACCGAGCGAGAAATCTTTAGATTGCTGATTTCCGTATCCGGGGTGGGACCCAGTACGGCCATCACCATGCAGTCCTCCATGGACAATGAAGAAATTCAGAGAGCCATTGCCGGGGAAGACGTTTCAAAAATACAATCGGTCAAGGGAATCGGATTAAAAACAGCACAGCGCGTCATTGTGGATTTGAAGGATAAAATTTTAAAATCTTATGAAATTTCAGAAGATTTACCAGCTTCGAACAATACAATCAAAATTGAAGCGTTATCAGCATTAGAAGTGTTAGGATTTTCACGGAAAAAAGTTGAAAAAGTCATACAAGTTATTTTACAAGATTCTCCAAAAATAAGCCTGGAGGAACTCATAAAACAAGCGCTTAAAAACTTGTAAAATTTGATCAAAATAAAACGGTTCAAATATAATCTCCCTATTATATTGATCGTACTTTTATTTAGTACGACTGTTGTTTCGGCTCAAATAAATTCTGACAAAAATCAAGTAACTAATGGATTATCAGCTACTTCTGCCGATAACGATACCATACCTGCACTACCTTACTCTTTCAACAACCAGCAAAGCGGTCGTTTGTTTCTGAATGACAGCAAAGAACTGGAGGTGATCTATGATCCCAAAACAGGCAATTATATCCTGATGGAAAAAATAGGGGATTATTATATCAAGCACCCCACCCAGATGACCCCTGAAGAGTACAAGGCCTATCGCCTTCAAAGGGACATGCTCGAATATTCTAAGGACAAAATAAATGCGATCAGCGGAAAAACCAAGGGAGCGGCTGATGTGCAAAAAAACCTCCTGCCGACTTATTACGTCAATTCCAGCTTTTTTGAAAGCGTATTTGGGGGGAATAACATTGATGTCAACGTCCAGGGATCCATTCTGATCAAAATGGGACTGATCTATCAAAAAGTGGAAAATCCTCAGCTGTCAGAAAATAACCGGCAAAGCACAACCTTTGATTTTGATCAGGAGATCAATGCCAGTCTTAACGCCAGAATTGGTACCAGACTCAGGGTAATTGCCAATTTTGACACCCAGTCTACTTTTAATTTCCAGAATATGGTCAAACTGGAATACACACCAACTGAGGATGATATTATCAGAAAGATCGAAGTGGGAAATGTTTCCATGCCCATAAGAAATTCCCTGGTGACAGGGGCACAAAACCTTTTCGGTGCAAAAATGGAACTGCAATTTGGCAAAACCACCGTTACGGGTATATTTTCTCAGCAAAGGTCACAAACAAGAACAGTGCAGGCAGCCGGAGGCTCGGTTTTGAATGAATTCGACTTTAAAGCGAGCAACTATGACAATAACAGGCACTTTTTTATAGCCCATGGTTTTAGGGACAAATACAATAATGCTCTTGTCAACTTTCCTTTGATCAACAGTTCTGTGAATATCACAAGAATTGAAATCTGGGTAACCAACCGTAATGCAACCACCACCGGCACAAGAAATATAGTGGCACTTGCTGATCTTGGTGAAAATGACCCGACGAATATCGGGCCCGCCAACGTGACCCCTGTTGCCGGGGGAAAGGATCCTTCCAATGAGGCCAATGACCTCAACAATTTGCTTACCCTTAATGGACCTATCAGAAAAATATCCAGTGTCGGACAGGCCCTTAGTCCTTACAATATGTCACAGGGCAGGGACTATACCGTATTGGAAAATGCAGTAAAACTGATACAGGGGGTTGATTTCACCATGAATGCCCAACTGGGTTTTATCACTTTGAACAGGAGACTGGTTGACAGCGACGTACTGGCCGTTGCTTATGAATACTCAGATGGAACAGAAGTTCACAGGGTAGGTGAATTCACTGATGCAGGGGTTATTGCACCGGACAATCTTGTTGTGAAAATGCTGCGCAGTGAGATCATTACGCCCGGCATCCCGATGTTTGACCTGCTCATGAAGAACGTTTATGAAATTCCTGGTGCCTTTCAGCTGCAAAGAGAAGGCTTCAGACTGGAATTACTTTATTACGATGACAGTACCGGAGAGCCGGTTAATATTTTACAAAACGCCCAGACACCGGGAGTCAACGAAAAAACACTGCTGAATTTACTGAGGCTGGACCGACTCGATCAGAACAATAACAACAAACCCGAAGGAGACGGTTTTTTCGATTATGTGGAAGGAATCACCATTGATTCGCCAAACGGTTATTTTATTTTCCCGATTGTTGAGCCCTTCGGGGAATACCTGGAAAATGAACTGACCCCACAGGATGATGTTTATATTTTCAGAGAACTGTACGACAGAACCCAGGCGGAGGCCCAGAATGATTTTCAGCAAAAGGACAAATATTCCTTTAGGGGATATTTTAAATCGGACGGGCAAAGCGGCATCCCTCTGGGTGCCTTCAATGTTCCGAGAGGATCAGTTACGGTGACTACCGGTGGCCGTGAATTGGTTGAAGGCGTCGATTATGTGGTGGATTACAATATTGGAAATGTGCAGATCATCAATCCCGCCCTGGTGGCATCGGATGCACCCATACAGGTCAATGTCGAAAATAATCTCGGTTTTAACCAGCAGAGAAGGCGCTATATGGGAGTTGATGTTTTACATGTTTTCAACGAGAAACTCGCCGTTGGTGGAAATATCATCAACCTGAACGAAAGGCCGCTGACACAGAAAGCCCAATTTGGATCTGAACCTGTGAACAATACGATTTTAGGTGCCTATGTTACCTATCGCACCGAGGTTCCTAAGCTCACAAAATGGGCCAATGCTTTGCCTAATATTGACACTGATGTACCCTCATTTGTATCTGTTCGCTCAGAGATTGCTTATCTGGCACCGGGCACCCCAAAAGGAATAGACCTTGAGGGTGCGGCAACTTCTTATATCGATGATTTTGAAGGGGCACAGATTCCCCTTGACATCAAGTCTCCGAGGCAGTGGTTCACTGCAAGTACACCCCTGGGGCAAAGCGGTGATCTGGATTTCACGAATGGAAACGTGGCAGCCGGTTTACCTCCGGAATTAAAAATAGGGGCAAAAAGATCGAAAATGTCATGGTACAATATCGATCAGATTTTTTATGGTTCCTCTTTGAGGCCGCAAAACATTGACAGTGAAGAGCTTTCAAGGGCAGAGGTCAGACAGGTAAATTACAGTGAATTATTTCCCCAGGTTGACCTGGATGTGACCCAGTCAAGCATCATTCGGACATTAGACCTGGCCTATTTTCCATCTGAAAGAGGAACGAACAGCTATGATGACAGTTTTGATCAGAATGGAAAATATAACAATCCTGAAGACAGATGGGCGGGAATAACAAGAGCCCTGTCAACAACGAATTTCCAACAGGCAAATATTGAATACGTACAATTCTGGATGATGGATCCCTATGAAAATTATTCCATAACGGAAGAAGAAGGAGGTCCTCCAAACCCGCCAACGCTGCAGGATATGCAGGGAGAATTGTATTTTAATTTTGGGAGTGTGTCAGAAGACATCCTGAAAGATGACCGGAAAATGTTTGAAAACGGTTTGCCTGAAGACGGGGTGCAAATACCAGGATCCAATGTTGAAATCACCCCCTGGTCCTCGATCCCAACGGAGCAATCTCTCTTATATGCATTTCCGGAAAGCGACGCAGCAAGAGCAAATCAGGATCTTGGTCTTGACGGATTAAACGATCAGGATGAAAGTGCGAAATACGGATCAGTATTTGGTCCTGACCCTTCAGCTGATAATTTTCACTATTTCAGAGGATCTGATTTTGATGCTGAGGACGCCTCCATTCTGACCAGGTACAAAGAATTCAGCCTGACAGAAGGAAACTCCCCAACCATCAATAATTCCCCGGAAAACTACCCCACCTCATCAACGACTTTTCCCGATGTTGAAGACATCAACAAAGACCAGACCATGAGCGCCATTGAAAGTTATTACCAGTATAAGGTTTCCCTGAATAAAACAGACCTTGTGGTGGGCCGAAATTATATTGTTGACTCGCGCACAACTACTGTTAAACTGGCCAATAACAATACACAGACCACCACCTGGTACCAGTTCAGAATACCGATTACCACCCCAGAGGACCCGAACAATATCATCAATGACATGTCTGGTTTTACGGCGATCCGTTTCATGAGGATGTTCCTGACAAAATTCAAAATTCCCGTGGTACTGAGATTCGGGGAATTACAACTCGTCAGAGGTGACTGGAGGAGGTATACCAAAACCCTTGACGATGCGATACAACCTCCCCAGGAAATAAGCCCCGAGGAAAATCAAAATTTTGAAGTTGGGGTAGTCAATATTCAAGAAAATGAAGACAGACAGCCCATTCCTTATGTGCTGCCTCCTGGCATCAAAAGAGAGAGACTGCAGGGAACCACGACCATCCAGCAGCAGAATGAGCAGTCGGTTTCTGCCAAGATCACAGATCTGCAGCCAGGTGACACCAGGGCTATTTTCAAAAATACCACCTTTGACCTTCGGATGTACAAAAATCTGCAAATGTTTATTCATGCTGAAGGCAGGGTAGGAAGTTTAGAAGTCAAGGATGATGAGCTCCTTGGAATCATAAGAATGGGAAGTGATACAGATGACAACTATTACCAAATTGAGATTCCCTTAAAAATCACTCCTTTTAACGCGATCACAGCGGAAGAAATCTGGCCCGTAGAAAATAATATCAATGCGGCCATTGAGGCTTTTGGTAACCTGAAACTGGAAAGGCTTGAAGTGGGTGCCCCTGTCAATATCTTATATCCTGAACCTCAGAACGGCGAATCACCGGAATACAGAATCAGGGTTAAAGGAAATCCCAACTTATCTAATATCAGAACCATCATGCTCGGCGTAAAGAATATCTCCTTTACTCCGAAAAGTATGGAATTGTGGTTCAATGAGCTGCGTGTTTCAGATTTTGACAACAAATCGAGTTGGGCCGCCATAGTAAATGCTGATGCAAATTTGGCTGATTTTGCAGATATTTCACTTACAGGAAGCATGCATACCATAGGTTTTGGAAGCCTTGACCAGATGGTAAACGAGAGAAGCCAGGATGAATTAAAGCAATACGGGCTGGTGTCGAACATTAACATCGGCCAGCTTTTCCCCAAAAGGATCAACCTGAGCATCCCTATTAACTTCAGTTTTGGGGAAGAATACAGAGATCCAAAATACGATCCACAGTTTCAGGATGTATTGTTTCAAAGCGGGAAGACAAACAGTGATCTGGGGCGTGATTATACACAGCGGAAAAGTGTCAATTTTATCAACGTCAGAAAAAACAGGACCTCACAAAACAAAAAACCGCATTTTTATGATGTTGAAAACCTTTCTGTATCCTATCTCTTCAATGAAACATACCATCGTGATTACAATGTACAGAAATTCCTGGACCAAAAGGTGCGCGCCTCTGCAAATTACAATTACAGTTTTCAACCCCTCATTATCGAACCCTTCAAATCGTGGGGTCTGGTCAGTGACAAGGCTTATCTGCAGTTTATAAAAGATTTTAATATCAGTTTATTGCCAAGCTCCTTTTCAATAAATTCCAACATCATAAGGTCTTATAATGAACAGCTTTCAAGGAGCCTTGTTCAAGGATTACCCGACCTTCCAATTCTCAAGCAAAGAAATTTCATGTTTGACTGGGACTATCTCGTCGCCTATAACCTGACCAAGTCACTTCAGTTTTCATTCAGGGCACTCAATAATTATGTTTATGATCAGTTTGGAGCTGATGACAATATTGAGATCTATGACAATTTCTTCAGGATTGGACGCCCCGAGCATTACCATCAGACTTTTAATCTGACCTACAAAATTCCATTCGATAAGTTTCCTGTACTGAACTTTATCAATGGTACCTATAATTATACGGGTGATTATGACTGGCAGGCCCCGGCATTCACGAACATTGAGAACATTGGCAACACCATTCAAAACTCCAATACACATAATTTTACGGCTGATATGAGCATGGACCGTTTGTATGATTATGCCGGATTATCCAAACTTTTTACCAAAAGAAAAACGGTTGATGTCAAAGAAGATCCTGAAACCGGAGAGCGCCTCAAGAGTAAAAAAAGCCTTTCCACCGGTCAGAAAGTTGGAAGGGTGGCTGTCGACATCCTGACTTCCGTCAAAAATATCCGGCTCTCCTATACAGAAAATAACGGTACCTTCCTGCCGGGTTATATTCCGGAATTCGGGTTCCTGGGAAGATCGAATTTTTCTGGGGGGTTCGCACCCACCTTCGGATTCGTATTTGGAAGCCAGGCTGAAATTCTAGACAAAGCCATCACAAATGGATGGTTATTATCAAGAGACGGCAATGACAACTATTATGCTAAAAATTACACAAGATCTCATTTTGATAAGTTTGATTATTCGGCCAATGTCAAATTCACTCGGGACCTTGACATTGAACTTTTCGGGAACAGAACCTTCACAGAAAGTTTTAACCAGCAGTTGGATGTGATCAATGGCGTTCTTGAGGAATCTCCGAGAAACGGAGTGGGTAATTTCAGTATTTCCCAGATCATGCTTGGGGCTTCCTTCAAAAATGAAGAAGATATCTTCCAGCAGTTCAAGGAGAACCGTTCCATCATTTCACAAAGATTGGCGCAGGAAACAGGCGGAAACATAGACGGCTTTGGCGGAACCAGCCAGGATGTTGTACTTCCTGCATTTCTTGCTGCTTATACGGGAAAAGATGCGAATTCAGTGTCCTTAAGTGCCTTCAAAAAAACCCCTGTACCCAACTGGAGAATCTCTTACAAAGGGCTCATGTCTATCCCCTGGATGCGACAAAATTTCAGAAGCTTCACTCTGGAGCACAGCTACAGGTCTGTATATTCCATCCTGTCTTTCACAAATAATCTGAAATACAACAATGAGGACCCCTATGGAGATGTAAACCGTGATATTGCGGGCAACTTCAATCCGGCAAAACTATACAGCGGAGTGAATTTGATAGAAGAGTTTTCCCCTCTGATCAGAGTTGATTTCAAACTCAAGAATTCGCTGTCACTGAGAGCGGCCCTGAATAAAGACAAGGCCCTCAACCTGAATTTCAATAACAATACCGTCACGGAAGTAACCGGAGAGGAAATTGTATTGGGGATGGGATACAGAATACAAAATGTGAAAATGAGATTTAAAAAAGCCAGCGGAGGTGGAAATACTACGTTTCAAGGCGATATCAATCTGAAATTTGACCTGGGTATAAGGGATAACCTCACCGTTGTCAGGGCCTATGGAATTGGAGACGACATAGGGAATGACCAGATTACGGGAGGTCAAAGCCTGGTTTCCTTTAAATTTCTGGCAGATTATTCCTTGAATAAAAATTTGCTAACGTCCTTTTTCTTTGACTATAATAATTCTAAATTTGCAATATCAACAACATATCCCCGAACATCTATCAATG
Source organism: Flavobacteriaceae bacterium (assembly GCA_024644745.1). Taxonomy (GTDB): domain Bacteria; phylum Bacteroidota; class Bacteroidia; order Flavobacteriales; family Flavobacteriaceae; genus Lutimonas. The sequence continues at coordinate 12,519 of JAHEHF010000020.1, forward strand.
GGGGTATCAGTGTGAGATACATCATTGGAAACTAAATAATTCTAAAAAATGAATATACCAGAAGATTTAAAATATACCAAAGACCACGAATGGATCAAAATTGAAGGTGACGAAGCCACAGTGGGAATTACGGATTTCGCTCAGGGAGAACTTGGTGATATCGTTTATGTCGATATTGAAAGCCTTGATGAGCATGTAGATCAGAATGAAGTATTCGGCAGTGTAGAAGCAGTAAAGACCGTTTCCGATCTTTTCATGCCCCTTAGTGGAGAAATAACCACCTTTAATGAAATTCTGGAAGATGCGCCTGAAAAAGTAAATGCAGACCCCTATGGTGAAGGCTGGATGATCAAAATTAAAATTACTGATCGCTCAGAAATAGAAAACTTGCTTGATGCTGAAGGATATAAAGAAGTTATTGGAGCGTAATGCTTTGATCATTGCCATTGCAGTCACAGTGGTTATAGCTGTATTGAGCCTGAGCGCAGTTCCGAAATTAAACCTGGAACTCGGGATCAAATCCGGTGACAAATATTTGCACTTTATTGCCTATTTTGTATTGAGTTCCTTCTGGTACTTTGCCCTGAAGGATAAAATCAGCGAGAAGGTATTTAAAATTTTTGTACCTTTAGGCTTGATCGTTTATGGCATTATTCTTGAAGGATTACAAAGTGGATTGACAACTTACAGGACCGGAGACGTGTATGATGCCATAGCCAATACTGCTGGAGTCTTAGCAGCATTGATATTGTTCAACAGAATCGTCAACTGGTACCGTACAATTTAAAAATTACTTGTTTTTGTGCTAATTAATTCATTAAATTAGCGCTGTTATAAATTAAAAGAGAATATGGAAGCTAAAAAGAACCCGAAAGCAAACCTGGAGAAACACAACAAGCAATTCATGCTGTTAGGATTGGCTCTTGCTTTGATTCTTATTTATATAGGAATCGAGTGGAAAACATTTGAAAGAAACATTGCGGATTTAGGTATTGCTGATATCTCTGCGGAAGAAGAAATCGATATTCCGATCACGGAAAGAATTCAGGAGGTAAAACCACCGCCACCACCACCACCTGCACCTGAAAAAATTGAAATTGTAGAGGATGAGGAGGAAATAGAAGAAACGATTCTTGAGTCTACGGAGACCAACGAAAACGAGGCTGTTGAAGTGGAAGAGATCGTTGAAATTGTTGAAGAAGAAGAGGTTGTGGATGACGTTCCTTTTGCCATTATAGAAAATGTGCCGGTTTATCCTGGTTGCAAAGGTTCAAATGAAGAAAAGAAAAAGTGCATGGTTGAACAAATCACCAAGCACGTAAACAGAAAATACAATACAGGATTGGCAGGTGATCTTGGATTGAGCCCCGGTAAGAAAAGGGTTTACGTCCAGTTCAAAATAGACAATACAGGTAAGATCACGGATGTTCGTGCCAGAGGGCCTCATGCCCGTTTGGAAAAAGAAGCGATCAGAGTCGTTGAATTGCTGCCTGATATGACACCCGGAAAACAACGTGGCAGACCCGTTGGTGTGAAATACACCTTACCCATCACCCTTGTGGTTGAGTAAGCGAAACGATTATTTTTTAAAAAACATCCGGTTCTAACGGATGTTTTTTTTTACCCTGATGTGTCATCTTATCGATGAAGATTTTGATTCTTTTAAAGGAGTCACTTTTCTTATCACATATAATTTGTAAATTTGATTATCTAATACACTTGAATGATTCCCAATTTAAATAATCTTCCTACTTATGATACTGTTGGCGTCATGGAACGCGTTGACAGATTTTGTAAAAGAAGCATAAAAAACACTTCAAAAGTTGAAGGCTTAAAACTAGCGTTGAGCATGATCGATCTCACCACGCTGGAAGGCAAAGACACACCCGGGAAAGTGAGGCAATTGTGTTATAAAGCCTTACATTTGTGTGAAAACATTGATGACATTCCAAATGTAGCCGCAGTATGTGTTTATCCTGCTTTTGTGAAAATTGCCAAAAACGAATTGAAGGGTACTCCGATTCAGGTGGCTTCGGTTGCCACGGCATTTCCGAGCGGTCAGTCTGATCTGCAAACCAAAATCATGGACACCAGCTTTGCCGTTGAACAAGGTGCCGATGAAATTGACATGGTCATCTCAAGAGGCCATTTTCTGGCGGGACATTACAATTATGTGTATGACGAAATCGCAGCCATCAAGGAGGCATGCGGCAAGGCACACTTAAAAGTAATCCTCGAAACCGGAGAACTGGACACACTGGACAACGTGAGGAAAGCAAGTGAAATAGCCATGTACGCCGGTGCCGATTTTATCAAAACATCAACGGGTAAGATTCAGCCTGCTGCCACCATGCCAGTGACTTATGTCATGCTGGATGCGATAAGGGATTTTTACTTAAAAACAGGGAAGATCATCGGAATGAAGCCTGCAGGAGGTATTTCAAACTCAAAAATAGCCTTACAATACCTGGTCATGCTCAACGAAGTGCTGGGAACAAAATGGATGAATAAAAATTATTTCAGATTTGGCGCGAGCAGCCTCGCCAATGATATCCTGATGCAACTGGTTAAATCTGAAACCGGATTTTATCAATCTTCTAATTATTTTTCAAAGGATTAGTCATGAACAAAATTTCAGACAAAAATATATTCAAACCGTCCTGGGGCTACGACAAGGCACCTGAAAGCACAGATCATATTCAAATCAAAGATCAGTACGAACTTTTTATCAACGGGGACTTTGTCAAACCAGAGAATCAAAGTTATTTTAAAAGCACAAATCCGGCAGATGGCCAAGTGATATCAAGAGTGGCTGAGGCTTCCTCTGCAGATGTGGATAAAGCTGTTGAAGCTGCTCGGAAGGCTTTTAAGAAATGGTCGGCCCTTTCGGGGAAAGAAAGGGGTAAGTACATTTTCAGAATTGCCAGGCTGATACAGGAAAGAGCAAGAGAGTTTGCCGTGATTGAAAGTCTGGATGGCGGAAAACCCATCAGAGAATCGAGGGATATTGATATTCCTCTGGCTGCAAATCATTTCTTCTATTATGCAGGTTGGGCAGATAAGCTCGCCTATGCTTTTCCCAACAGGAAAGTATTGCCTGTAGGCGTTGCAGGACAAATTATTCCCTGGAACTTCCCACTGCTCATGGCAGCCTGGAAACTCGCGCCTGCCCTTGCAACTGGCAACACAGTTGTATTAAAACCTGCTGAGACAACTCCGCTCACTGCTTTAAAACTGGCCGAAGTCATCAAAGAAAGCGGATTGCCCAATGGGGTGGTCAATATTATTACCGGAGCGGGTGACACGGGTGCCGCCATAGTTGAACATCCCGATATTGACAAAATTGCTTTTACCGGTTCGACCACTGTCGGAAAATACATCCAAAAGGCCCTTGCCGGAACTGACAAAAAACTGACCCTTGAGCTGGGAGGTAAGGGGGCCAATATCATTTTTGAAGATGCTGCCATAGATCAGTCTGTGGAAGGCATCGTGAATGCCATATTTTTTAATCAGGGACACGTGTGCTGTGCAGGATCCCGCTTATTTGTACAGGAATCTGTGGCAGATCTGGTCATTGACAAATTAAAGCAAAGAATGAATTCGCTGATGGTCGGAGATCCTTTGGATAAGAACACCGATATAGGAGCCATCAACTCTGCAAAGCAATTGAAAACCATTAATGAATATATCAAAATAGGACTGCAGGAGGGCGGAGAAATTTACCAGCCAAAATGCACCTTGCCCAAAAAGGGAAATTGGTGTGCCCCTACCCTTTTCTTGAATGTATCCCAATCGCACAGGATCGTTCAGGAAGAAATTTTTGGCCCGGTATTGGCGATACAAACCTTCAGAACCATTGATGAAGTCATTGAAAAGGCAAACAATACCCCTTTTGGATTGTCGGCAGGCGTCTGGACAGAGAAAGGCTCAAAGATTTTTTATTTGACTCAAAAATTGAATGCAGGAGTGGTATGGGCCAACACCTACAATAAATTTGATGCCACTTCCCCTTTTGGAGGTTACAAAGAAAGTGGTTTTGGTCGCGAAGGCGGACTTCATGGTTTAAAAGCTTATGTAAAATTTGACTAGTTATGAGCAGATTGAATATTCAAAAAACATATAAACTATATATCGGGGGTAAATTTCCCAGGACAGAATCAGGAAGGTATTTTCCTTTACAGGATAAGAAAGGGCATTTGATTTCGAATATGTGCCTCGCCTCGAGAAAAGATTTCCGAAATGCTGTGGTTGCGGCCAGAAAGGCACAGGCTTCCTGGGCGGGTGCAACAGCAATGAACAAGGGTCAGATCCTTTACAGGATTGCTGAAATGCTCGAAGGGAGAAAGGAACAGTTCGTAAAGGAGATCCAAATGCAGGGTGCCTCCAAGGCAAAAGCAATAAAAGAAGTAGAAGCATCCATCGACAGGCTTGTTTATTATGCAGGATGGAGCGATAAGTATCAGCAGATATTTAGTTCTGTAAACCCTGTTTCAAGTGCACATTTTAATTTTTCAGCTTTGGAGCCTATGGGGGTGGTGTCTTTGATAGCACCTGAAGAATTCGGATTGTTAGGTCTCGTTTCAACACTTGCGCCTGCAATGGTTGGTGGAAATACGCTGGTGGTTCTTGCCAGTGGTGCTTTGCCCTTGTGCTCGATTTCGTTTGCAGAGGTTTTGCATGCTTCAGATGTTCCGGGAGGTGTGGTCAATATTTTAACAGGAGATAAAAAAGAATTGATTTCACATATGGCATCTCATATGGATGTCAATGCGATCATTTACTGCGGAAAGGACCAGGAAGACATAAAATTGATCAGCACCTTGTCGAGTCAAAATGTAAAAAGACCCGTTTTTTATAAAAAATCAGACTGGCTCAACGAGCACTGCCAGTCGCCCTATTTTATTGAAAAGACCCAGGAAATTAAAACCACCTGGCATCCCGCTAAAATCTAGTTTCAATAAATCCATAAAATCAATACGAATGACTATGAAAAATACATCTCACTTTTTTGCGCATGAAACAGCGGTCATAGATGAACCCTGTACCATAGGAGAAGGGACGAAAATATGGCACTTCAGTCATATCATGACAAATTGTTCCATTGGCAAAAGATGCAATATCGGTCAGAATGTGGTCATATCGCCCGAGGTACATCTCGGCGACAATGTCAAAGTTCAGAACAATGTATCTATTTACACGGGTGTCAATTGTGAAGATGACGTTTTCCTTGGCCCGTCAATGGTTTTTACCAATGTGATCAATCCAAGGAGTGCCGTCAACAGGAAAAGTGAGTATATGAAGACAACGGTCAGGAAAGGAGCCAGTATTGGTGCCAATGCAACCATTGTCTGCGGCAATGATATTGGAAAATTTGCATTCATTGGTGCCGGTGCAGTGGTGGTTAAGGAAGTGAAAGCCTATGCTTTGGTGGTTGGTAACCCTTCGAAACAAATTGGTTGGATCAGCGAATTCGGACACCGCTTGCATTTTGATGCCTCAGGAATTGCGATATGTCCCGAAAGCAAGGAAAAATATGAACTAAAAAATAACCTTGTTAATAAAATAAATTAGATTTGCAGCGTTTGACTTTATGAAAACTTGAACGCCAATGACTTTGCATCCATATCCATTTCAAATGAAGAAATTATTTTTATCGCTTTCCCTGATCATGTTCCTTTGCCTCAGCGCAACGGCTCAAATTTCGAAACCTCCGGTGTATCCCGGATGTGAAAATGAAACTCTGGAAGGATTGGGAAATTGTTTTAATGACAAGTTGAAAACCGCCATACTGAATGAGTTCAAAGTACCTGACATTGTTGAAAAAGAAGGCTATCAGGGAAAGATCAATATTGTTTTTATGGTCAGCAAGGAAGGGGAATTTGAGGTGCTATATGTAAAATCCATGTACCCTGAACTGGAGAACGAAATAAAAAGGGTTTTTCAGACCCTGCCGGTGATCACAGCCTCCACCTATAACGGCAGACCAGTTGACGAAAGGTATCAGATTCCAATTAAAATTCCACTTGGAGACAATGCGGTAAATGAGGTTGTGGCTGAGGAAAAAAAAGAAATACAGGAGGCTGTTCTTGAGAATAAAAATACCCTGTACCCCGAATTCCAGAGTGAATTGAACATTCCTTTTGTTCACCAGGAATACGATGACATCATTTACCATTTGAATCGTGGTGAGAATACCCATACAGCCTCAAAACCCTACCTGTTTAACGAGGTCAAACCCTATATCAATCTGGAAGCACAAAGGTCAACTATCCTGAAAGACCGGCAGACATGGGGAGGCAGAAAATTGCACAACGAGCACCTTGCATTGGTAAAAGGGAAGAATTTCTGGTTTACGCTGGACCCGGTTTTCGACCTTCAGATTGGAAAGGACAATTCGGATGTTGACTATACCTATAACAACACACGAGGCCTGCAGATCAGGGGTTCTTTAGGAAAAAAATTCAGTTTTTCAACTTCCTTTTACGAGAGTCAGGGCAGGTTCGCGGAATACGTGAATAAAGACACCAGAAGGCCAAGTGTACCCATTGGGGCCAGTGCCATCGTGCACGGCAGGGGAAAAGCCAAAAGCTTCAAAGAAGGTGGTTTCGATTACCCCGTGGCAGAGGCCTACCTGAGCTATACACCCAATGAATTCTTTAATTTCCAGTTTGGTAACGGTAAAAATTTTATCGGGGACGGCTACCGGTCCTTCTTTCTTTCGGACGTGGCTTCTCCGTATCCCTTTTTAAAGATCAGCACCAGTTTCTGGAAGATCAAATACACAAACCTATGGATGTGGATGGATGACGTAAGAAGGATCACCAATGATGAAGCAAGTGCAGGCGGCACCAATTTTAGGAAGTATGTGGCCATGCACCACCTGAGCTGGAACGTGACCAATAGATTTAACATCGGACTTTTTGAAGCCGTAATCACCAATGAAAACAATTATAACGGATTTGACATTTCCTTTTTCAATCCCATTATATTTTACAGGGCGGTTGAATTCTCCAATGGAGGAGATCTGAGCGGCAACGTCCAGGTCGGATTGAATATGAAATACAGGCTTAATGACCATATCTCTTTGTACTCCCAGTTTTTGATCGATGAAATGACCATGAGCCGTGTATTTGACGGTACGGGTTACTGGGGCAACAAATTCGCCTTTCAACTGGGGGCAAAATACTATAATGCCTTTAAGGTCGACGGTTTGATGCTGCAGGGAGAATTCAACTGGGCAAGACCCTATACTTTTTCACATGGAGTGATAGAACTGAATTCAGGTCATTTCAACCAGTCCATTACCCATTTATGGGGAGGTAACTTCTATGAAATGATCGGGATCGCGAGGTACAAGAAAGACAGGTGGTTTGGCAGTGCTAAACTGATTGCGGGTAAAAAAGGATTTGATTTTAATGGTTCTGATATCAGTTATGGTGGAGACATCTGGCGGTCCTATAATGACAGGGTATCAGATGAAGGCAATGAAGTGGCCCAGGGAAATTCGACCAATATTTTTATTGGAGACCTGCAGGCAGGATATCTTTTGAATCCTTCGACCAATTTGCAGATCTTTGCCGGTCTGACGTATAGAAATTTTTCACCTGATCAGTCAGGAAACGTTGTTTCCGAAGACAATACGACATGGTTCAGCATTGGTCTGAGATCAAGTTTGTTCAACTGGTACCTGGATTTCTAAAAATAAAAACCAAAGCCAACTTTAACGGCAAAATTGGTGGCCCCGGGTACTTTCCGGTAACTGCCCCTGTATTCAAAATCGACCCTCAACAATTTAAATATATTGCCGATACCAAAATGGTATTCCCAATAAACATTCTCCGGGGCTGTATAAATAATATCGGAAGCATTGATATCCTTATTGTCCTGCGAAATTCCTCCGATAACCCCTCGAACCCCGACAATCTCCCTCCATTGCAGGTCCCTGATCCACGGAATCTTTGAGAAGATCTTACCATTAAAATTATGTTCCAAGTGAAGCGAAGCATATTCATCGGTTACAAATTCATAATAGTTCAGCAAATCAAACAACTTTTTAGAGGTGAAAAAAGTCTGGTTTCCGGGTACAATATTCAACAATTGCAAGGGCACGGGATTAAAGGTTTTACCAACCTCCAAGGTAGAGGTCAAACGCCCGAACAATCCCATCTGATAAGGCTGCTCATAAAAGAATTGCAGCTTATGGTAATCGAAGTCACTGTTGAAGGGTCCCTTGAACCCTCGTGTATAACTGAAGAAAAAAGTGGGATACCGACCTGAGTTGCTCACACTTCTTTCGACCCCGAATCCATATGCCCTTCTTTTAGGAGTGTATTGAGCCGTAAAACTGACATCCACCTGTTCTATCCTCGACTGAATATTTCCGTTCTCATCGAAGTAATCCGCGTTAAAAACTTCAGGATTGGCCGATTCAATCGTTTTATAGGTGGTGCCCAGTCTCAGCTCAAGATTTTTTACAGGCTCAACAGATACTTTAAAATTGCTCAGGTCAATATTCGACAGCTTCGAATTGTCTCCCCTGGTAAATATCGATGTGGTTGCAAAGCTTCTTTCCAGCACCTCATTTGCCGTTGTCAGACTGACCCCAAGCTGCTCAATATCATTTCTTGTGCCCGCAGAAATCACCCACCGGTCTTTGCCTTTCAACAACCATTTCCCTTCAATACCGTATTTAAACTTCTTGTCCATAAAGCCGTAAGCCAAATATCCCCTGGCCCGCCATTTATCATTCTGACTGAAATAGGTACGCCCTCCTGCCTTGAGTCTCAGACCTTCTATATCATTATAGCCGATGCTGGAAAATACGGGCCCATAATCCCAGCCTTTGGTGAAATTCCAGTATCCTGAGGCCAATATTTCTCCGATGGTATTGATCTGCTGAAACCTTTTTACATTCTGCAAAGTGTCAAGCATCTTGTAAATGCCTATTTCATTCTCTGACAATTCCTCCTGACGGTTTCTGTCCCAGAAATCATCGGGCTGGTTGTACATTTCCTCATTGTCCTGGATCTGCTCCTTGTAGAAATCATCCGGTCTTTTTACATTAAAAACGTGATTGTCATACAGGGTGGTTCGCTTTCCATAGACCCCCTTTGACTGATCACGCTGGTTTAATGCAAAATCGGTCATGATATAATCTCTTTTCAGGAGGAAAACAGAATCATTGAGCACTTCATACTCCTGCTCAATGTAAATATCCTTGACCCAGTTCACATTGGCATTTTTTGTGGCATACATTTGAATCTCCTTAATGGCATAAGTGGTGTCACTTACCCAGAAGTCACCTTTAAATGTCAGTTCATTTTTACGTCTCGGATAGAACAGGATATTGTAGCACCATTTGTTGTCAATAAAACTGCTGTCTGTTAAAACATAATTATAAACATCTGGCCCTAATTTCGACAAGGGACTGGAGAACTTTTTATCAAAGAAAAGCAGGTAATTGTCATAAATGTCAAAATCAACATAGAGCTGTTTGAGAAAGGATATGAGGGCCTGATTATCAGAATAACCCGAATTTTTATTGGCCACCAGCACGCTGTTGCTTTTCCTGGGGTATATGTTTTTGCCATAGGTTTTATAAACCGACTCATTGATGAAAATGGGCAAAAAGACCTTACCCGTGATCTTGGAAGTGTCTATCTGATCAAAGACCATTTCCATGCCATCGAAGACTTTTTTGTTCATCAGTTTTTCATCGATATTATTCAGGTCAAATTCTATTTTCTCGTACCGGTCAAACTCATACCTATCGTACATAAAAAGTCCATTGGTTCTTTTCTTGGCCCAAATCTTTTTTAAGATATCAATGGCAGGATTGTTCTTTTTTTTGACCCGTCCCGAATATATTGTGACTTCCTTGAGTTGGTCCCTTCCTTCTTTCATGACAACCCTGAGCCTGTTGTTGCCCCTGCTCAGGGTGAGGACCTGTGTCTCAAAACCAACAAAGGAAATTTCCAGTTCTGTGTGATTCATTTCTGACTCGAGGTAAAATTTACCATTCTCATCAGATATCGTTCCTTCTGTAGATCCCTTGAAAATAATATTCGAGAAAGGCACCGGTTCATCAAATTCATCCACGACAAAGCCACTGACCTTGACCTGTGCGTTAAGGCCAATTACCATAAAATAAATCAGATACAGGATCTTTTTGGTCATGTTCAAATTCAATAAAAATTCCCTTCAAAAATGAAAGGAAAAACAAGTTGACGAAAATATCACTTTATATGAAAACATTCGATTACTTCAAGGTTAAATAAAATCAAAATTATGAAAGACTGCTCATATAACGCTTAGGAGTAGCCCCAAATTTCTTTTTGAAGGCAGCAATAAAATGACTGGGCGTACTGTAGCCTACTTCAAAACTGACTTCCGAAATATTATACTTTTTGGTTGTCAGTAATTTACGGGCGTATTCCATTTTATAATTCAACAAATAAGCAAATACGGTTTCCCCGTAAATATGTTTAAAGCCGTCTTTCAAATGTTGTAAGGGGAGATTGATCTGATGGGAAAGTTCTGAGAGAGTTGGAGGCTCTGCCATACTTTCTATAAGGATTTGTTTGGCTTTTTGAATTTTTTCCACATTGGCTTCATCCTCGAGGAAGGGACAATTCTGGGCACCATCATTGTCTGATTTATGAAAATACAGGCTGATCAGCTCATAGACTTTTCCTTTGGAATAAAGTTTTTCAAGTGAAGAATGCAAGCCATAATGAAAAAGCTGGTTCAGCACCATGATCTCATTAGGGTTCAATTCTTTATCTCTATAGCATTTCTTGTTTTTATTTTCACCGCTCAAAAAGTGGATAAGACCGGCCTCGAGTGAAAAAAATGTATGGAATTTTTCAATTCTGATCAAGAGGCTGATCACTTTGGATCCTGGTTCGATTGCCAAATGAATTGGCAGATCCTGTTGCGGATTATACAACATAAAAGACAAATTCTCTTTTAAATCCAGGACATAGTGACCTCCGTTAAAAACCAGTTTTGAAGTATTTTTGATACAAAAATGGAGTTGTAAAAAGGATTTGTCAACTTCTCTGAGGACCTCTATTGTTTTGTCTTTTTCATTGTGAAATTTCAGCAGGTAAAAACCATCTTCGATTTCATCATCCGAAAAAATATTTTTATCGATACTTTTGCTCATTTGTCATTTTTATTCTAAAGTTAAGCTTAGCGCATAGCCTAATTTCAATCAACTTTTAATCATATCAAATATACATTAAATATACGGCTGAAATATTTTCATCGTTATTTATCGCATAAAAATAAGAAAGCCACTTGAAAAATCAAATGGCTTTTTTATATGATCTGTTCAAAATTTACAGGTACATTACTTTTTTAACAGCGTTGATGACATCTGTTTTATTCGGCAACCATTCTTCAAGCAATACAGGTGAAAAAGGTGCAGGCGTATCAGCTGTGGTGATTCTCTGTATGGGTGCATCAAGGTAATCAAATACATTTTCCTGAACCTGAAAAGTAATTTCGGACGAAACACTGGCAAATGGCCAGGCTTCTTCCAAAATCACCAGCCTGTTTGTTTTTTTAACAGAATTAAAAATGGCTTCATGATCTAATGGTCTGATGGTTCTCAAATCAATAATTTCAACCGAAATGCCTTCCTTTTCCAACTCATCTGCAGCTTTATAAGCCTCCTTGATGATCTTTCCAAAACTCACAACAGTGACATCAGTACCTTCTCTTTTGATATCCGCTACACCAATGGGAAGTATATATTCTCCTTCAGGCACCTCACCTTTGTCTCCGTACATCTGTTCAGACTCCATAAAAATAACCGGATCATCATCCCTGATGGCCGCTTTTAAAAGACCTTTGGCGTCATATGGATTGGAAGGAACAATTACCTTTAATCCCGGAGTATTGGCATACCAATTTTCAAAAGACTGTGAATGTGTCGCTCCCAACTGACCGGCAGATCCTGTCGGCCCCCTGAATACGATAGGAATATTGAACTGACCCCCGGACATTTGACGCATCTTGGCCGCATTATTGATGATCTGGTCAATTCCCACCAGGGAAAAGTTGAAGGTCATGTATTCTACAATCGGGCGGGCGCCTCCCATGGCAGAACCCACGGCAATTCCTGAAAACCCCAATTCAGCGATGGGCGTGTCAATGACTCTTTTGGCACCAAACTCATCAAGCATTCCTTTGGATGCCTTATAAGCACCATTATATTCGGCTACTTCCTCACCCATAAGGTAAACAGATTCGTCTCTGCGCATTTCTTCGCTCATTGCCTCGGCAATAGCTTCTCTAAATTGTAATACTTTCATATCTTCATCATAAAAGGAATGCAAAAATAACTATTTTTAACGAATATCATTAATAGTCCAATAACAAATTTTTATTTCGTAAAAATCACCATCTTTGTCAAAAGTTTTCTTCTGTGAGCTCACGGAAAACCTATAAAATTTTATTATGCATGCATAATATATTAAAAATATTTTATAACTTCGTTGCGAAGAATCTATAATACTCATTGAAAGATCATAAAAATGAAAATATTAGTTTGTATCAGTCACGTTCCTGACACCACCTCGAAAATAAATTTTGCTGAAGACAATACAAAATTTGACACCAACGGGGTCCAGTTTGTCATCAATCCCTATGACGAATTCGCTTTGACAAGGGCCATGTGGTTCAAAGAAAAGCAAGGTGCCTCGGTTACGGTTATCAATGTCGGACTTGCCACTACAGAACCCACTTTGCGGAAAGCACTGGCCATAGGGGCTGACGATGCCATTAGAGTCAATACAGAACCAACAGACGGTTACCAGGTAGCCATGCAATTGGCGGCGGTGGTAAAGAATGAAGGTTACGACCTGATTCTAACCGGTAAAGAATCAATAGACTACAATGGAGGTATGGTTCCAGGCATGCTTGCCGAAATCCTGGAATACAATTTTGTAAATGCCTGCATAGGTGTTGAGATTGAAGGAAATTCAGCCACCATGTCAAGAGAAATAGATGGAGGAAAGGAGATCATTACAGGTAACTTACCTCTGATCATTGCAGGTCAGAAAGGAATGGTTGAAGAAAAGGACCTTCGAATACCCAACATGCGAGGGATCATGATGGCCCGTAAAAAACCGATGAAGGTCTTGGATCCAGTTGAATTCAGTGCGGCCACAACCACATTGAAATATGAAAAACCAGAAGCCAAGGGAGCCTGCAAATTAATCGATGCAGGAAACCTGGATGGATTGATCGAACTGCTTCATAATGAAGCCAAAGTAATTTAAGAAAGAAAATAAGAATTAGCTGAAAAATTTCATTTCAAATTTTTCGGTACAAAAATCAATTATATGTCCGTTTTAGTATTTGCTGACAATTCAGAAGGAAAATTTAAAAAAACTGCCTTTGAACTCGTTTCTTACGGCAAACAATTGGCACAACAAGCCGGAACAAAGGTGGTTGCTCTAACGATCAATGCAAATGATACATCAGCCCTGTCTTCCTTTGGTGCTGATAAAATCCTTAGCGTAAAGAGTGACCAATTAAATGTTTTCAATGCAAAGGCTTATTCAGATTGTATTTATCAGGCTGTATTGAAGGAAGAAGCAGATATCGTGGTGATAGACTCTACGAGTAACGGTCTTTACCTGGCCCCCTTGCTGGCGGTTAAATTAAAGGCGGGATATGCATCTAATGTAGTTGCGCTTCCAGCTTCCATGTCTCCTTTTACCGTCAAACGCAATGCATTTTCGTCCAAGGGGTTTAATTTGAGTCAGATCAACACAGAAAAGAAAGTCCTGGGACTGGCCAAAAATTCTTTCGGTGTAAAAGATCAAAAGGTTGATGCCGAGGAATCTGAATTTACACCAAATTTAAGTGAGGATGACTTTCAACTCAGCTCAAGCAAAATTGAACAAACTTCTGATAAAGTAACCATCGCAGACGCCGATATCGTTGTTTCCGGAGGAAGAGGACTGAAAGGACCTGAGAACTGGGGAATGATAGAAGAGCTGGCTTCGGTTCTTGGTGCAGCTACGGCCTGTTCTAAGCCTGTATCCGACCTGGGATGGAGGCCTCACAGTGAACATGTGGGCCAAACAGGAAAACCTGTTTCTTCAAATTTATACATCGCTGTTGCCATTTCCGGTGCCATTCAGCATTTGGCCGGTGTGAATGCTTCAAAAGTCAAGGTGGTGATCAACAATGATCCTGAAGCTCCGTTTTTTAAAGCAGCAGACTATGGGGTTGTAGGCGATGCTTTTGAGGTCGTCCCTGAACTGATTGAAAAGTTAAAAGAATTTAAAAGTACACTATAAATCATTCTAATTTTTCAGTAAATTGCCCCCTTAATAGGCCAGTAGAAATTATGAAGACCATAAGTCCTTATTTTTAATGGCCTTTTTCATTTTTATTCGTAAATTGAATTGCTAAAATTAAAGTCAACGTGAGTCTCGTACGTTTAAATATTAAAGGAATTTCATACAGTCAAACTCAAAGCGGCGCCTATGCCCTGGTATTGAGCGAAGAAGATGGAGAAAGAACCTTACCAATTATTATTGGTGCATTTGAAGCCCAATCTATTGCAATAGCACTGGAAAAAGAAATCAAACCACCCAGACCTCTTACCCATGATCTTTTTAAAAGCTTCGCAGATCGTTTTAATATCATCGTAAAACAAGTCATTATTCATAAGCTCGTGGATGGTGTATTTTATTCAAGCCTGATATGTGAATGTGATAAAATAGAAGAGATCATCGATGCGAGAACATCTGATGCCATTGCTCTTGCAACACGATTTAAAGCCCCTATATTTACTTTTGAAAACATTCTCGACAAAGCAGGTATCATTTTAAAAATAAAGGATGAATCCAAACTGGAAAAATCTAAATTCAAAATGGAAGATCTAGTGGCCAATGTTCCTGAAGAAACTTCTACATTTAAAGATGAAACCCTGGAGGAATTGCACAAACAACTGGATCAGGCAGTCAATAATGAAGACTATGAACTGGCTGCCAAAATAAGGGATGAAATCTCCAAAAGAGAAAAATAACCAATAGCTTATGCTGAAAAAATTTTTGCTTTTTTTATCACTCTTCCTTCTGAATTTACCGACAAATGCACAACAAATTGTGAATGAAATTACACCTAATGCAGGCATTTCTTTTGAATCTGTTTGGAGAGGGGTATTGGGGATGATCGTCCTGATTGTGCTCGCTTATTTATTCAGTTCCAACAAAAAAGCCATTCAATGGAAAACTGTCGGCATTGGTCTTTCCATACAATTATTGATCGCCATTGGCGTATTGCGGGTTCCCCTGATACAGTCAGCCTTTGAAAGTATCGGACAGGTATTTGTAAGCGTACTGGATTACACCAAGGCAGGAAGCAAATTTCTCTTTGAAGGACTTGTTGTTGATCAGACGACGTTTGGCTTTATTTTTGCCTTTCAGGTGCTTCCCACAATCGTATTTTTCTCTGCATTGACTTCCCTGCTCTTTTACCTGGGCATCATACAAAAAATAGTCAAAGCACTGGCCTGGCTCTTGTCGAAGGTCCTGAAAATTTCAGGTGCTGAAAGCCTCAGTGTTGCGGGCAATATCTTTCTTGGTCAAACGGAAGCCCCTTTGTTGATCAAAGCCTATTTGGAGAAAATGAACCGTTCGGAGATGCTTTTGGTCATGATCGGTGGTATGGCCACAGTAGCGGGCGCTGTTTTGGCGGCATATATTGGCTTCCTTGGAGGAGATGATCCCGTCATGCGGTTGAAATTTGCCAAGCACTTGCTGGCTGCTTCAGTGATGGCGGCACCGGGAGCCATTGTGATCTCAAAAATGCTTTACCCGCAAACGGAGGATATCAGTACGGATGTCCAGGTATCTTCAGAAAAGATAGGAACAAATGTATTGGATGCCATTTCAAATGGTACCACGGAAGGATTGAGACTCGCTGTCAATGTGGGTGCGATG
Source organism: Flavobacteriaceae bacterium (assembly GCA_024644745.1). Classification (GTDB taxonomy): domain Bacteria; phylum Bacteroidota; class Bacteroidia; order Flavobacteriales; family Flavobacteriaceae; genus Lutimonas. The sequence continues at coordinate 28,487 of JAHEHF010000020.1, forward strand.
TTATTGGTATTTGTTGCCTTTATAGCCATGATCAACGGTATTTTAGGCTGGATCGGAGACATCACGACCTTAAATATCTGGATGGAGGCGCATACCCCCTACCCGAAACTCACCCTGGAGTCTATCCTCGGTACGCTATTTGCCCCTTTGATGTGGCTTATAGGAGTGGCTAAAAACGACATGATGATGATGGGACAGCTTCTTGGTATCAAACTGGCAGCCAGTGAATTTGTAGGTTATATTCAACTCGCTGAACTCAAGGATGCCCAAAACCTGATTCATTTGAACAATAGCAAATCCATTATCATGGCGACCTACATGCTATGCGGGTTTGCCAATTTTGCCTCTATTGGGATCCAGATAGGCGGTATAGGTTCCCTGGCCCCAGGACAGCGAAAGACACTCTCAGAATTTGGCATGAAAGCCCTAATCGGAGGGTCCTTGGCTTCACTTCTTTCGGCAACCATTGCGGGAATGATTATCGGATAAAGAGATCCAAATTATTTTTCATCAAATAATATTAACAAGAGATTTTGAATATTTCATTCAGAATAAATTATATTTGAATCCTTGTTCCCGGGAAGGGATAAATGGCCTTTTTTAAAATTTAAAGTACCCAAAGTACTTATTAATTTCAAAAACATTTTTTAGTACAATGAAACAATATTTAGATTTGATCAAGCACGTGATTGATCATGGAATAACCAAAGAAGACAGAACGGGTACCGGAACGAAAAGCGTTTTCGGATATCAAATGAGATTTGATCTTGCGGAAGGATTTCCGATGGTGACCACAAAAAAATTGCATTTGAAATCGATCATTCATGAATTGTTATGGTTTTTAAAAGGAGATACAAATATTCAGTATTTAAATGACAACGGCGTTAAAATTTGGGATGCCTGGGCCGATGAAAATGGCGATCTCGGACCGGTTTACGGATACCAGTGGAGGAATTGGAATGGAGACGGAATTGATCAGATTAAAGAAGTTGTGGATACCATTAAAAACAATCCCGACAGCCGCCGAATGATTGTATCTGCATGGAATCCAAGTGTTCTTCCTGATACCTCGGTTGGTTTTTCCGAAAATGTGGCGAATAACAAAGCGGCATTGCCTCCCTGCCACGCTTTTTTTCAATTTTATGTCAGTGATGGGAAATTATCCTGTCAATTATACCAAAGAAGTGCAGACATCTTTCTGGGCGTTCCATTCAATATTGCCTCCTACGCACTGTTTACCATGATGTTGGCACAGGTAACCGGCCTGGCTTATGGAGATTTTATCCACACCTTTGGAGATGCCCACATTTATAACAATCATATGGAACAAATCCATCTGCAGCTGAGCCGGGATCCAAAACCCCTTCCGAAAATGATCATTAATCCGGAAGTCAAAAATATCTTTGAATTTTCATTTAAAGATTTTAACTTAGTAGCTTATGACCCGCACCCTCATATCAGAGGGCGCGTATCTGTTTAATCCCCCAAATTAATTGACTATGAGTACTTTAGAAATAAAATTAAACCTGATCAAACACATTACTCAAATTGAGGATATTCATTTATTACAAAGAATGCAGGCGTTTTTGAACACCTCAGGAAGTTTGTACAATGAAAAACTCAATGAAATTCCTTCGATGCGCAACAATAAAGACAAAGAGTTTAACGATAAAGAAGATTTTACCGATTATATCAAAGAATGGGTAAAAGACATGTAATTCCTGATTTGTTTTGACTGAAACTCTAGACCACGAACTTTACGAAAAAGCGCGAAAACGAACCAAACAAAAAAAAAGGGTTTATTTTCATTCTGTGCTGTTTCTTTTTGGTTCGGTATTTTTTGTTGTACTGAACAAGGTCATTAAATTCCATGAGGAGTTGGATTGGTATGTTTGGGCCATTTTTGCCTGGCTGTTCATATTGTTGCTCCATTATATCAGAGTGTTTATCATGAAACGCTTTTTCGGAAAAGAATGGGAAAGGATCGAAACAGAAAAACTTATTCTGAAACACAGGGAAAAGCTGCAAAAGCTGGAGAGCAAGCTGGAATCTTCAGGAGCTTTTGACGAACTGGACAGCATTTCCTGAATGAATTAATTCTATGCTTACGATAATTGCTGCAATAGCGACCAATAACGCGCTGGGTAAAAACAATGACCTCATATGGCATTTACCGGCCGATCTGAAACGTTTTAAAAAAGTAACCCTGGGTCATCATGTGATCATGGGAAGGAAAACTTTTGAATCACTGGGCAAACCCTTGCCAAACAGGACGACCATTATTATTTCAAGAAATCCCGACTACCATGTGGAAGGATGCATCGTAGTGAATTCCTTGCCAAATGCCATTAAAGCGGCAAGCGCAGATGACAACCCATTTATATTAGGCGGTGCAGAAATTTACAGTCAAGCTATGAAACACGCTGATTTGCTTGATCTTACGCTGGTTCACCAAGTTTTTGAAGGGGATGCATTTTTCCCTGAGATTGACCTTGAAGTCTGGACCATGACAAAACGCGTTGATTTCAAAGCTGATGAAGTGAACCAATATGATTATAGTTTTGTACAATACAAAAAAAAGTGAGCTCATATAGGCAGAGCTCACTTTCAAATCACTGGACAATAACTAATTAAAAATAATAAGATTAAATTTTGATCTTTTTGCTGTACCTTCTTCCTTCGAACTTAAAGACGAACAGGTATTCACCTTCTTTTGATTCAGAAAAATCATAAATTTTGTTGATCATTTTTTCATTTTCAAATTTTTCAGATAATACGAGATCATTGTTTTCTGAATAATAGATCTTATATTCCAATGGGCTTTCATTATACGACACTCTTGAAACGTATACCCTAGCGTCTTTAACCCTTACAAAAGGCTTAAAAATTGTCGACTTTTCATCTTTTCTGAAATTTACCTGATTAGACACAACATCAAATGGTATCACCACGATCTCGAAATCTGTGTCGAGCTCGAAATAATAATCACCATTGGGTAAAGCAGTCAGATCGAAGCCTTTGGAATATTGTCCTGATTTGACAATTGACTCTTTGTAAAGCACCAGACCCTTGTCATCCTTGATGGTCAACATAGATCCCAGTTTTACATTTTTAAAGCTCAAATGGGTAACCTTTTCTTTTTCCTTAAAGGATACGCTTTCATCATTTGCATAACTTAGGAATGATACCAACATTAATAAAATGATGAGATTTTTTTTCGTTAATTTTTTCATGATATAATATTTATTAAAATTAGACATGGCAAATGTAGATGAGATCAAAGCCTCAAAAAACAACACTTTTGACTATTTTATATACTTAATTATCAATTTACATTAACTTAACACTTCATATTGTTAATATTGTACATAATAATGGTAAATTCGCATAGTATATCATATTGGAAATAATTTATTTTTGCATAAATACCCGAGTCAGATGATGAATAAAAAACCAAGTTTTGAAAAAATTAGTCCGAGCTTTGGAAGCTCGATCCTTGTCAAACAACACAATAAGGATATTGCCAATAATGTGGCTTTTTGGCATTTTCATCCTGAAGTGGAACTTGTCTATGTGAACAAGGGGCAAGGGAAAAGGCATATTGGCAATCATTTATCATATTTTAACAACAGCATGCTGGTTCTAATTGGCGCCAACCTGCCCCATAATGGATTTGTCGATCGTCTTACGACAAACGGGAGCGAGACCATAGTTCAGTTCAAGTTAGATTTTCTGGGAAAAATTTTTTACAACATCCCTGAAATGAGTAATATAAATGCCCTTTTCGAAAGAGCAAAAAAGGGAATTATTTTTAAGCCCGAAACCAAAAAGGTGGTGGGACCAAAAATTGAAAGTTTACTTGATCACCAGGGAATGTCAAGAGTTATAAAGCTTCTGGAAATATTAAATGACCTCTCACTTGCCAATGATTATTCATTTCTCAATGCCGATGGCTTTGCCTTTGAAACAGAACCTCAGGATAGTGAAAAGATAGATGTCATCTTTAAGCACATCAACAATAATTTTAAGAGACACATCAGTTTGGATGAAATTTCTGACAAGGTAAGCATGACGGTACCTGCCTTCTGCCGTTATTTTAAAAAAGCGACAGGTAAGACCTTTACCAAATTGGTCAATGAATACAGGGTGGTTCACGCAACAAAGTTGCTACAGGAAAATCAATCAAGTATCACTGACATTTGTTTTGAATGCGGTTTCAACAACTTCTCTCATTTCAACAGGTTGTTCAAGGAGTTCACAGGAAAAAGCGCCTCTAAGTACAGAAGCGAAATGAAAAGAATGATTCAATGATCTAATTGATTTCCAACAAAAAGGGTAATCGGGTCTGAATGCCCTTCCAGGTACCAAACTTTTTCAATTTTTGATATACCTCAAGTTGCTCTTCTCCAATTTCTTCTTTCAGGACTTGGGTTTTGACACGGCCGAAGGGACTTGAAAACAAGTCCTTGAATTCCTTTTTATAATCAGGGTAGTTTCTAACTCTGTAACTGTCTATTTCCGCAAGATCAGCAGCAATGGCTATGGCATCATCAAGGCTGCCCAACTCATCAACCAAACCATTTGACAAGGCCTGTTTTCCAGTCCAAACCCTGCCTTGAGCAATTTGATCTACCTCTTCAAAGGTCATATTCCTTCCTTGTGCCACTTTGCTCACAAAGGTGGTATACACTCTTTCAATTCCCTCCTTGGTCACCTCATAAAAATCATCAGACATGGGTTCAAACAGGCTGTAATCCAGGGATCTTTTGTTGGTCCCCACCTGCTCCGCATTGATCCCTATTCTTTTCGTGAATTCATGAATATTTGGGACCATTCCAAATACACCTATACTTCCTGTTATTGTTGATGGTTCTGCAACGATCTTATCCGCATTGCAAGAGATGTAATAGCCACCTGAGGCAGCAAGATTACCCATAGACACGACCAATGGTTTATCTTTCTTGGTGAGCTCCAGTTCCCTCCAAATGATATCAGAAGCCAAAGCGCTGCCTCCCGGCGAATTCACCCTCAGTACGATTGCCTTGACATCCTTCGCCTTTCGCGCCTTTTTCAAAGATTCAATGATCAGCTCCTGGCCAATGAAATTTTCATCTCCTTTGCCATATATGATATCACCCTGTGCATAGATCACGGCAATTTTATTTGCAGAAGTTGATCTGATCCTCCCCTTGCCTGATTTGATATAATTCTTGATGCTTACTGAATTCAGGCTTTGACCTTCCTGCAGACCACTGAGTTTTTTTAAAATATTGACATATTCGTCCTTGTATAACTTTCCGGTTATCATCCGGTTTTCAATCGCCAAATCTGGATTTCTTGCCAACAATTCATCCGCTATATGATTGATCTCATCAGCCCCTATATTTCTGTTCTCTTCAATATCTTCAACCATTTCTGACCATATTGCATTTAAAAAAGATAGGGTCTGTTCCCTGTTCTCTTCACTCATTTCATTTGCCAAAAAGGGTTCAACGGCACTTTTGTACTTTCCATGCCTGATGACCTCCATCTTCACACCATACTTGTCCTGAAAATCCTTAAAGTATAAAACCTCCCCTGCCAAGCCCTTAAAGTCAATCAAGCCTTCAGGATTTACGTATAAAGAATCCGCCACAGAACTCAGGTAATAGTTTTTCTGAGCATAAACATCCGCATAGGCTGTTACAAATTTTCCAGACTCCTTGAATTCAAATAACTTATCCCTGATCTCCTGTGTCTGTGCCATACCGGCCCTGATCATCAATGACTCAATACTTATTCCCAGAATCTGATCATCATATTTTGCATTATCTATTGCATTTATTATCGTATTCAAACCAATCTTATCCTCCTCAAGGCCCAGAATCTGTTCCAAAGGATCACTGCTTTTGGGTGCAAAATCCTTTACGGCATCTTCCAGTTTCAGTACTAGAACAGAATTTTCCTTGACGACAATCCTGTCATCTTCAACCAGACTCGAACTGATGACTGTACCGATCGCCAAAAAAACAAAGAACATGATAAAAAAAGATATCAATACTCCTAAAACTGCGGCAAGTAATTCTCTTAAAAAAGTCATTTGTTGAATTTTATTATAAGTCGTCGGTGAAGCGGTATTGTTACAAATGTTGAAAAATAATAATGAAAATGCAGGCCATTTCCACCATTGTTTTATTTTCTTTGTAATTCCTTATTTCTGCAACGAAATTTTGTCTAATATAGGATGTTTAAAATTAATTATCAATAAAATATTCCGTGTTTGAAAATAGTACGCAAATCTTACTTGTCTCTGGGAACCAACCTGGGTGACAAGATTAAAAATTTACAGGAAGCCGTTGATCAGCTCAACCAGACCGTCGGACATATCACAAAAGTGTCTTCGGTGTACAAGACCAGGTCATTTGGTTTTGAGGGCCATGATTTTTACAACATGTGTATTGAAGTTTCAAGCAGCCTGAGTCCTGAAAAAATGATCCAGGCGGTTCTTTCTGTTGAAAAAAAAATGGGGCGGGAAAGGAATTCGGGCGAAGGCTATAAAAACCGTATCATCGACATTGACATTTTACTGTTTGACGATGAGGTCATTTTCTTCGATGAACTCAAAGTTCCGCATCCTGAGATGCTGAACCGCAAATTTGTGCTGGTCCCGCTCACCGAAATCGCACCGAACATTATGCATCCCATTGCGAAAAAAACGATCCTGATTTGCCTGCAGAACTGTCAGGACAACGAATCGATTGAAAAAGTTGAGGAAAAAATAAAACGTCCCATTTCCCTCGTTGAAAAATACAATTACATCGCGATCGAAGGAAACATTGGTTCGGGTAAAACGAGTCTGGCACACAAAATAGGAGATGATTTCAACGCAAAACTCGTTTTGGAAAGATTTGCGGACAATCCTTTTTTACCAAAATTCTACGCAGATGAAGACCGATATGCCTTCCCCTTGGAAATGAGTTTTCTGGCTGACCGGTACCATCAGCTTACAGATGACCTGGCACAGTTCGACCTGTTCAAAAATTTTATTGTATCAGATTATTTCATCTTCAAATCACTCATCTTTGCCCAGGTAACCCTGCCGAAGGAAGAATACAGCTTGTACCGGAAGATGTTCGATATCATGTACAAGGAAATCGCCAAACCCGATGTTTATGTGTTCCTGTATCAAAATACGGATCGTCTCATCGAGAACATTAAAAAAAGAGGCAGGGCCTATGAACAGAATATTCAGCCCGATTACCTTGACAAGATCCACAAGGGCTATCTGTCTTTTATCAAGTCACAGGAATCGCTGAACCCCCTGATCATTGACGTTTCCGAATTGGATTTTGTAAACAGTGAGAGTGATTACAGAAGTATTTTAAATACAATACTCGAATTTTAGTGAACCCTAAAGGAATTGTGCCTTCAATAAAAGGATTTAAAATTAAGCCCTGAAGGATCATTGCCTCTTGATACCCATCTTTTCGGCATAGTAGTCACAAAAATCCCGCATGGTGGCGCTCATTTTATCGTCACCCGTAGCCATTTCAAATGTTTCGGCCATCGAAGTCAAAGTCTGATGAAAAAATTGTATCATCTCATTGACCGGCATTTCTTTGGTCCACAGGTTAATTTTATAGGTGTCCTTATTGTTGGAATCCCATACCGATAAAAGCAGGGCCTTACTTTCCATGTCACTGATATTACCGTCGTCTGCCGACCATGATAATGCTTCAGGAACCCTGTTTTCATCCAACCCCACTTTGATATTTATTTCCGAACTGTGTTTTATTGCCATGGTTTATTTTTTAGAATCACCCAGGATGAGTGAATTTTTATTTATCTGATACCCTACTTCTTTTTGGGTTTGTATTTTGACCTTTTAAAGATCTCTTCATTATCTGTAGTGATCATTTCCTGTATGGACATATCATTGTTTTGCATAAAGGCATCGACAATTCTCCACCCGAACCAGGCCCCTATCCTACCTGGAGAATCTTTGTCAACCTCCAGGTAAAATTTAGAAAACGGTGCATCAGCGATAAACCTGTCATTCAGACCTGGATCATTGGAATACAACATTTCATTTTGAATAAAATACTTCCATATATCAGCCTCGCTGATTTCGGCCCATCTGTATTGTTCCGGAGTGTAACCCATGATCTCGTTCTTTGATTTTCTGGGCAGAAAAGATTCCATCAGCTTGAATTTCTTACCCTGCTGGATCATCTTTGCAACATATGAATTGCTTTGAGGTACTCTGAGCACCGGCAAAGCAAATTGTTCAGCCACGTCAACGACAAGATGCTCTCTTGTGAAATTTTGTTTGATGTAATCCGGGTAGTCCTGATACACCTCGTGACCCTCACCCAAATAAACATCCAGCGAGACAAACAACAAGCTATCCGCATAAATGACCCGATGATCATAATCAACGTTGTTCAGGATGGTCAAAACCCTGGGCTCAACAAAATTGGGAAAATAATATTTGACGTGTTTGAACAAATCGGTCAACTCCTTTTGTTCTCTGGTAAAATCAGGAAATTCCTTTTGCGTGGCTTCATAAAGAAACAACTCATCCTCATCTTTCAATTTTGCGATCCATACAGAATCGGTTTCCGAAGGAGGAAACAAATAAGAATAAGACATTTTAAGTGATGGCAGATCATCGGGCGAGGCACCATAAAATTCCTGTTCAAAACGAACGACATCAGTATTCACTTCAATACCCGATACATCCACTTCATTATTTTTTTCCTTGGAACATGCCAGCCCTGTCATGAGCAGCAGCATAAGGCCAAAATGTTTGATAAAAGTCATTTAAAAAAGATTTGCCAATAAAAATTAATATTTTTGTGCCTCGCAAAACTAATAAATACTTATCAATAATGAATGCTGAAAAAGTAACAAATCACATTGTGAAATGGTTAAAGGAATATGCCTTAAATGCAGGGGTGCGAGGATTTGTCGTTGGTATATCCGGAGGGATCGATTCTGCCGTCACTTCAACTTTATGCGCCAGAACGGGTCTGGAAGTATTATGCCTTGAGATGCCAATTCATCAGGCCGATTCGCAGGTAAGCCGCGCCTTAAATCATATTGACTGGCTGAAAAGGAAGTATCCGAAGGTCTCACTGACCCAAGTGAACATCAGCCCCGTATTTGACGCCTTGATCAGGGCGCTGCCGGCTGTGAAAAATGAAGAAGAAAGATTTATGTCACTTGCGAACACACGCGCCAGGTTAAGAATGACCACCTTATATTATTTTGCGGCCCTTGAAAAATTACTGGTGGCAGGAACCGGTAACAAAGTTGAGGACTTCGGGGTTGGCTTTTTCACCAAATACGGTGATGGAGGGGTAGATCTGAGCCCTATAGCGGATCTCATGAAAAGCGAAGTTTACGAATTGGCTCATTTTTTGGGCGTCAATGAGGAAATCATCCAGGCAGCTCCGACTGACGGGCTCTGGGGAGATGACCGAACGGATGAAGACCAGATCGGGGCGAGTTATGATGAACTGGAATGGGCTATGGATCAAATAGCGCTTGGATACCATGAGGATGATTTTGACAAGCGGCAGAAAGAAGTACTTCAGATCTACAGCAAGTTGCACAGGGCCAACCAACATAAGATGCAACCCATACCTGTATGCGAAATAGCAGATGATCTGAAAAGCTAAAGTACCCGGTTGAGTTTTTCAAAAAGCAGCTGCTTAAGGGCAGTATAATCTCTGATAGATTCCAGGGTTTCCTGGTTGTCCGTGAGATCAACTGCAGCGGTTTCAGGTTCCTTCAGTTCAGACTTGAGAACGTGTATCTTTTCTGCGATGAGCAACCGTCTTAGATTATACAGGACATCCATAACCAGCTTCGGCAGATAGTTCTCCTTGTTTTTCACATAGATATTATGTTTTTCCCAGTCACTTAAGCTGTATTTTTCCTCTTCCATTAAGATGTCGGTTACGGCTGCAGATATTTCCTGATCTTCGTGATTCGTGAAAAGATCGGCACTGATATGTTGCTCCTGATTCAAAAGATGGATCATTTCATAATAGATCTTCAGGAAAACGGGATTTGTAAATTCAATTTCATCTTCCTGCAGATGCATATAAATTTCTTTGCATACGGCATTTGAATATTGAGCCTTCACTATTTTTTTCCTTCCATCTTCATCAGTTTCTGACGTGAAGTCAATGAAATCGACTTCTTCATTTCCATAAAGCAGCAAAATTTCTATGATCTTTTTTTCCATTTGAAAGAGCTGATCAATCTTTTCAGCTTTTTTGATTTCCTTTTTGACGCCCGTAAAAGGGGTCTTTGCCCTGGCCTGCTGCCTTACTTCCCTGTTGCCTCTCTTGAGGATCTGGGACAATTCATTAAAAAGAACACTTTCTGAAATATTCATGATTCGGGCACATTCCTGTACATAAATCTCTTTTTGAATGTTGTTGGGAATTTTTGCAATGCTCGCCACGATATCCCGGGTCAGTTCTGCTCTTTTGATGGGATCATTGCTCGCCTCCTCCAGGAGAAGTGAGGTTTTGAACTGGATAAAATCCTGTGACTTTTCTTTAAGGTATGCGTCAATTTCCTCAAAGGACTTCGACCTGGCAAAACTATCCGGGTCATCACCTTCAGGAAATGCCACAACCTTGACATTGAGACCCTGTTCAAGAATAAGGTCTATGCCCCTTATGGAAGCCCTTATACCAGCAGCATCCCCGTCAAACAAAACGGTAACATTATTCGTCAAACGGTTGATCAATCTTATTTGATCCGCGGTAAGCGCAGTTCCCGATGAGGCTACGACATTCTCAACACCCGCCTGAGACATTGAAATAACGTCAGTATATCCTTCAACCAGGTAACAATTGTCCTCTTTGGCAATGCTTTGTTTGGCCTGATACAGACCATAAAGAATTTTGCTTTTATGATAAATAAGGCTCTCCGGTGAATTCAGATATTTGGCAGCCTTTTTATCTGAACCCAGAATCCTTCCTCCAAATCCCAGTATTCTTCCACTCATGCTGTGGATTGGAAATATCACTCGGCCCTTAAAGCGATCAAACTTTTTGTTCTCCCTTACAATGGTGAGTCCGGTCTTATCTAAAAAATCAATTTCATATTTCTTGCTTTCAGCCTCATCTGTAAAGGCGGTCCATTCATCCAGCGCATAACCAAGTTCAAATTTCTTAATGGTTTCATCGCTGAACCCTCTTTCCCTGAAATAACTCAACCCGATGGCCTTTCCCTTTTCGGAGTTCCATAAAATATCAGCGAAATAGCTCTTGGCGAATTCAGAAACAAGAAACATGCTTTCTCTTTCGTCAGACTTCTGTTTCTCTTCATAGGACTGTTGTGTCTCCTCAATCTCAATTTGATATTTCTTGGCCAGATATCTGATGGCCTCCGGATAAGAATAATGTTCGTGTTCCATCAAAAAGGTAATGGCATTACCTCCCTTTCCGGTACTAAAATCTTTCCAGATCTGCTTGACCGGAGACACCATGAATGAAGGTGTTTTTTCATCTGTGAACGGACTCAGCCCTTTGAAATTGGCCCCGGCTTTTTTAAGGTTGACAAAATCACCGATGACCTCCTCTACCCGGGCAGCTTCAAACACATTGTCAATGGTATCTTTTGAGATCATCTAATCCTTAAAAATTTCTGCTATAAAGATAAAAAAACTGTCAGTTTGTGACAGTTTTTTTATTTTGAATTTGAAACAGTATCTATGATACGGCCTTCAGCTTCTTAATTGTTGACTTGGAAATTTTTCCCTGGGCGTATTTCTTGGTAACCCTTAAACTGGTTTCTTCAGACCCTGGCATTTCAAACATGGCATCAGTGAGAATTTCCTCACATAAGGACCTCAATCCTCTTGCCCCAAGTTTGTATTCCACTGCCTTTTCAACAATGAAATCCAGTGCCTTTTCATCGATCTTAAAATCAATGCCATCCATTTCGAAAAGTCTGGTATATTGTTTTATGATCGCATTTTTTGGTTCTGTCAAAATTGACCTCAGGGTTTCCTTATCTAAAGGCCGCATAAAAGTGAGTGCAGGCAACCTTCCTATGATCTCAGGGATCAAACCAAAACTTTTCAGGTCACTCGGAATGATATACTGCAACAGGTTTTCTTCATCAATCTTATCATCAGAGATCGAAGCACTATATCCCACCGCCTGCATGTTCAGCCTTTTGCTGATCACCTTGTCGATGCCGCTAAAGGCACCACCAGCTATAAACAGAATATTCCTTGTATCCACCTCGACAAATTTTTGGTCAGGGTGTTTTCTTCCACCCTTTGGAGGAACATTGACAACGGTTCCTTCGAGCAATTTAAGCAAGGCCTGTTGCACGCCTTCACCTGATACGTCTCTCGTAATGGAAGGATTATCACTTTTACGGGCAATCTTATCGATTTCATCGATAAATACAATTCCGCGTTCAGCTTTGTCCACCTTATAATCGGCAGCCTGAAGAAGGCGTGTTAAAATAGTTTCAACGTCTTCGCCAACATACCCTGCCTCAGTCAGTACCGTCGCATCAACTATGGCAAACGGAACATCAAGCATCTTTGCAATTGTTTTTGCGATCAAGGTTTTACCAGTCCCTGTTTCTCCAACCAAAACAATGTTACTCTTCTCTATCTCAATATCATCATCTTTTGATG
>JAHEHF010000073.1 GCA_024644745.1 Flavobacteriaceae bacterium
CGCTCCTTTTTCATCACATCCAGCACGTCCAGCGGAAATCCTGTTGGGAAAGCATAGTGCAATCTGATCCATTCGATACCCGGCACCTTGACCAATTCCTGAAGCAAATCAGCCAGGACTCTTTTTTTATATAAATCCAGCCCGTAGTAAGTAAGGTCCTGGGCGATCAATATCAATTCTTTTACGCCGTTTTTTGCCAACAGCTCTGCTTCGGTGACCAGGGCTTCAATTGGGGTCGAGACATGACCGCCGCGCATCAGCGGAATGGCACAAAAAGAACAGGGTCTGTCACAGCCTTCAGCAATTTTCAAATAAGCATAATGCTTGGGCGTGGTAGTAAGCCTTTCTCCTATAAGTTCATGTTTGTAATCGGCTTCAAGTGCCTGAAGAAGGTTTGGAAGGTCATGTGTCCCAAAATACTGATCAACATCTGATATTTCACGCTCCAGATCAGGTTTGTAACGCTCGCTCAAGCAACCTGTCACAAAGACTTTATCCACTGTTCCAGCCTCCTTTTTATCCACATAGTGCAAAATTGTATTGATAGATTCCTCTTTGGCTTTTCCAATAAATCCACAAGTATTGATCACAACGATGTTTCCGTCGTCATCTTCATCCTCATGCACCACGTTCTTGTTGCTGGCTTTAAGCTGCCCCATAAGCACCTCACTGTCATAAACATTCTTGGAGCATCCTAAAGTGACAACATTGATTTTATTTTTCTTCGAAGATTTTGTGCGCATAATTCCTTGACTCTTTCAATTTCATTTTTGATTTCTCACCTGGCCAGAAGTGAAGGGTTCACCTCCGAAGGGGTGGCAATGTTCCTGCTATTTAAAAAAAGAATCTACAAATTCGGTTTTATTGAATACCTGAAGATCATCAATTCCTTCTCCGACACCTATATATTTGACCGGGATCTGAAACTGATCAGAAATCCCGATGACTACACCTCCCTTAGCGGTGCCATCCAATTTTGTAACTGCGAGTGAAGTGACTTCAGTAGCTTTCGTGAATTGTTTTGCCTGTTCAAAAGCATTCTGACCGGTTGACCCATCCAAAACCAGCAGCACCTCATCGGGCTTATTGGGCATGACCTTTTGCATGACCCGTTTTATTTTCGATAGCTCATTCATCAAATTTACCTTATTATGCAGTCGCCCTGCCGTATCAATGATCACTACATCGGCATTGTTATTTACCGCAGATTGAATTGTGTCGAAAGCCACAGACGCCGGGTCGCTGCCCATTTCCTGTCTGATCATGGGCACATCCACACGGTCTGCCCATACCTGCAACTGGTCTATTGCCGCTGCCCTGAAGGTGTCTGCCGCGCCCAGAACCACTTTCAGTCCCTTTTTCTTGAACTGTGCAGCCATTTTACCGATGGTTGTTGTTTTACCCACGCCATTGACACCAACCACCATGATCACATAAGGCCGGTCTGTATCAGGAATCGTAAAATCTGTTTCATTACCCGTGTTGGTCATGGCCAGCAAGGCAGCTATTTCCTCACGCAGGATGCTGTTCAGCTCATCGGTCCCAAAATATTTGTCCTTTGACACCCTTTCCTCAATCTGATCGATGATCTTTAAAGTGGTCTCTACTCCAACATCGGAGGAAACGAGCACTTCTTCGAGATTATCCAATACATCCTCATCAACCTTTGACTTTCCGGCAACTGCTTTAGAAAGTTTATTGAAAAATGAGGTTTTGGTTTTTTCCAAACCTTTGTCTAAGGTTTCCTTCTTTTCTTTAGAAAATATATTTTTGAACAAACTCATAATTAGAACCTGATTTGAAAGATTTTTTTAGCGAGCACAAAGTTAGTTAATTTTCAACGGATTCCCATCTGTCTTAAAATCAAAAGAGCCGCTTTCTTAATGAAAGCAGCTCTTTAATATTTTTAGAAGGTAAAATTTATTTTTTACTCAAAAAATCATTTACCCTGGTAGGATCCATAATACTTTCTACAAAAGTGTAAGCACCTGATTTTTCAGATTTTACCATTTTTATAGCCTTGGTCAATCTATTTGACCCTGTTTGCAACGATGCTACTGATTTCTTTGCCATGACTCTTTGTGTTATTTAATTTCCTTGTGAATTGTCATTTTCTTCAGGATAGGATTGAATTTTTTAATTTCAAGTCTGTCCGGAGTATTTTTCTTGTTCTTCGTTGTAATATAACGAGAAGTTCCAGGTTTTCCTGTTGCTTTGTGCTCAGTGCACTCCAATATCACCTGTATTCTATTTCCTTTTGTCTTTGCCATCTCTTCTTATTTTTTTAAATGACCATTAGCTCTGGCTTCTGCAATAACGGCTTCAACACCTTTTTTATTGATGTTTTTCAAAGCTCTTGTAGAAACCTTTAATGTGATCCATTTATCTTCAGCTGGTAAATAAAAACGCTTTTTCACCAAATTCACATTGAATTTTCTCTTGGTTCTATTCAAAGCGTGAGATACGTTGTTTCCAACCATAGCTCTTTTGCCTGTTAACTCACATACTCTTGACATTTCCTGAATGTTTTAATTGTTGTTTCAAAACGAGGTGCAAAAATAAATATTCTTTACTAATCTGACAAACTATTTTTGTTGTTTTTTAAAATTTCTTTCCTCAATAGTTCAAGGGCCTTCAATGAAGCCCTTTCAATCACTTTTTCCCTGGGTTTTCCAAAAAAGAATTCTTTCACCAAAACTCCTTTCGGGCTTGCGATGGCAATAAAGACCACCCCGACTGTTTTGTCAGTATCGTCAATTGTTGGGCCGGCATTGCCAGTTGTGGCAATGGCATAATCCGTTTCAAAGCGTTTTTGACACTGCAATGCCATTTCTCTTGCTACTTCAGCACTCACCACTGTGAACTTTTTGATCATTGCTGCCGGAACATGTAGAAATTTCTTTTTAATTTCAGCATTGTAAGCCACAACACCCCCTTTTAAAAACTGAGAGGCGCCGGGTTCAGTGGTCAACTTCTTTGATATGTCCCCACCGGTACAGCTCTCTGCCAAACTCAGTGTTTGCTGACGCGCTCTGAGCAATCTGTTCACTGACAAGGCCAAAGAAGTCTCATCTTCTTCCCCGACATAGATGTCTTCAATCAGCTCCTTTAGTCTGCTGATCTCAGATTTCAATCCTGCTTCGAGCCTTTCCAAATTTTCCCCACGAGCGCTCAGCCTTAAGCGAACCCTTCCATAAGAAGGAAGATATGCCAGTTTGAGATAATCGGGAAGTGCATCCTCCCATTGCTCAAGACGATGGGCCACCCTGCTTTCTCCCATGCCGAAGGTATGAATGGTTCTATGAAGAACGTATGGCAATTGAAAGGCTGACTGCAGCCCCGGTAAAACCCAGCTCTTCATGAGTCCTTTCATCTCATTCGGAACGCCGGGCAAAGACACGATGACCTTCGAACCATGCTCAAACCACATGCCTGAAGCCGTTCCCAGATCATTTCTGAGAATCTTTGCCTTGGATGGAAGCATGGCCTGCTCCATATCCATTGCCGTGTATCTGTATTTTATCCTGGCAAACAACTTTTTAATATGGATCTCAATATCGGCGTTCCGCACCAGGGTATCCTGAAAATATTCAGCCAGCGTAAGTTTGGTCAGATCATCTTTGGTAGGACCCAGCCCTCCCGTGAGAATGATGATGTCCACATTGGCCATGGCCTCGTCAAGTGCTTTTATGATATGGGATTTCTCGTCTTGAATTGAAGTGATCTGATAAACCGAGATACCGATCTGATTCAGTCTTTGTCCTAACCATTGCGAGTTGGTGTCAACGATCTGACCTATAAGTATCTCATCCCCAATGGTAATAATCTCAGCCTGCATAATGATATTTATTAAAAAGTGAACAAAGATACACAAGTACATTCTTTTTCGTTAGGCCTGTTTAATTTTAATTCTCACCATTATTTACAATATTATCCTATATTTATGACCTCATTTCTAAAAAAACATCACATGAAAAATCATTTCCTTACTGTCCTCCTGTTTACAGGTATTTCTGTTATGGCGCAGTCTGAAGCTGAAAAAGCTGCATCAACAATTCATAAAAGCGATATTGAAGGACATATCTATTTTCTGGCCTCTGACGAACTGAAAGGGAGGGAAACAGGATCCCATGAACTGAATATTGCCGCATCCTATCTGGCCAATAATCTCAGAAAATCCAATGTTATTCCGGCAGGAGATCAGGGTTCTTATTACCAGGATGTACCCATGGAAAAAGTGAACCCTCCAAAAAAAATATCCCTGAATATCAATGATATGGAGGGGACAAAATTTTTAGGCATGTCTTTGAGCAACATGACTTTCAAGGGGGAAGCTGTATACCTGAACTATGGTTCTAAGACCGACTTTGAAGGCAGTGATGTCGAGGGAAAACTTGTCATTGTAAAGGCAGGCACCGCGGAAAGCGAAGGACTGAGAGCCAGATTCATGACAGGACGTGAAAAAAGAGAGCTGGCCATGAAGGGAGGCGCATCTGCTTTGATCGAACTGGTGGAAATCGAGGAAAAAACATATGCCCGTTACGCACATTATTTCAATGAACCACGAACTCAGTTAAAAAATTCTGAAGAAACTGAAAAATTTGTACACCTCTGGATGATCGATCAGGACATGTCTGTGGCCGAAAAGTTGGCGGGAAGCAAATCGATTAAGGCAGACCTTGCTATCGAAGGTATTGAAAAAGAAAAGATTTCCACAAAAAATGTGGTCGGATACCTTGAGGGGACCGACCCTGATTTAAAAGATGAGTTTATCATTTATTCTGCGCATTATGATCATGTGGGAATCGGAAAACCCAACGCAGAAAACGACTCGATCTATAATGGTGCCAGAGACAATGCCATAGGAACTGCAACTGTATTGAGCCTGGCAGAAAATCTAGCAAAATACCCAACTAAAAGATCTTCTCTTTTTATTCTGTTTACGGGAGAAGAAAAAGGATTACTCGGCAGTAAGTATTACTCCGAAAACCCTGTAATGCCGTTAAACAAAATGGTTTACTGCTTTAATAGTGACAATGGCGGCTATAATGACACTTCCAAAGTGACCATTTTTGGTTTACACAGAACAACAGTAGCACAGCATATTATTGATGGTGCTAAAGCGTTTGGTTTGGAAGCCATTGACGATCCGGCACCCGAGCAAAATTTATTCGACAGGTCAGACAATGTGAATTTTGCTATGAAAGGTATACCAGCTCCAACCTATAGTTTGGGCTTTACTGCCTTTGATGAAGAAGTGACAAAAACATACCACCAGGTTACTGACAATCCTGATACTGTTGACTATGATTATTTGGAGAAATTCTTCAGATCTTATGTCCTTTCTTCAAGACTGATCGCGAACGATCCAAAAACGCCTTTCTGGACAGAGGGAGACAAATACTATGAAGCCGGTGTAAAATTATATGAGGCAAAAGCTATAGAGAATTCGGTTCTGGACTAAGGTATATTTCTTTATCTCAAGGGCAATATTTGGCAAGTGAAATACTTGTTAACTATTGCCTTTTTTTACAGGGTAAGGCAACACATTGTGGTTTCTGAAGCAGTTACCAATTTCCAAAAGGGTATTTGGACAGATAAGAATTGTAATATTCAACCTGACCTGTGACCTCCTCACCCAACCAGGCTGGTTTTTCAAAAGACTCGTTTTCTTCTTGAAGCTCAATCTCTGCCAAGACAAGCCCTTGATTCTCTCCAGTAAAATGATCAACTTCAAAGGTATGCCTGCCCTCCTTTACAAAATAACGTAGTTTTTCTATCTTACCGGATTCACAAATAGACAACAAACGCTCTGCATCTGACAAACTAATCTCCTTTTCCCATTCGAACCTTGTGGTTCCGGAGGCATTTCCTATTCCCTTTACAGTAATAAAACCTGAATTGCCAATAATTCTTATCCTTACAGTTCTCTCAGGAACAGAAGATAAAAAGCCCTGTACGATTCTCTCTTTTTTAAAAGATGCTGCTTTGAATGCATCATTTGATACGAGAAATTTTCTTTCTATTTCCTTGTGGCCCAAAGCGTCATTTTACTTTAATGTGAAACATTTCCTTCCCTTCCAAAACTCCTTTCAGTTCGTCATTGGCTTCTACCCTTCCAACTCCTGCAGGTGTCCCGGTAAAGATGATATCCCCAATTTTTAAAGTAAAAAACTGTGACACATAAGCGATCAATTCATCTATTTTCCAAAGCATATGTGAAGATTCTCCGTCTTGGACAAGCTCTTTATTTTTCAAAAGTTGAAATTTGATATTATCAAGGTTAATTTCCGATTTATGACAAAAATTACCAATGACAGCACTCCCGTCAAATGCCTTGGCCTTTTCCCAGGGAAGCCCTTTTTCTTTTAATCTGCTTTGTAAATCACGCGCTGTAAAATCAATTCCAAGTCCAATCTCATCATAGTATTTGTGAGCAAACTTTTTATCTATGAATTTTCCAATTCTGTTGATCTTGACCAAAATTTCAACTTCATAATGAATGTCATCAGAAAATGGAGGAATGATAAAGGGATTGTTTTTTAACAAAACAGCAGAATCCGGCTTCATAAAGACCACAGGTTCATCCGGCCGTTCATTTTCCAGTTCTTCTATATGCTTGGCATAATTTCTTCCGATACATATGATTTTCATAAGTCAGTTTTATATTTATTAAATATAAGTTTGCATGAATGTGCTCTAAAATAACGGCAGGCAGGTCAAATCGCCCTGGGTTATGGAATCCACTTTTTCTCAAAATTGGGCTTTCGCTTTTCCAGAAAAGCGTCCCGACCTTCTTTGGCTTCATCGGTCATATAAGCCAGTCTGGTGGCTTCTCCTGCGAAAACCTGCTGCCCCACCATACCGTCATCGGTAAGGTTCATGGCAAATTTCAGCATCTTGATCGAAGTCGGTGATTTAGCCAGTATCTCCTGTGCCCATTCAAAAGCGGTCTGTTCCAGCTGGTCATGGTCCACCACAGCATTGACCATACCCATGTCATAGGCTTCCTGTGCCGAATAATTTCGGCCCAAAAAGAAAATCTCCCTCGCCCTTTTCTGCCCCACCATTTTTGCAAGATAAGCCGACCCGTAACCTCCGTCAAAACTGGTCACGTCGGCATCGGTTTGCTTAAAAATAGCGTGTTCCCTGCTTGCCAGCGTGAGGTCACAAACCACATGCAAACTATGACCTCCGCCAACGGCCCATCCCGGTACAACGGCGATCACTGCTTTTGGCATAAAGCGGATCAGTCTTTGAACTTCCAGAATATTGAGCCTGTGGTACCCGTCGGTCCCTACATAGCCCTGATGGCCACGTGCCTTTTGATCACCACCGCTGCAAAAGGAATAAACCCCGTCTTTGCTCGAGGGGCCCTCTGCAGATAGCAATACAACACCAATATGAACATCTTCCTGTGCATCGTAAAAGGCCTCAAACAGTTCTTTGGTAGTCTGTGGCCTGAAAGCATTTCTCACGTCTGGCCTGTTAAAAGCAATTCTGGCCACTCCATCACATTTTTTATAGGTGATATCCTCAAATTCTTTAACAATTTGCCATTTGTGTCGCTCCATTTGATAAGTTTTACAGATTCTATAAAATAATTGTGCTAATTCGTCGTTGGTTAACTAAATATTCAGAGCGAAATTAGCAAAAGTTTAGAGATTAAACTTCTTGTTGATGGATTTTGTCGTATTTAATGGTCACAATTTAAAACATAACTCATGAGAAAAATAGTTGTATTACTATTCCTAGTTTCTTTTTTAGGGCAAGCCCAGGACAATATTGTCTTTAAAAAATTCAATTCAACATATACGAACTCAGAACGGATTTTAAAGATCTTCCTGCCCGAATCATATAATGAGGATGAGAAAAACAGCTATCCCGTTGCCATTTTGCTTGACGGGGAACTGCTTTTTGACGTCTACGTAGCCAATTCTAAGCTTTTTGCAGCACGCGACAAGGCCCCTGAACAAATTGTTGTAGCCGTTTATCAAAATCAAAATGAAGAACGGTATGCCGATTGTGACTATAGCGAAGACACAGGACTGCCGAATCAGGAAAGCACCCAATTTTATGGATTTATACGAGATGAGTTGTTACCTTATTTGGATAATACATACAGAACTTCCTTATTTAAAAGCATCATGGGTAATACGCTGACAGGTAACTTCATCAACTACTTCTTTTTGGAACCAACACCTGTTTTTAATGCGTATATGAACATCAACCCCAGTTTTGCTCCTGAGATGCACCAAAAAATTGAGGCACAGAGCCAGAGCCTGATGACACAATATTTCTATTACCTTAGCGGAGGTGAATACAATAATGAAAAAAGAACAGCAGGCATCAACAACGTCCACAACTTGTTGAAACTGTCCCAGAATGATAATTTCAAATACAGGTATGATGATTTTTCAAATGCCAGCAAAACGGCTTCCATAGGACAATCAGTGGCGAGTGCGATCGATTTTACCTTTGCCCTTTTCGCTGCAATCTCCCAGGAGGAATTTGACAAGAGCATAGCAAACCTCGATCCGGGAGATGCCATTGAATACCTGGAGAGAAAATATGTTGAAATAGAATATTTATACGGCTCAAATGTAAAAATCAGGGAAAGCGACATTTTTAAGATAGAACCCATCATCATTGACAAAATGAATGGGGATTATCTGGAAGAATTCGGAAAAATGATCATGCGACTGTATCCTGAATCACCACTTGGCGATTACTATATTGGCCTGTATTACGAAACCGGATATGATTATAAAAAAGCACTCAAGCATTTCAAAAACGGTTATGCCAAAATAGGTTCAGACAATCCCAATTCAGATGGTTATTACGCGAATATCGAACGCGTGCTTGAGAAACAACGCGCCGAAAGACTGGGTTACCTTGACGAACAGGAACCCAATGAAGAACTGAATGATGAAACACCTCCAG
Organism: Flavobacteriaceae bacterium; assembly: GCA_024644745.1. Lineage (GTDB taxonomy): Bacteria > Bacteroidota > Bacteroidia > Flavobacteriales > Flavobacteriaceae > Lutimonas. Next base: position 8,944 of record JAHEHF010000073.1, read on the forward strand.
ATCAGGAAAACGGAGGTCTATAGCTCATAAAGCCTTGAAATAATCCTTTAAACAAAGGTCATTCTGTTCTGCGGGTGTGAAGACTTCCAAAAGTCCTGGACGTCCTTTGCCCTGATAAAAAGTTTCCAGTTGCTCCTTTAATTGCGACGTATCATGCGCCGAATGATAAGTAAGTCCGTACATCTCACAAAGTTTTGATGCTTCCAGATGATGACTTGTTTCAAAAAAATCAAGCGCATCTGATGATTTCGGCCCCGGAATGAACCTGAATATACCTCCCCCTCTGTTATTGATCAGAATGATCCTAAAATTTTCTGGTATGTATTTGTTCCACAGGGCATTGCTGTCGTAAAAGAAACTGACGTCCCCTGTAACAAAAACCGTAGTCCCAGTCGTGTTAAAGGCTGCCCCTATGGCAGTCGATGTACTTCCATCGATTCCGCTGGTCCCGCGGTTGCAAAATACCTTCAGGGTCGGATCCAAATCAAACAATTGTGCGTAACGAATGATGGAACTATTGGCCAACTGCAACTGGGCATGCGACGGTATACTGTTTAAAACATGCTTAAAAACTAAAATATCTGAATAAGCAACCTGCTCGAGAAATTTATAATGTCTGGCCTTTCGCTGTTTTTTCAGACTGAGCCAGCGGCTCTGATACGGGCCGGAAAGTGTCTTTGTCAAAAAGAAAAACTGACTAAAAAACAATTGGGGTGACAGGGCAAAGTGCTGTGTTAAACAATGAAAGGTGTCCAGGGCCCTGTGGGCATCCACGTGCCAGTGCTCCATCGGAGGATGTTTCCTCAGAAATTGCTTGATTTTTTTAGAGACCACCATTCCTCCGAAGGTCAGGAGTATGTCAGGCCTGAGCGCATCCAGTTCCCCTTCATCAAGTGGAAAGATCAGCTGATCTATATTGTTTATAAAATGGTCATTGGCAATATTTGAAGTCGTTTCCGTCATTATCAAAACTGAAGGATCCTTGGCCATATGTGACATTTGCGTCTGGATGAGTTCATCAGGGAAACAGGAACCCACCAAAACCAATTTTTTATGTTTTTTGTTCCAGATGTCAGCAAATTTTTGAAGTTCATCCACTTCAAGTGGCTTCTCCTTCAACAAGGAATTCTCCGCCAATGCCTTTACCCGGGCATCGGAAAGATCAAACGAGTATAAATCTTCTACCGTTTCATATAAAGGCTCATCAAAAGGAATATTGATGTGTACCGGGCCCATCCTTTCACTGCAAAGCCTGAGGGCCGAATCAATTCGACCGGCATTCTGCAAAAATAAGGCCGTATGCTTCTCACCTGACCCAATAGAAGGATCTTCTTCAAGATTTGCCTCAAACAGAATATGATTGCTGAATACACCTTCCTGCCGAATGGTCTGACCATCCCCAATGTCAATAAGATGGCCGGGTCGGTCTGCTGAAATGATGACCAACGGAATCTTGCTGTAATAAGCCTCGGCAACGGCCGGATAATAATTGAGTAAGGCAGAGCCTGAAGTACAGAGCAGGGCCACCGGCTGACGGGTTTGCTGGGCCATTCCCAAAGCAAAAAAGGCCGCACAACGCTCATCAACAATGCTAAGTGCCCTGACTTTGGGATGATTCACGAATCCAAGAGTCAAAGGGGCATTTCTCGAACCGGGAGAAATAACAACACTTTCAATTCCATGATTTACAATTTGCTGCAATACGAGTTGAGCAAGTTTCTTTTTAGGATATTTAGGCATCGAATCTTATCAGAATAGAAGACAAAAATACGCCAATTTTTTGGGATACCACGACATGATAAAATTATCTATCGCAACTGAAGAAAATCAAAATGGTGCTTCTCCGACATCTTTCATTTGAAAATTATGTTCGTTTGAAAAAACCGACCACAAACAGAGTTCTCAGAGGTCCTTTAATAGGGTTCAGGCATCAAAAAGCACACTTTTCATGACTTTGCTCTTTTCTATGGTTTCCTCCCACTCTTGCTCAGGAATACTTTCACTGGTAATTCCTCCTCCCATGAATAACACCGCCTTTGTAATGGGCTCCTGAATGATCCGCATACATCTGAGGTTCACGAACAAATGAGATTCCATCTCGGCATCATTTTTATTCAAGGACCTGACAGAAGCGTCTCCTCTAAAATTAAGCTCTCCGATAAAACCCGTATAAAAGCCTCTGTCATAGCCTTCATTTGAAAGGATAAATTCCTGTGCCTTGTTTTTGGGTAAACCACAAACGGCTGCCGTGGGATGTAATTTTTGAATCAAAATACCCAGATCACTTTCTCGATCCATACCACCCTCAATATGGGTACAGATATGCAATAAATTCCCTGCTCTTTTGCTATGGGCCTTCCCTACTTTAAAATCGAGGCCTTTTAATGCTCCGGTAATCTGATCGGTGACGATCTGCTGTTCCACGATTTCCTTTTCTCCCCAAACTACCTCCTCGCTTCCCTGCCAGGGCCTGGTTCCGGCCAGGGCCATGGTCCGAAAAGTGTTTCCTTTTGTGTGAATCAGGGTCTCAGGTGTGGCGCCTGCCCATAAGCCAATATCGGGATGGGACCACAGGTAAACAAAAGCGCCAGGGTACCTGAGCAATAATTTTTCAAATATTGCCGCAGGATCGAAATCATCGATGTCCAAAATTTCTTTTCTTGACAACACGACCTTGGTCACCTCGCTTTGCTTTATAAATTGAATGCCGCGCTCTACCAGGCTCATATGTTTTGCCCTTTCCTCAAAACCCAGATTTTGAAGCGGGTCTCCTGAACCCTTGACCTTACCGTCCGAAGTTCCTGATTCGTAATGAAACGTGTCACGATCAACATTGTCTGATGCGAATAAAATTGATGCATCATGCTCGAGAAAAGGAGCCATGATAAACCCCGATACGTCATAATTATGAGCATACTCAATCCTCCGATCCTTTTGGGCCAGCATAGAGATTTTTTTTGCATGCGGCTTTCTGTATATGACAAAAGGAAGCCCATTGGCTTTTATCTCGTTGACCCTAAGAATCAATTCAGCAAAATTTTTCATTCCTTGATACTTTTAACAAGTGCGGTTTCGATCAGATCAAAATTAGTCCAAATAAGGGTATGATTCCCCTTTTCCAGGGTAATTAATGAAAACTTTTGAGGATCAAAAAGGCTTTGAAGAAATAAGGAATTTTCATAGGGAACAATCCGGTCCTTTTTCCCGTGAATCGATAATACCTGTGACCTGCTCATGTTCCATTGATGCTCAAATTCGGGTAATTCTTCCACGTGTCTTAATTTCTCAATGGTTGCCGCCTTGAACACATTTGGCATCAGGGACCTTGTCAATCCGTACTTGTATAAATTTAAAACCCAGAACATCGGCTCCAGATCACCTCTCACTGCTGCCGCCAGAGCAATTTTCTTTTTAAAGGTTTTGGTCGATGCCATGATGACGGTGCCTCCGTAGGAATATCCTGCGAGAACAACTTTTTCTTCATCAATGTTTCTTAATAAATGATGCAGTAATTCAACCTCTTCATTTATTGAAGGTAAAACTTCCCCTGTATTGTATTTTCCATAACCTATTCTGTCATAAGTCATGATATTTGCGATTTTGTTCAATGCCTCACTTTTCAAATACTTCTTAAAATCCATGGCTGAACCCGGTGAGCCGTGCACAAACAAAAGGGTGGGAAGTTTCTCGTCAATGCGCTCCTGCATGCCGATGACCCTGACCTGGAAGCCTTTGAAATTTTCATAGCTGATATGGGGCTTGTATACTTGCCCTTCAAATTGATCCAGAATCTCCTCATCAGTGTCGGGATTTGTAAACCTGTAGGTTAAATATCCAATAACTGCAATCAGAGCCAGAAAGATCACTGCTGTAATCTTCAAGACCTTCCTGATCAAATTTTTTTTCATACCGGAAATTTATTTTTTTGACAAAGCAATGCAGGTAAGCTTACAAACTGAAACAAGACGGCCTTGTTCATCCTCAACCCGGATGTCCCACAAATGGGTGCTTTTCCCCAAGTGTATGGCTTTGGCTTTGGCACTCACCATTCCCTTTCTTACACTTCCCACATGATTGGCCGTGATCTCAAGGCCCTTTATTTCAACATTCATATTCCTGGTAAAATAATGTGAGGCAGCGCTGCCAACGGTTTCAGCAAGGGCAACGGTGGCACCTCCATGCAAAAAACCCATGGGCTGGTGCACCTTATGGGTAACCGGCATGGTAGCAACCAGGAAATCTTCACCGATCTCTGTAAATTGTATATCAAGTAATTCAATAAGCGTGTTTTTGCTCATGGAATTCAATGTGGCCAAAGCTTCAGTGGTACCCATTCATCAAAGAAATTTATTGCATTTTTAACAAGGTAAAAGTAACACTTTTGGATTAAAGTATTATTTTTGCAAAAATTAATGACTGGAGTTATGGTGTACAAGATCAGAGTGATTTTAAATTCGGAAGATGATGCTATAAGGGATATCGCTATTGATGCAGCTGCCAACCTTGAGGATCTCCATTATGCGATAACCAATGCCTTTGGATTTAGCGGTGATCAAATGGCTTCCTTCTACAGGTCTGATGAGACCTGGGTTCAGGGTGAAGAACATCCCTTGTTTGATATGAGTGAAGGGCATTCCCGAAAGGTACAGATGAGCGAAATAACGCTCAGCCAGGCATTGGTCAAAGAGGGAGACAAAATGATCTATGTATATGATTTTTTCAACATGTGGTCCTTCTATGTCGAACTGATCTCTGCTGATTTTGATCATGACAACAGAGAATTGCCCGGCCTTGTTTTCTCCTTGGGACTCATCCCCACAATTGCCCCTGATCTTCAATTTGAAAGTGAAGTAATCTCCGAAGACAGTTTTGAAGAGAATGACTTTGAAGAAATGGATGACGATTTTCTGGATTTCAACTACAACTAAATTTCGTCCAATGAGATAACAGGATGCCATTCCTGTGAGGGAATATCAATATACCCCGAATATTACTGCTTTTTTTAAGAAATCATGGGTTTTGATTTTTTTACACCTTTATAAATAACTAAAAATAAATTTATTATGAAAAAATAAGCTTATTTGTATTGGCTCTGTTCTTTTAGGTGCCCATGATGATCGCCCAGGAGATCACTGTGCATCAATACCGAAGGGTAGCA
>JAHEHF010000001.1 GCA_024644745.1 Flavobacteriaceae bacterium
AGGTCTTCAAGTTCCTTTAAGCGCTGGATATAAGAATCCACTACTTGTCTGCGCGCCCCGGGCCTTGCTCCTGAAATGGCATCACAAACCTGCACAATCGGAGCATACAGCGATTTCATTTCAACCTCATCATGATGCGCTCCAATAGCGTTGGACACATCAGGCTTCTCATTGTATTTTTCTGCCCATTGCATACCTAAAATGGCATGAGGCAGTTCGGTATCTGTATCCGGAACCTTACCTATATCATGAAGTAATCCGGCTCTTTTGGCCACTTTTGCATTCAGACCCAGTTCAGCGGCCATGATGGCACAAAGATTCGCTACTTCTCTCGAATGCTGTAACAGGTTTTGCCCGTAAGATGATCTGTATTTCATCCTTCCCACGGTCTTGATGAGCTCAGGATGCAATCCGTGAATTCCCAGGTCGATCACCGTTCTTTTTCCTACTTCAACAATTTCTTCGTTGATCTCTTTCGTAGTCTTGGCGACCACTTCTTCAATTCTCGCCGGATGTATTCTACCGTCTGTGACTAGTTTGTGTAATGACAATCTTGCAATTTCTCTTCTTACCGGATCAAAACAGGAAAGTATGATTGCTTCCGGGGTGTCATCAACGATGATCTCTACTCCTGTAGTTGATTCAATTGCCCTAATATTTCTTCCTTCACGGCCAATGATCCTGCCCTTGACATCATCATTTTCGAGATTGAACACTGAAACACAGTTGTCAATGGTTTGTTCCACCCCAATTCGCTGAATGGTGTTCAGAATTATTTTTTTAGCCTCCTGCTGTGCCCCCATCTTTGCTTCCTCCAGTGTGGTTTGCATAAAAGACATGGCGTCAGTTCTCGCTTCTTCCTTAAGCGTTGCCAATAACTCTTTTTTAGCATCAGCAGCAGACAAACCTGAAAGGGTTTCCAATTGCTCAACCTGTCTGTTATGCAATTTATCAACCTCGGATGTTTTCTTTTCAATGTGCTCGAGGCGCTTTTGAAGTTGCCTGTGCTTGTCTTCTAAATTGTTATTGATCTTTTTGCTTTTATCGAGCTCCTGTGAAACCTTTGACTCCTTGTCTCTGATTCTTTTCTCTGCCTCATTGATCTTCTTGTCTCTTGAAATAATGACCTTTTCATGTTCCGACTTCAGTTCTATGAATTTTTCCTTGGCCTGCAAGATCTTATCCTTTTTAATTCCTTCCGCCTCTATTTTTGCCTCTTTTAAAATTGTTGCGGCCTGTTCTCTGACGTTTTTAAGTGTTGATGAAGCTTTCTTTTTTTCAAGGACCTTGGCAATAAAATATCCAAGAATCAAGGCTACTATGGCTATACTAATTGTTGTTGCTATCATAATGTATATATAAAAAAAGCCTACATCGGTTACGGTTTTGTAAACTCCATTTAAACAAGTTTAGGACTAACTTAAAGGTCAAGTATCCGATTCTATAACGATTAAATCGCTTAAATAGGCACGCTTTCACTTTAAAAACTCATCCTTTTTAAATTGATAGTGTTGAGTTTATTAAACAAATAACTAATGTAGGCAGTAATTGTTTTTTTAAAGAACTTATGTCATATGAGAATCCAATAATGCATTCAATTCTCTTAATTTTTTTTCTACTTTTTTCGAATCCTGATCTTCATGAACAGTTTTAACTTCCTGAAGAGAGGCAAACTGAAGGGCACACATGGCCAATACGTCTTGCTTATCCCTAACTTCATAATTCTGCTCAAAATTTTTAACCATTTCGTTTATTTTCTTAACCGCAAGCCTGATTCCTTCTTCCTCCCTTTCATTTTTTATGGTTAACGGATAAACTCTGTCTCCTATGGTTACCTTGATCTTCAGATTATCAATCATTTTATATTCTAATCACTTAATTGTACGATACATTTATCAATTTCCCGAATCAATGTATTTATTTTAAGCTTGGTCGCATGTTTATCTTCTTTGCTGCCTACAATTGTATTGGCTACTCTCAATGACTCATATTTTTTCTCCAAGTCATCAATCATTGCCTGTTTTTTATTTAACTGTTGTTGAAGATTGTTTATTTGCTGCAACAATTTTAAATTTTCCTGTTGCAAAATAGTGTAATCTCCCAATATCTTTGAAAGCTTGGCTTCCAGCGTATTCACTATTTCAAATAATTTATTCATCAACCCAAAGAATCAAACAATTGCAACAAATTTAATATACCTGTTGGTATAAAACAACTATTTTGATATAATTCAAATAAATCTATGACAATTAATTGAATTATAATCATTTAAATTATTGATTTTTTTCTATCAAAGCTTATTGCTATTTTAGCGGCATTATGCGTAAAATTATTCCTTTACTTTTCTTCGTTTTCATTATAAGTAAAGCCTTTTCACAGGGGAATTACCCGACCGATTATTTTATGAGTCCCCTGGAAATTCCTCTTGTGCTTTCGGGCACCTTTGGAGAACTGCGCAGCAATCATTTCCATGCCGGTCTGGATATCAAAACCCAACAAAAAGAAGGTTTCAAAGTTGTTGCCTCGGCCGACGGATATGTTTCGAGAATCAATGTCTCCTTATGGGGTTACGGAAATGCCCTGTACATTACCCATCCCAACGGATATACGACGGTATACGCGCATCTAAAAGAGTTTTCACCAGAAATAGATGCCTATGTGAGGAAGAAACAATATGAAAAAGAAAGTTATACCATTAGGCTCTATCCTGAACCTGGAACCCTAAAGGTAAAAAAAGGTGAACTGATCGCCCTGAGCGGTAATTCAGGGAGTTCGGGAGGCCCCCATTTGCACTATGAAATAAGAGACACCAAACAAAACATTATGAATCCGATGCTCTTCGGCATCAAGATTCCGGACCATAAAAATCCAACCATTCAGGCGGCTTATACCTATGCCAGAGATGAGAACTCTCATGTCAATCAATCCAACAATAATGTACAGCTGGTATTCAACCGTCAATACGATGGTGACCTGCTGGCCGATCGGATTTATGCTCATGGTACCATAGGCTTTGGAATTAATGCTTATGACAGGCTAGATGGCGCATTGAACAAAAATGGATTGTACAAACTCGAGATGGAGGTCAATGGAAACCCGGTATTTCAATTCACTGCAAACCGTTTTTCTTTTGATGAATCCAGATGGATCAATTCCTTCATAGATTATGAGAAATATGCCTTGCTTCGAAAAAGGATCCAAAAATGTTTTATAGAACATGAAAAGAATAACCTGAGCCTCTATAACAGCGTAATTGAAAATGGATTTGTTCAAATCAAAGACAGCATGGAATATACCGTTTCGATCATCGCCAGAGATTTTGAGGGAAACAAAACCAGATTGATTATTCCGATCATGGGTAAAAAGGACTCTATTGTCATTCAGAAAAAATCAGAAAAAACGCCTTATCACTTTAAGGCCAGCGAGGTGAATCATATAAAAGATTCCTTGGTAAGTGTCTATTTTCCAAAAGACATCTTTTATGAAGATTTTTATTTTGACTATTCAAATGAAAATGGCTTGGTGAAATTACATAACAGTACCGTCCCGGTACACAATAGCTTCAGACTTTCATTTGATGTTTCCAATTACTCCAAAGAAGCTTTAAGCCAGATGTACATTGCCAAAAAAAATCGAAACGGAAAACTTGTTTATGTGAGCACAAAAAGAAAAGAAAACACTTTATATACTTTAAGTAAAAATTTAGGTGAATACACATTAAATAGTGATAATCAAAAACCTGTAATTTCTGGAATTGGGTTTAAAAATGGAGATTGGATCACGAAATACAGAACGCTTAAAGTTAAAATTTATGACAGAGGATCAGGAATTAAATCCTTTAGGGGAACCCTGAACGGGCAATGGATCAGAATGGCCTATAATCCAAAGACCAATGTGCTCACTTACGATTTTAAAGATAAAATTCTTGAAGGCACATCACACAATTTAAAAGTAGTAGTAACCGATAATGTAAATAATTCAACTACATTTACAGCGACTTTTAACAAAAAGAATTAAACCTCGATCATCCCTTGAAAGCAGAATTCCTTTTTCTTTTTCTTTTTGGCCTCTCGGTACAATTCTTGACCGGACAAACGGCAACAATTAAAGGCAAAGTTCTTGACAGCATTAACAGACCCATCGAAAATGCCACGGTGAGCATCGGAAACCTGGGAACCGTTTCAGATAAAGACGGAAACTACAAATTGTTCATTCCCGCCGGAAAAAATGTGACCATCAGGTTTGGCCATGTGGCTTATAACAGCTTTTCCAAGTCGTTTCGTGTTCAAAAAGGAAAAACACTTTACTTTTCACCAAGGCTCTACACCAAAACTGAGACCATCGACGAAGTCATCATCATAGACGAAAGGCCAAATGCAGAGGGGATAACCACCATAGACAGAAATTTGGCACAAACACTTCCAAGTGCCAATCAAAGTATAGAGAGCGTCTTAAAAACCTTGCCGGGAGTGAATTTCAACAATGAACTCAGTACCCAGTACAATGTTAGAGGAGGAAGTTTTGAAGAAAACCTGGTCTATGTGAACGGAATAGAGATATACAGGCCTTTTCTTGTGCGATCAGGAAAACAGGAAGGCCTTAGTTTCGTAAATCCTGAACTCACTCAAAATGTTGAATTTTCAGCAGGAGGATTTCAAGCCAAATACGGGGATAAACTTTCTTCTGTATTAGATATCACTTACCGCAAGCCCTTAAATTTCGGGGCAGCCCTTGAGGCCAGTCTCCTGGGAGGTTCGCTTACAGTTGAAGGACTCTCGAAAAATGAAAAATTCAAGGCTCTGGTCGGTGGCAGGTACAGAAACAACAGCCTCTTTTTTAACAATAGTGACATCGACGCCAATTTCAATCCGAATTACACCGATGTGCAGACCTATCTGTCATATGACCTGAGCGACAAAGTATCGATAGAATTTTTGGGAAGCTATGCCTTAAACAATTATAATTTTACGCCGAGATCAAGGCAAACCAATTTTGGAACCGTTGCCAACCCCATGTCTCTGGTTGTAAACTACCAGGGCAAAGAAGAAGACCGATATGAAACGTTGTTCGGAGCCTTAAAAGGAAATTATCAGGTCACGGAAGACCTTTCTGTTTCCCTGACGGCCTCAACCTACAACACGAAGGAACAGGAATATTACGATATCCTTTCTTTTTACGGAATTGGAGAAGTTAGCGCCGATTTTGGGTCCGAGAATTTTGGAGATGTCAGTTTTACCCAGTCCATCGGTTCTCAATTGGACCATGCAAGAAATAATCTGCAGGCCCAGATCAGCAATATCAAAATTTCAGGCACATGGCGTAAAAATTCAAGCCTGTTTGAGTTTGGAGCCAAATACCAGCATGAAAACATAAAAGACCGGATCAACGAGTGGCAGGTGATCGATTCATCGGGTTTTTCACTCCGTCCGCCGGATTTATATCCAGGAAATGATGAGCCCTACTCCCCTTATAACCAACCAATTGAGCCTTACATCAATATCAACTCATACAATGATGTGAAGATCAACAGGATCTCAGGTTTCGGTCAATGGAGCAAGAATTCGAATATTGGTGATCACAAGGTCTGGTACAATATTGGGGTGCGCGCACAGAATTGGAAGATCAGCGGCGAGGGGATCACAGAAGACAGTCATACGGTTGTCAGCCCAAGGGCGCAGTTTGCCATCAAACCCGACTGGAAAAAAGACATGCTGTTCAGAATTTCAGGAGGCCTGTATTATCAACCCCCTTTTTACAGAGAGTTAAGAGATTCTCTCGGTGTGGTTCATCCTGAGGTGAAGGCCCAGAAGTCATTCCATGTAGTCATCGGTCACGATCACAGTTTTGCGATGTGGGGCAGGCCCTTTAAAATGGTTAGTGAAATTTATTACAAACACCTGAACGACGTCAATCCGTTTACCATTGATAATGTCAAGATCAGATACAGGGCAAGGAACAATGCAGTGGCCTATGCCGCAGGAATTGATCTGAGGATCAATGGAGAATTTGTTCCCGGAACCGAGTCTTGGTTCAGCATCGGATATTTGCAAACTGAAGAGAACATAGAGGATCGCGGATATATTTCACGTCCGACGGACCAGCGGCTGAAAATGGCTTTGCTCTTTCAGGATTATGTACCTTCCATCCCCAGCTTAAAAATGTACCTTAATCTCGTTTACAATACCGGGGTCCCTGGAGGTTCCCCTTCATATGCTGACCCTTATTTGTACCAAAACAGACTCAAGGCCTATTTCCGCTCGGATATTGGAATATCCTATATTTTTGTGGATGCCAAAAACCCCTCAAGAAAAAAATGGCTGAAAGCGTTCAGACAATTATCCACGGGTCTTGAATTGTACAACATGTTTGACAACCAAAATTCAATTACCAACACCTGGGTCAAAGATGTGTCCTCCAGTCGTTATGTAGCCATCCCTAATTATCTCACCGGCAGGGTGCTGAATTTAAAAATAGCCATGCGCTTTTAAAAAATCCTTATCCATTTATTTCATTTTTTTTTAGGACCTTTAAACCATTCTTTCTATTTATAGTCTTAAAAAATAAAAACAGTGCCTGAAGAAGCCGTTTTAATTGCGGGTATGAAGAATCCCTCTACAAGGGAAGCATCTTACCGAACGCTGATATCAAAACACAAAGAAAGGTTATACTGGCACATCAGAAAAATTGTGATGGATCACGATGATGCTGATGATGTGCTGCAAAACACTTTTATAAAGGTATTCAGACACATTGATGGCTTTAATGGTGACAGCAAGCTGTATTCCTGGATATACAGGATCGCAACCAATGAATCCATCACTTTTTTAAATAAAAAGGCCAAACATTTAAGTCTGGATCTGAAAACCCTTCAGGAGAAGCAGGTTGAAGCCCTGAGGTCAGACGTATATTTTGACGGGGATGAGATTCAGTTAAAATTGCAAAAAGCGATCATAACATTGCCTCATAAACAGCAAATCGTATTCAATATGAAGTATTTTGACGATTTAAAATATGATGAAATGTCAGAAATCCTGGACACCTCGGTGGGAGCCCTTAAAGCATCCTATCATCATGCCAGAAAAAAGATTGAATTATTTTTATTGAATGAATAGAAGGCAAGACCTATTACCATGGAGCAAGACAACATGAACATATTGGGAAAACTGAAAAACTCCGGAACAGGATTTAATCTGCCGGAAGGGTATTTTGATTCTCTTGAAGATAAGATTTCAGCGGATATGCATGCTGACGACCAGCCTGATAAAATCAAGGGATCCCCTATATTAAAAAAGGATATACAAGGGGCCGAAGGGCTTTCCAAAATTGGAAATAAAAGTGGTTTTAAAGTACCGGAGGGGTATTTTGAAAATAATGAAGCCTATTTGAGGGGATCTTTCAAAAAACGAACCTTTCCCCTGTCAATAAATAAGAAGTCAAAAATGATCTGGTATTCCGTTGCAGCATCTTTTTTACTGTTCTTCGCCATAAAGTATGTTACGGTTAAGCCTGTCAACTTTGATTTTTCAGAAATCAACCAGTCGGAAATTGAGACCTGGATCGATGCTGACCTGGTGAGTTTTAATTCATATGATGTGGCAGAGGTATTTAATGACGTCAATCTTGATGAATATGATTTTACCGATGAAGAACTAGAGAGCTATATAGTCGAAGAAGATATTGAAAATATAATTTTACAAAATGATACAAATGAATAGATTTATGATAACAGTCCTGTTTATACTTGGTATTTCAGGTACTGTCAAGGCACAGGAAAATCACAGAGAAAGGATTATGGCGTACAAAACTGCACATATTACCCAGCAGCTCGATCTGAGTGTTAAAGAAGCTGAAAAATTCTGGCCGGTCTACAATGCCTATGATAAAGAAATGTTCAGTTTAAAAGTACTGAAAGTCAAAAATGAGAAGAACCGCATCAAGGAAAAAGGAGGCATGGACGCCCTGAACGACAAGGAAGCCAATGACTTTCTGGCCGTAATGATCCAAAACGAAAAAGATATCATTAAAATCAAGGAAAGGCTGTACAAAGATCTGTCAAAAATACTTCCGTCAAAGAAATTATTGAAATTGTATAAGGCCGAAATGGATTTCAACAAAAAACTCCTGTCGGAATACAGAAGGAAAGGTCCCCAACACAGAAAACCTTAAAGACGAGCTTGAAATAAATAATAGGTATGAATTGACAACAATTTGAAAGGACTATTTATTCGCAAACAATTTTACGTCATTCTCGCTGATTTCATCACCTCCCAGTATGAGCAATCGCTCAACTACATTTCTCAGTTCCCTGATGTTACCCGTCCAGTCATAATTGCACAACAAATCAATGGCAGCAGGACTGAAATTCTTTTCAGGATTGCCGTGTTCACTTGAAATCAGATTGGAAAAATGATCCACCAATAAAGGAATATCCTCCCGTCTGTCCTTTAAGGAAGGAACGTTGATCAAAATGACGGCAAGACGGTGGTACAGATCTTCCCTGAACTTTCCTTTGGCTATTTCCTGCTTTAAATTTTTATTGGTTGCAGCAATAACACGAACATTCACTTTGATGTCCTTGTCGCTGCCCACTCTTGATATCTTATTTTCCTGAAGTGCCCTTAACACTTTCGCCTGGGCCGAAAGACTCATATCTCCTACTTCGTCCAAGAATATGGTACCTCCGTTTGCTACCTCAAATTTCCCAGCCCTGTCTTTATTGGCACCAGTGAAAGACCCTTTTATGTGTCCAAATAATTCGCTTTCAATTAATTCAGAGGGAATAGCTGCACAATTCACTTCAACCATTTCATGTTGAGAGCGTCCGCTTTTCTGATGCAACCAATGTGCTACCAATTCCTTGCCCGTTCCGTTTTCACCTGTAATCAGCACCCTGGCTTCGGTGGGGGCAACTTTATCTATGATCTCCCTTATTTTCATCATGGCCGGACTCTCGCCGATCATTTCATAGCTTTTATCTACCTTTTTCTTTAGCCTGCTGTTCTCTACGACCAATTTCTTTCTGTCCAGTGCATTTCTGATCGCATTCAGCAACCGGTTCAGATCGGGGGGCTTGCTGATATAATCAAAGGCACCAAGCCTCATGGCTTTCACGGCGGTTTCAAGTTCCCCATGTCCTGAGATCATGATAAATGGAATTTCAGGCTTCATGACCTGGGCTTTTTCAAGAACTTCCACCCCGTCCATTTTTGGCATTTTTATATCGCACAGCACCAGATCGAAATCTGAATTTTCTATCTTTTCCAGACCCTCCTGCCCGTCTTCAGCTTCATCTACTTCAAAAGTGCTGTTTTCATTCATCATGATTTTGATCAGTACCCTCCTGATGGAAGCTTCATCTTCAATGATTAGTATTTTTGACATATTATATTTGTTAAAAAACGGATCGGCCTTAATACCTGATCCATTTGATCAGTTCTTTATAATTTGTTTTTTTTCCATACATCAATATCCCGACCCGGTATACCTTAGCTGCAATCCAGACCACAGCCAAAAAAGTGAGCATCAGCAGTAACAAGGAAATCATAATCTGCCACCACGGAACTCCGAAGGGTATGCGCATCAGCATGACGATGGGGGAAGTAAATGGAATCATCGAGAAAACAGTAGCCACGGTACCATGAGGATCATTGATCACAGTGGCGAACCCGATGTATACACCCAGCATTAACGGGAGCATAATAGGTAACATGAATTGCTGGGTGTCTGTTTCATTGTCAACTGCAGCGCCTATTGCAGCATAAAGGGAACTATAGAGCAAATACCCCAGCAGAAAATAAAGAATGAAATAGATAAAAGTACTCACCAGGGGTAAATTCAGCAATTCTGTAAAGATCAATTGGGTCTCATCATTAGCCATTTGATTCATTTGTTCCATGGCCATCTGCTGCCCTCCCATTCCATTAGAGGCAAGATCCACGCCCAGGAAATAAGAACTGCCCAGGAATATCATTACCAGCAAAATACCCCAGATGATAAACTGTGTCAGTCCTGCAGCCGCAGTACCCAGGATCTTTCCAAGCATGAGCTGAAAGGGTTTGACCGAAGATATGATTACTTCGATAATGCGACTCGTTTTTTCTTCGATCACACTTCGCATTACCATCGCACCATAGATCAGAATGAACATCATGATCAGATAGCCAGCGCCCATTCCGATTCCAATCTTTATTCCATTGATCATTTTTGATGATTTGATACCGCTGAAATTTGACAATTTGATGTCCACATCAACTCTGGCCTCCTTCAATTTATCCAGGTCAATATCCAGTTTGATCATCTTTTCGTTCTCTAATTTCTTGTCGAGTACCGACTCCAGAGCCGAGATCGTAATCATACTGGGAGATTCTTCTGAAAAAAATTGAACCCCCTCTGCAATCAGATCAATATCTTCATTGTCAGGAATGTACAAGAGGCCCTCATGCGAAGATTCACGAGCGATCACTTTTGCTTTTTCCAGGCCTATTTCGCTGAGATTTTCAAATGAAATGGTCTTGTTCTCAAGAAAATCGCTCCTGTCAAAAATTCCCGAGGCATCCACATAAGCCACGGTACTTTTCTTCTCGATGCTGCTTTTGGTGAGAAAGGCAACAAGTGCGATCATTCCGATCATGAGCAAGGGACTCAGAAAAGTCATGACGATAAAGGTCCTGTTCCTGACCTTTGCAAAAAATTCCCGTTGTATGATAAGTTTTAATTTCTTCATTTATGCAAAATTTGGCTGAAAACTATGAATTCTGATGAACGGTTTGAATGAAAATATCACTCGCACTTGGAATCACCTCATTAAAATGTGTGATAAAGCCCTCCTTGTTCAAATAGCTGATCAGATCAGATGAAGATTCTCCTGTTTGCAGCTTGATATTCAATTTCAGGTCTTCCTCCAGCGATTTAAAATTGGCCTCGCTCAGTTCAAATCGCTCATTCAATTTTCGCAGCAGGGAATTACGGTCATCGGTCAACAGGCCTACTTCGAAGGTATTCGTTTTGAATTGCTTTTTGATATCTATCAATTTTCCGTCAAGAACCTTGTTGGATTTATGTATGAGGGCTATGTACTCACATAATTCTTCAACAGACTCCATTCGATGAGTTGAGAAAATAATGGAAGCTCCCTGCTCCTTTAAGTTGATGATTTCATCTTTGATCAAATTCGCATTGATGGGATCAAAACCGCTGAAGGGTTCATCGAAGATCAATAGCTTAGGTTCGTGCAATACGGTAATGATGAACTGAAGTTTTTGCGCCATCCCTTTTGACAGCTCCTCTACGCGTTTGTTCCACCAGGGACCGATGTCAAACTTTTCAAACCAATACTTTAGTTTCCTTTTGGCATCAGATTTTGACATTCCCTTTAACTGCGCAAGATATAAAGACTGTTCTCCGATTCTCATTCGCTTATAGAGTCCTCTTTCTTCAGGAAGGTAGCCTATATAATGAACATCTTCAGGCGCCAAAGGGCCTCCATCAAAATAAACCATGCCTTCATCGGGCATGGTAATCTGATTAATAATCCTGATCAATGTGGTTTTACCTGCCCCGTTGGGGCCAAGGAGTCCAAAAATACTTCCTCGGGGAACCTGAATGGAAACATTATTCAAAGCTTTGAAATTCCCATAATTCTTTACGACATTCTCAGCAATTAAAATTTGATCCATAAAAGAATTTTAAAACTTCAAATATAGTGAAATGAAATACGAAAATCAGTTTAAAAGGCTCAGCAAAATTTATCGAGATATTTTTGGCGAATTTCATGAACCATCTCCAGAGTAATGTTTGGCTTGATGACTCTCAGCATGTCTGTTATCCCTTCCTTTTCATAAAAAATACCTTTTGCAATATCATAGTTGGTAACAGAAATATTGTTCTTGATTTCAAATGTTATTTCCCGGAATTCATCCCAATCCAAATGTTTGGGGATTTCAAAATAGTACCTGTCCTTATTGCTGCGCGATAGATAAATTTGATCCTCAACGTCTAACAGGTGAAAAAATTTGTTTACCCTGATCAGGGCATCAGTTCCCTTGCTCAATTTTACACTTTTGTGAAAATCAAAACCCAGTTCACCATAAGCACTCTGAATATCATGAATTCCTGTATAACGCTCTATACCGGATACCCGTATACCACTGTATTTGTTCCTTCCGATCCTCACTTCACACTTGGCTCCATTAATTGAAACATTTCGACTTTCGTTTATAATCTTAGTCGTTCTTAGTATCCTCTCGAAGGAAACGGCTTCTTTGGTCACAAATACGATTGAATTAGGACGATTTACCTCTGTAAACCTGCTGTAGTAAGAAGCCAGGGGGTTTGGAATATGGATCACAAAAGTGCCGTTGACTTTGTTTCTTTCAATGGGACTGATATTCTCCTGCAGTGTAATTTTTCCAATTAATTCACGTATTTTCATAGATAGCCTGAATTTGATAGTTTGATTTTTTCTTCAGTTTTAAATTTACAAATATTTATTTTAAAATATGATATTTTTTTTATTTTATTATGCATGCATAGTATTTTTTGTTATATTTGGACATGGAAAAGGAGAAAACGATTGATCACGCACTTCGCGCAACATGGCAGGCTGTTGCGAAAACCTATAATGAGCAGGCTGCCAAGCATGAAAGTACAATGGCCATGGCCATGGCCCTGCTGTATATTGATTCCAAAAAGGGAACACCATCAACAGCCCTGGGCCCTTCTATGGGGATGGAGGCGACCAGTCTGTCAAGAACCTTGAACAGCATGGAGGAGAAAGGATTGGTTTACAGAGAAAAAAACCCAGATGACGGAAGAGGTGTACTCATAAAACTCACTTCGCTGGGTCTTGAAAAAAGAGACATTTCAAAAGCATCGGTTCTTCAATTTAACCAAACCATCAGAGAAAACATTAACCAGCAAAAAATCGATCATTTTTTTGAAGTGACTGATTTGATCAATGAACTGATCAACCAAAAATCAATATTTAAAGACTAATGTCCCAAGCTTTAAAATTCATATATATGAAAAAAAGACGTATCAAAAAAGTAGCCGTGATTGGATCCGGCATCATGGGCTCCGGCATCGCTTGTCATTTTGCCAATATAGGCGTGGAAGTGCTGCTGCTGGATATCATCCCTAGAGAATTGACTGCAGCCGAACAAGCTAAAAAACTGAGTCTTGAAGACGAAACTGTCAGAAACCGACTGGTCAACGATAGTCTTAAAAATGCGCTGAAATCAAAACCATCACCCATTTATGATCAATCCTTTGCTTCAAGAATAACTACAGGAAACCTAGAGGACGACCTGCACAAGATCAAAGATGCTGACTGGATCATTGAGGTCGTTGTAGAAAGACTGGATATCAAAAAGCAAGTATTTGAAAGCATCGAAAAATACCGAAAAGATGGCACACTGATCACTTCAAACACATCAGGTATCCCCATAAAATTCATGAATGAAGGCAGAAGTGAAGACTTTCAAAAACATTTTGCCGTCACCCATTTCTTTAATCCTCCGCGCTATCTGAAACTTTTTGAAGTTGTCCCCGGACCGGCCTGCGAGAAAGAGGTAACTGAATTTTTAATGGATTACGGGCAAAAGTTTCTCGGTAAAACAGCTGTATTGGCAAAAGATACGCCTGCTTTTATTGGCAACAGAATCGGAATTTTTGGAATTATGAGTCTTTTTCATATTGTCAAAGAGATGGGTCTGACTGTCGAAGAAGTTGATAAGCTTACCGGTCCGCTGTTGGGGAGACCAAAATCGGCAACCTTCAGAACCATTGATGTGGTAGGACTCGACACCTTGGTGCATACGGCCAATGGGGTGGCACAGAACGCCGCTAATGATGAAATGCACGATACCTTTAAGATCCCAGATTTCGTCAATACCATGCTTGAGAACAATTGGCTTGGAAGCAAGACCGGTCAGGGCTTTTATAAGAAAACAACCAATAGCAAAGGAAAAAGTGAGATCCTTGTGCTGGACCTTGATACCCTGGAATACCGGGCCTCGAAAAAGGTAAATTTTGCCACTTTGAACAATACAAAAACGGTCGAAAAAGTAATAGACCGCTTCAAAGTTCTGGTAGATGGTAAAGATAAAGCCGGAGAATTTTACAAAAAGACACTGTCGGCCTTGTTTGCTTATGTGTCGAACAGGATTCCTGAGATCTCAGACGAATTATACAGAATCGATGATGCCATGAAAGCCGGATTTGGATGGGAACACGGTCCTTTTCAGATATGGGATGCAGTGGGAGTCAAAAAGGGAATTGAATTGATGAAGGACGAAGGTTTCGAGCCCAACCCCTGGGTTTCAGAAATGTTGGATAAGGGCCGAGATTCTTTCTATAGCATTGAAAACGGATCCCTGAATTATTATGATATTCCATCTGGCAAAGAGCTGAAAATTCCTGGTCAGGATGCCTTTATCATATTGGATAACATCAGGGATGCAAAAACCATTTGGAAAAACAGTGAAGCTTCAATTCAACATTTAGGTGATGGTATTTTAAATGTTGAATTTCAATCAAAAATGAATACAATTGGAAGTGGAGTTCTTCAGGCCATCAATAAAGGTATTGACCTGGCTGAACAAGATTATGAAGCCGTCATCATTGGGAACCAGGCTGCTAATTTTTCGGTTGGTGCAAACCTCGCCATGGCCTTTATGCTTGCCATTGAGCAGGAATACGATGAACTGGAAATGGCCACAAGAATGTTCCAGAATACGGTGATGCGACTGCGCTACAGCTCGGTCCCTACCCTGATCACACCTCGAGGCATGACCTTCGGTGGCGCGTGTGAAATGGGTCTTCATGCTGATAAAATCGTAGCTGCAGCAGAAACCTATACGGGTCTGGTTGAATTCGGCGTCGGAATCATTCCTGCAGGGGCAGGTACCAAAGAAATGACCAAGCGCGTTTCAGACCAGTGGATAAAGGATGATGTCAAATTGAACAGGTTAAGGGACGCTTTTATCAATATTGCCATGGCTAAAGTTGCCACCTCGGCCGAAGAGGCTTTTGGAATGGGGTATTTCCAAAAAGGAAAAGATATGGTTGTGGTCAATGCCGAACGACAGCTTGCCACGGCAAAAAGATATGCCATACAGATGGTTGAAGATGGCTATACCCAGCCCAGCCCGCAACAGGTAAAAGTACTTGGTCAGCAGGCCCTGGGCATGTTCCTGGTAGGTACCGACAGCCTTCAAAAAGGCAGGTATGCCTCTGAACATGACAAAAAAATTGCAAACAAATTAGGATATATCATGGCAGGCGGAGATCTTTCCGAGCCGACCCTGGTAAGTGAGCAATACCTCCTTGATCTCGAAAGAGAAGCAATCCTGTCACTGTTGACGGAGCGAAAGACTCTTGAAAGAATTGAGCACACATTAAAAACCGGAAAACCATTAAGAAATTAATATAATGAAAACAGCATACATCATACAAGGATACAGGACTGCCGTGGGAAAAGCACCCAGAGGCACTTTCAGATTCAAAAGGCCGGATGAACTGGCTGCTGAGACCATTGAATACCTGCTCAATAAAGTACCGCAGCTGGACAGGAAAAGGATAGACGACGTCATTGTCGGTAACGCGATGCCCGAAGCCGAACAGGGTTTGAACATGGGAAGACTGGTTTCTTTGATGGGAATCAAATCAAATGAGGTTGCGGGAGTAACCGTGAACCGATATTGTGCCTCGGGCCTGGAAACCATAAGCATTGCAACGGCCAAAATACAGGCTGGAATGGCAGACTGCATCATTGCGGGTGGGGTTGAAAGTATGAGCTATATCCCTATGGGCGGGTACAGACCCGTACCAAATTATAAAGCTGCCAGTGAAGGCCATGAAGATTATTACTGGGGAATGGGACTGACCGCAGAGGCTGTTGCAGAACAATTCAAGATCAGCAGAACCGACCAGGATGCCTTTGCTTTTGAATCACATGTCAAAGCCTTGAAAGCTATTGATAACAATATTTTTTCAGATGACATTGCACCCATTGATATTGAGCAGATCTTTGTGAACAAGAGCGGAAAAAAAGAATCTCGATCCTATACGGTCAATACCGATGAAGGACCGAGGAGAGGAACTTCAGTTGAAGCCTTGTCCAAGCTGCGGCCCGTGTTTGCCAACAAAGGAAGTGTCACGGCAGGGAATTCATCACAGATGAGTGACGGTGCGGCCTTCGTTTTGGTCATGAGTGAGTCCATGGTGAAAGAACTGAAACTCGAACCTGTTGCAAGAATGGCTTCTTACGCTGCTGTAGGTGTTGAGCCAAGGATCATGGGAATCGGTCCGGTAGCCGCTGTGCCTAAAGCAATAAAACAGGCCGGACTTCAATTAAAAGATATTGATCTTGTAGAATTGAATGAGGCCTTTGCGTCACAATCCCTTGCCGTCATTCGTGAATTAGGACTGAACCAGGATATTGTCAATGTAAATGGAGGTGCCATTGCACTGGGTCATCCCTTAGGTTGCACAGGCGCCAAACTTTCTGTTCAGTTATTCAATGAAATGCGCAGAAGAAAACAAAAATATGGCATGGTAACCATGTGTGTGGGAACCGGTCAGGGCGCCGCAGGCGTTTTTGAATTACTCAAGTAAAAGATTTTATCTCTAACGTATAAATAAAACAAGATGAAAGTTATAAAAGGTGGTGAGTTTTTAGTAAAAGAGGTTCAGAAAGAAGACATTTTTGTTACCGAAGAGTTTACTGAAGAGCAAAAAATGATGAAAGACGCGGTTGTGGAGTTCATTGACAGGGAAGTCTGGCCTATTAAAGAAAGGTTCGAAGAAAAAGATTATGCCTTGACCGAAGAATTAATGCGCAAGGCGGGTGAAATGGGATTTTTGGGTGTTTCCATACCTGAAGAATACGGTGGCATTGGAATGGGTTTTGTTTCAACGATGCTGGTAACCGATTATATTTCTGCGGCTTCAGGTTCCCTTGGAACGGCATATGGGGCCCACACAGGAATCGGTACCATGCCGATCTTTCTTTATGGCACGGAGGAACAAAAACAAAAATACCTTCCCTTGCTTACGGCCGGAGAAAAATTCGGGGCCTATTGTTTAACCGAACCTGGGGCAGGATCTGATGCCAATTCTGGTAAAACCACAGCAACTTTGACTCCGGATGGCAAGAACTACCTGATCAATGGTCAGAAAATGTGGATCTCCAATGCCGGTTTTGCAGAAATTTTCATTGTTTTCGCCAGAATTGAAAACGATAAGAATATCACAGGGTTTTTAATGGAATACGATAAGAACAATCCGAATGGGGTCAGCTTTGGCGACGAAGAAAAAAAACTGGGCATTACCTCCTCTTCCACCCGCCAGGTATTTTTTAATGATACCTTAATACCTGTTGAAAACATGCTTTCCGAAAGGGGAAAAGGATTCAAAATTGCTCTAAACTCCCTGAATGTTGGCAGGATAAAACTTGCTGCCGCCTGTTTGGACGCAAGCAGAAGAATTACGACAGAATCAATTGTTTACGCCAATGAGCGCGTGCAGTTTAAAACCCCTATTGCCAAATTCGGAGCGATCCAGGCCAAATTGGCTGAAATGTCAACCAGAACTTTTGCCATTGATGCCGGCTCATACCGGGCTGCCAAAGATATACAGAACTATATTGACGACCTGCTCTCAAAAGGGAAATCTCATCAGGAATCAGAACTTGAAGCATTTAGCGAGTATGCCATTGAAGCTGCCATCCTAAAGGTTTATGGCTCAGAAACCTCACAATTTGTTACTGATGAAGGCATACAGATATTCGGTGGGATGGGATTTTCAAAAGACACACCCATGGAAGCGGCATGGCGCGATGCCCGAATCACAAGGATTTATGAGGGCACCAATGAGATCAACCGGCTTCTGACCATTGGCATGCTGTTGAAAAAGGCATTTAAAGGAGATATTGATTTGCTTACACCTGCCATGGCTGTGGGGAAAAGCCTCATGGATATTCCTTCCTTCGAGGTTCCCGATTACAGCGAATTATTTTCGGAAGAAAAGGAAATGGTCGCAAAACTCAAAAAGGCATTTTTGATGATTGCCGGTAAGGCTGTGGAAACATTTGGAATGGAATTGGAAAAACACCAGCAACTGATCCTTGCAGCAGCAGAGGTGCTTATTGAAATTTACATGGCCGAAAGCGCAATCCTAAAAGCAGAAAAAGTGAGTGATATGACATCTGAGGATGCGGCAAAAGGACAAATTGCCATGGCAAAGCTCAATCTTTCCAATGCAGCGAACACTGTCAGTGAGAAAGGCAGGGAAGCCATTGTGTATTTTGCCGAGGGAGATGAGCAGCGCATGATGCTGATGGGACTCAAGAGATTCACCAAGTATACCAATATACCTAATGTTATTGAACTGAGAAAAGAAATTGCAGAGATTGTAATTGAGGAAAACAAATATTGTTTCTAATACATGAATATAAATTTACCGGAGGGTCACAACCCTCTGGTGGATTTATTTTTTTTTGAATCTTTTAAAACCTATATTTGGGTTATAAATAGCTTAATACATCTTTTCATGCATGTCAAAATAATCCCCTCGATTTTGATATCTATGTTCTGTACATTTTTGACAGGACAGGAATCAACTGAAATCTACCTGTTTGATCTACAGGAACAGGATTCCACAATATCCCTGAGTAACCCCGTTAACATTTCAGCCCGTGAAGGATATGACAATCAGCCAAGTTTTACAGATGACAGTCAGGCCATATTGTTTTCTTCTTTCAGGAATGGGCAGTCTGATATTTCAAAATATTTTATTAATGAACACTACAGGGTCTGGATCACTGATACCGAGGTTAATGAATTTTCGCCTATGCCCTTCCCGGGTAAGAAAAAATACTTTACTTGTGTAAGGCTGAATGGTGACGAAACACAGTTTCTTTACAAATATGCCTATAAAAAAAGACCCCCCGAATTACTGATCCCGGACCTACGGATAGGTTATTATTTATGGTTTGATGAAAAAATCCTGATCAGCTTCGTCATTGGTGACGTCGAATCACTTCAGGTCAGTAATTTTAAGTATAAGATCAGATATCCCATCCAAAAAAACATTGGTCGTTCTATCCAGAAGATTCCCGCTTCGGCAGGTTTGGGGTCTCAATTGGTCAGTTTTATCAGCCTGGATCATGAAGCGCCGGAAATTTATGCCATTGATCCCATGACAAGCGACAGTAAGTATATTACCGATCCCATCAAAGGTTCTCAGGATCTAGCCTGGACAAAGAATGGATCCATTCTCATGGGTCATGGCAATAAGATATACAGTTTTCATCCTGACAGGGATTCAGAATGGCAACCCGTTACAGTTGAATCCCCTTTGCCCTTTGATGGAATCAGCAGGTTGGTCATCAGTCCGGATGGCACCAAAATTGCTGTGGTCGTCAATGAAGCAGTCGGGAAATAACCCGCCATAATTTTTAATTTTTATTTCAATCCATTTTTTTAATTAGGGTCTGATTTTGTATTTTTGAAAAAATTGTTTTTACATGTTAAAAGTAGGCGTATTGGGTGCTGGACATCTTGGTAAAATTCATTTAAAACTCTTACAACAATCTCCAAAATACGAGCTGGTCGGATTTTATGACCCCATTGAAGATTATGCCCTCGAGGTTGCAGCGGAATTTGGATATACTTATTTTGACAATATTGACACTTTGATTCAGAGCGTCGATGTCATTGACATTGTGACGCCGACCCTCAACCATTTTGAATGTGCTGAAAAAGCAATTGCAAATGGCAAACATATCTTTATAGAAAAACCAATTACAAAAACTTTACAGGAAGCTGAATCACTTCGTGACCTGGTTCAAAAAAACGGTGTTCGCGGACAGGTTGGGCACGTTGAAAGATTCAATCCGGCATTTACTGCGGTCAAAGACATGATTGAAAATCCCATGTTTATTGAAACCCATAGGCTTGCAGAATTCAACCCCCGAGGAACGGATGTGCCTGTTGTCTTGGACCTGATGATCCATGATATTGACATCATTCTCAGCGTAGTCAATTCGGCTGTAAAAGAAGTACATGCCAGTGGTGTCTCCGTGATAAGTGAAACACCTGACATTGCCAATGCAAGAATCGAATTTGAAAATGGCTGCGTTGCCAACCTCACAGCCAGCAGGATCTCGTTAAAAAATATGAGAAAGTCCCGTTTTTTTCAAAAAGACGCTTATATTTCTGTAGATTTTCTTGAAAAAAAATGTGAAGTCGTTAAAATGAAAGATGCCCCTGAGCATCCTGATGATTTTGCCATGATACTTCAAAATGCAGAAGGCAACAAAAAACAGATTTATTTTGAGAACCCTGAGGTGTTACAAAACAATGCCATACTGGATGAATTGGAATCCTTTGCCGAGGCCATTGAAAATGGAAAAACTCCCATTGTATCATTAAAACAAGGGGCACAAGCCTTGAAAGTGGCCCAGCAGATTATAGATAATTTTTAATTATGGAGCACAAAATAACTACTGAACACCATCGAGGTAAGGCCACAATTTTCCAAAACCCATTCCTGGAAAGCCTTACCAAAACATCTTTAAAACAAAACATCATCGTGTACGGGATATTGGTTCTGATCTTAATTTACAATGCGGTTGTTATCCAGAAGATCCCGGTTGTTGATTTCATAATCCTGTTTGTGGGTGCCCTTTTCGTCTGGACCCTGGCTGAATATCTGCTCCACCGGTTCCTGTTCCACTGGATCTCTGAAAATCAAATAATTCAAAGATTTCATTTTATCATGCACGGATCTCACCATTTGTTCCCAAGAGACCAGGAACGCCTTTTGATGCCTCCTGTTCCAGGCATCATCATGGCATCCCTGCTCTTTATGATCTTTTATGGGATTTTTAGTCTTTTTGGGGCGCCAATTTATACCTGGGCTTTTTTTCCTGGATTTTTTCTGGGCTATTTGCTGTACTCCTTTCTGCACAGGGCAACGCACGTCATGAAACCTCCCAAACGGTTCAAATATCTATGGAGACATCACAGCTTGCATCACTATAAATATCCCGATAAGGCATTTGGAGTATCCAATACCTTTTGGGATCACGTATTTGGCACCATGCCACCTAAAAATTCATACAAATGAAACAAATAACCGTCATCGGTGCCGGAACCATGGGCAATGGAATTGCACATGTCTTTGCACAAAACAATTATAAAGTCAAGCTCCTGGATATTTCATCTTCCGCATTGGAAAAGGCGCTATTGACCATTGAGACGAATTTGGACAGATTGGTATCCAAAGAAAAAATTTCTGAAGAGACCAAACAAACGACGCTTCAAAATATAAGTACCTACACTGATATGGAGCAAGGAATAAGTGAAGCCGACCTCGTTGTTGAAGCAGCTACAGAGGCCATTGACCTCAAGCTTAAAATTTTTGGAGAAATAGACCGGCTTGCGCCTGCCAATGCCATTCTGGCCAGCAACACCTCTTCCATATCTATCACAAAGATAGCATCCGTTACCAAACGGCCGGAAAAAGTCATAGGAATGCATTTTATGAATCCGGTTCCCCTTATGAAATTGGTGGAAGTCATTCGAGGTTATTCTACAACGGATGAAGTTACTGATCAGATCATGACTTTGTCAGAAAATCTTGGAAAAGTACCGGTAGAAGTCAACGATTACCCAGGATTTATAGCCAACAGGATCCTGATGCCCATGATCAATGAAGCAATCGCCTCCCTTTACGAAGGGGTTGCAGGTGTTTACGAAATTGATACGGTTATGAAACTTGGAATGGCACATCCCATGGGACCACTGCAACTTGCCGATTTTATTGGTCTTGATGTGTGTCTGGCCATATTAAAAGTACTTTTTGACGGATTTGGCAACCCGAAATATGCCCCCTGCCCCTTATTGGTGAATATGGTTGCTGCAGGAAAGCTTGGAATCAAATCCGGCGAAGGATTTTATGACTATACCCAATCTCGTAAAGCGGAAGTCATATCCAAACAGTTTCGATAAGACCCTTCATAAAAAAAGCCCCGTTCGGGGCTTTTTTTTTATTTGGTTTACAACCATCTCAAGAAATAATCCATCAGGTCTTCTTTCAATTCATAATGAAGTTTAATATAAGTTTTCATGTCATCTCTCATTGAAGTTTGTTGGTTTCTTAAACGTCCGTCAAGCTCTTCATCAAGATCAGTTGTTTGAATTATTTTTCTTTTCATTCTAATCCTCTGCAGCATTCTTCCAATCACTTCCTTCTCGCGAATTATCTTATTCTGAAATCCTTCCAGAGGGGCCATGGCATCAATTCCCAAATTCCTTCTTGCAATACTTTCCAATTTTTTTTCAAACTTCTCCATCTCATTTTTATGAAATCTTAACTCCTCTTTCCAAACCTTTAAATTAAACTCTAAATCGCTCAAATAAACTAATTTTGTCTCCATGGCCTTAAAATGTTATAATTAATAATAGCATAAATTTCATTAAAAAAAATGAATCTACCATTGATAAAAGTCATTTTTTTTTAAATCTATTTGCAATTCACAGCAACTAATTCAATCCCTTCCATAAAAAAACCCTGCCTGAGCAGGGTTCTTAAACTTTATCCTTCTTCACCTTCTTCTTTATCCTTGTCCTTTTCGGTCTGGTTCCATATTTTGATATCATCATCCGCAGTGATTCCGGATATGACCTCTACATTGATTCCGTCAGAAATTCCCAATTCCAGGTCTTTTCGCTCGAAGGTATCTTCACCCGTCTTGACCTCCACATAAGGTTTTTCTGTTTCCTTGTCAAACTTTAACACCGCTTCTCTAATAGATAGAACACTGTCTTTGGATTCGAGTATGATTTCAGCATTGGCACTGTATCCTGCCCTGAGATAATAGTCTTTGTCCAAGGTTACATCCGCTTTGATCGTGAACTGAACTGCTCCGCTTTCCTCTGTGCCTTTTGGTGCTATAAAATTCAACCTGGCAGGAAATTTCTTGTCAGGAATGGCTCCCAGTGAAATTTCCAGATCCGTGTTGTTCTTGATCTTACTGACTTCCGCTTCATCGACCTTCCCTTCGAAGATCATTTTTGTCATATCGGCGATTGAAGCTATTGTTGTCCCGTCATTAAAATTGTTACTCTGGATAACCTGGTTCCCTACTTTGACAGGAATTTCTAAAATCGTACCATCTACCTCTGCCCGAATATTGGTATTGGTTGTTCCCGAAGCACCCGTAGACCCTTTTTTAATGATCATATAATCATTCTTGGCATTCAGAAGATCTTGTTTGGACTGGTTGTAATTCAGTTCCAGGGTTTCAAACTCCTTTTTGGAAATGACACCACTTTCATATAATTTTTTGTTTCTGTTGAAGATGATCTCAGCATTATCGAGGGCCAGTCTCATCTTTTGAACCCTTCCCTCAGCGCTGATCAGGGCCTGCTCATTGGGAACTACTCTTATTCTTGCGATAAGATCACCTTTTTTAACCTCGACCCCTTCTTCCAGAAATATTTTATCAATAATACCTGAGATTTGAGGCTTGATTTCAATTTCCTCAAGTGGCGTCACTTTTCCAGTTGCGACAGTTTTTTTAACAATATTGGTCTTAAATGGTTTTTCAGTTTCAAATTGTATGGGTGATTTGCTGTTCATTTTTCCAAACCACAACAGTACCGCTATAAATGCGATTCCAATAACTGAAAATATTATAATTTTTTTCATTTCTGAATTTATTTAATTTGATTATTCTTATTCGTCTCTTAAAGCTTCTATTGGTTTTATTTTAACAGCCCTGTGGGCCGGAATCATTCCTATGATGGTTCCGAAAACTACCAAGGCCAATACGGCCCCAATGGCAATAGGTATATTTACTGTCGGGTTTGTAAATGGAAAATCAATATCCTTGGTTGAAGCATTGATCGCCATTAAAACCATGCCTGAAAAAATGAGCCCCAATATCCCTGCGATCAGGGTAAGGAAAACGGATTCCAGCACAATTTGCCCCTTTACATTGAAAGGGGTGGCCCCGAGGGCCCTTCTGATCCCTATCTCATTTGTTCTTTCTTTTACTGTGATCAGCAGGATGCTGCCAATGGCAATGACACCCGCGATAAGCGTTGCGATGCCAACGAACCAGGTCAGGAATTTGATCCCGCCTACAAACCCAGTGATACGTTTGAACATTTCACCAAAATTAAAAGAACCAAAGGCCCTTTCATCTTCATAATGAACATTGTGCCTTCTTTTTAAAACAGTTTTTACATCCTTTTCAACCTGGGTAATATCTGCATCCTTATTGGCAGCAATAACCATCCATCCAATATTATCGCCCATATTATTTATTTTTCTAAAAGTTGAAAAAGGGATATATATGGAATCATCCCGTTCAAACCCGCCACTGGTACTCTCCTTATAAAGTCCAATGACCTGAAAAAAACTGCCGTTGATCTCAACGTAATTCCCCACGACCTGTTCATCAGCTTCAAACAGCTCATCAACGATCTTTTCTCCGATGACGCAAACTTTTTTCTCGAACTCTATATCATTGAGATTTATAAAGCGTCCTTCAAGTAGTTTCACTTTGTTTACTTTATCCAAAATGGGATAGTCACCAAAAAGTTTGTAGGTTTTAGAATTTGTTTTTCTTTTGACCCTTGCCGGCGGACCGCCGAACACACCCTGGACGTTCCTCGGTGCAACGAAAGCGATTTCCGGTACCTGCCTTTTTATGGCTTCCGCATCCTGGATCTTCAACCTCAGCTGTCTGCCCCTCTGAAAACCCTTGTTAGGCATACTTGTTCTTTGTGCCCAAAGAAATATACTGTTGGTAGCCAGGTTCCTGAACTCTCGATCAAAACCATTCTCCATACCCCGCGCTGATCCCAACAGGGTTATAAACAGGAAAATGCCCCATAGCACACCTATGACCGTAATGGCCGTTCTCAGCTTGCTTTTTCGGATCGATCCGAA
Source organism: Flavobacteriaceae bacterium (assembly GCA_024644745.1). Lineage (GTDB taxonomy): Bacteria > Bacteroidota > Bacteroidia > Flavobacteriales > Flavobacteriaceae > Lutimonas. Next base: position 24,964 of record JAHEHF010000001.1, read on the forward strand.
AATTTCCTGCCAGGTATCATAATCAAATATAAATTTCATAATCTCTTATTCTTACCAACATTAATCATCAGACAAAGCCACAATAGGTTTGATTCTGGCTGCCCTTCTTGCAGGAATGTATCCTGCTATGGCTCCTACAACCACCAATATGACGGTGGCCCATACAACCGTACTCGTATTTACCTGTGGGTCTGTAATGAAATATTCTTCCAAATTGTTGCCAATCCTGCTCAAGGTAAAGACCGCGGTCAGCAGACCCAAATATCCGGCAATGGCCGTTATAAAAATAGACTCCTGCAGGATGAGTCCGACAATGGATCCGGGTGTCGCACCCAGAGCCTTTCGCACTCCAAGTTCCTTGGTTCTTTCCTTGACCACAAAAACCATGATATTACCAATGCCAATAGCCCCTGCAAATAAGGTTCCTATACCGATCCATAAAACTATGATTTGAAGCACATTGGCAAATTGCATGTTTTGTTCAAAATTCTCAAATACAGATCGTATAAAAATTCCACTTCGATCATTATCTGCGATAAAGTGTTTTTCCTTTAAAAATTTGTTGAGATCCGCTGCGAGTTTTCTTGCTCCATCAACTCCGATCGCTTTGTTATAAGACAAGGCAATCTGGTCAATTTCGTCCGTGTTCTTGTATTGCAACTGAAGGGTCGAGATAGGCGCGTAGATATTTCTTTCCTCCTGGTCACCCCCTTCGTCCTCAAAAACGCCGACCACCTTAAAAGCACTTCCGTTAAGCTCAATGAATTTTCCCAGGGCACGTTCATTTTTAAAAAGATCCTGTTCCACCAATCGCCCGATCACGACCACTCGTGTCTGTTCTTCAATATCTATTTCATTGATGAACTTACCATCGGTAATAATTGTATTTTCAAGGAACTGATGCTGTGGATGTACCCCCCTAATATTATAATTGCCCGATTCATTCTTAAAAGTAGTCTGGGCACTTTTGTAAATTCTTCCAGAATAGTATTCGATCTTGCTGCCAAAATTTTTCCTGATGTCTTCAATATCGTCATTTTTAAACTGGATACGTCTTCCTTCCTTAAACCCCTTATAGGCTTTGGAAGTGTTCCCGGGATAAATAAATATCACGTTGGTGGCATCATCGACAAAAAAAGCTTTAAAAGTATTCTTCAAACCGTTCCCCATTCCAAAAAGAACTGTAAAAATAAAAATCCCCAGGGCAACCGTGAAGGCACCCAAAAAAGTCCTCATTTTATTTTTTCCAATGGACTGAAAAATTTCGTGCCAACGATCTAAATCCAACATATTTAAAAATTCAAAGATGTTTATTATGCAATTTTTACATTTTCATCACTCATGATCTTCCCATCTACCAATCTCACAACCCTCTCTGTTTGGGCTGCAATATCCTCTTCATGGGTAATGACCACGATGGTCATACCCTCATCATGAATGTCTTTTAAAAGCTCCATCACTTGCTTGGAAGTTACAGAATCCAAAGCGCCTGTAGGTTCATCAGCAAGCACCACTTTGGGCTTGGTAACCAGGGCACGTGCAATGGCCACACGCTGTTTTTGACCTCCGGAGAGCTCCCCGGGTAAATGGTCAGCCCATTCCGCCAGGCCCACCTTTTCTAAGTATTCATAAGCAATTTTGTTTCTCTCCTTCCTTTTTATGCCCTTATAATAAAGTGGAAGTGCTATATTTTCCAGAGCAGTTTTATAATTGATCAGATTAAAGGACTGAAAAACAAAGCCCAAAAATTTGTTTCTGAGAATCGCTGCCTTTTTTTCATCCAACTTTTCGATCAACTGTCCGTTTAAATAATACTCCCCCTCATCATGACCATCCAACAGACCTATGATATTCAACATGGTTGATTTACCTGACCCGGATGAACCCATAATAGATACAAATTCACCTTCTTTGATATCTAGGTCAAGGCCTTTTAATACATGCAAAGATTCTTTACCCATCGGGTAAGATTTGTGGATATTCTTGAATACAATCATTCGATGACTTTTTTTATAAAATTCAGAAGCTATTTAAATGATTATTAAAACCCTCAACAATTTTTGTTAAATTCGCTTAATGCCATTACATGAAAACCATTCTGTCCTATTGTTTGACGGCGTTTGTAACCTTTGCAATAATGCTGTAAAATTTATAATCAGGCATGATAAAAAGAATCAGTTCTTATTTGCTTCCATACAATCAGACGCCGCTAAAAAGCTTTTGTTACACCATAATTACAAAAATAATAATCTGGATTCTCTCCTCCTGCTGGAGCAGGGTAAAATGTTTGATAAATCTCAGGCAGTTTTAGTCATTTGCAGACATTTAGGATTCCCCTGGAAATTATTTTTACCCCTGGGATTTTTACCAGGAAGCTGGCTGGATTCTTTGTACGATTTTGTTGCTCGAAACAGGTACCGCTGGTTTGGTAAAAAGAAGGTTTGTACGCTTGAGCTTCCGGAACATAAAAATAGGTTTATCCAATAGCCGGATAAACCTATTTTAAAAAAACTCCCCTTTTTTTTGAATTTTCACCCTCCTTGGAAACATATGGCGTGCTTCGAATTCGGATAAAACAAAATTAATCAATAACTAAATTTTTGATATGAGTCTTTCCTCTGTATATAATGGAATTTTGACTCTTGTTTCGGCCCATGCCAATACCATTTGCGTTCCGTAGTTCTCTGTAGAAAAACCGATAGAGAAATTTTCTATCATTTGGCCTTTTACGGCAGGAACGTCAATCGTTGCCACGTTGTACTTCGGATCATAAAAATGCGCCCCGTAGGTATCGGTTTTACCATTTAAAATGATGATCCAGTAATTCTTGTTTGGAATGGTATACAAGGCATATTTTCCGGCCTTTACATATTTGTTTCCAAACATCACATCACAGTAAAACCTTACTTCTGTTGATTCATTGCTTCCGGTTTTCCAGATTTCCCCAAAAGGAACCTGGGTACCAAAAACCTTTTCATCCTTAGCATTTGGCCTCCCGTAAACAACTTTAACCTGTGGTGTTCCTTCGTTGCCTGATCTGAAATACACAATATCATGTGGATTTTGATCAACCCTTGTAAATTGCTGGGCTTTAAGATCCTGACTCAGAATAAAGCCTGTAATGACTATAATGCTAATTGCTAATGCGTTAAACCTTTTCATCTTCTTGTTTTTTTGATTAATGCGATTTATGAATCCAAATGATAAATTTTCCGTCTTTGTTTGTATCAAGAGCCTTGATCGGGTTCCAAAATTGAATCCTTTTGTGAAGCGTCTGGTGCATCACCAGACGCTATAATTGTAAAATCCCCTTTTTTTTGATTTACACCGTTGAGCATATCGACTCTTTTTTTATAGGCACCGCGGTGATTGACTTCGTGATTTGACAGGTCCAGCATTTTGTATTTGTCATAGCGATCTGAAGATATGAGTTTTAAAACATTGGACTTTGAATTCTCGATGATGGTTATAGCTTCCTCTCCGTTAGGAAAAGTTGTAATCAAATTTTCAGTTTTGTTATCTGATGAATTTTGTGCTGATCCTGTATAAGCTATAATCATGATCGAAAAATTAATTAGGTATTTCATATTTGGTTTTTAAATTTATACTCCAAACCATTCCCTAGTTGACTGCTGAATTTCGTTCTCTTTGCAACGGGTTAGATATGGTTATATCGGAGGTAATGACAAAATCATCTGTGTATACTTTTAAGGTGTAGGTACCGTCCTCCAGTTTTGATTTGTCAATATCACATACTTTCCCGGTATTGTTTGATCCATGAACGAGTTCGTGATTTGATGGTTCCAGAATTTCATATTTATAGAAATCATCTGCTGAAGCGAGCTTCAGATTATCAGAAGCTGATCGATCTGTAATGCTTATGGCTTCTTCCCCGTTCGGGAAGGTGGTGATATACTTGGTAACGCTCTCAGGCTGTTTGTTGGTGTCGGCCTGGGCAAATGTTGATAGACCAAGCATGGCAATGGCGAATAATAAAATTATCTTTTTCATCATGTTATAGATTTAGGTTATGGTATTCTTACTGTACGGTGCTGTTTAAACCTTGGTTTCCACCAGAGATTGTAATGTCAGAAGTTATCACAAAATCATCTGTATATACTTTCAAGGTATAAGTTCCCTCTTCCAGTTTTGATTTGTCAATGTCACAGATCTTTCCCCTGTTGACCTCTCCGTGAACTAGCTCGTGATTAGACGATTCCAGAATTTCATATTTATAGAAATCATCTGCGGAGGCCAGTTTTAGGGTACTCGATGATGTTTTATCGGTGATGGTTATGGCCTCTTCTCCATTAGGAAAAGTGGTAACATATTTGGTGATCTGATCTTTTTGATTTGTTAAATTTTCTTGAGCATAGCTGGTTAATCCGGTACATGCAATGGCGATAATGAATACAATTTTTTTCATGGTGTTTGTGTTTAAAATGGTTATTAAAATTTTATACGATTGGGAAGATAACTTTTGCAGGTTCTATAATTCAGGCCCCTGTAGGTAGATCAACTTTTTGATCTGCTATATAATTCAAGGCATATTCATTGTAAGAAAAAGCGCCCTCAATAAATTTACTTTCGATATCAATAGATCCAGGTGCATCATGTGCGAGTTCATGAGCGTGAAAATCGATGAGACTATTTTCAGACAGTTCGCTGTCATTCAATAAATTATATATATTCCCGTCTACTTCGGTATCATCCAGTACAATAATGTATTCAATTTCACGTTTTATATTTTCCGAAATCGAATTTGAAATTTCATTGGATTGTTGAGCGTATCCAATCAGGCTCACAATGCTAAAAGCGAATAATAAAGTTATCTTTTTCATAATTGAAATATTTATGTTAATACTTAGCAATTCAAAAGTTTGAATTTGATTTCAAGAAGGAAAAAATGAAGACGTAAAGAAATTCAACAGAGAGGTAAAGTGTTTTTTCTATTAAGATCTTGAACAGGATGGTTCATCAGATGCAGCCGCTTTCAATTGTCCAAGATTTCAGAAAGTAATTTTATCTCATATTTGATTGTTAAATTTTTATACTTTGTTAAAGAAGTAGGATTTCACTTGAAAACCATAGTTCAAATGTAAGTCAGAAGATCTGTATCAAACAATAGATAAAAATGGGAATTTTAAATCTCCCTGAAAACGGTTAGGCCGAAAATCACACCAGTATTTTCAATAATTTTAGAATTTAAGTGTTGATTTTCAGTATTTTATGCTTGTATAAATATCATTTGTAATTCTTAAAAACCTTAGGGTCTTTTTTGAATTATATTTTTTTTATATCAATTTTGCCATCCTCGATAAAGGAAAACCATTAAGCCAAAAACACTAAAAAAAGGATTATTTTGACAATATATTGAGGTCATACTTAAGACCTTTAGTCACTGAATTGGTAAAAAATGAAATAATCTCATTCATTTTAATGAACCAATGCCTTCTAAAAATAAAAAAAAAGGACTGATCTGATCAGTCCTTTTTTTGGTATCATAAGAAGATTTTTTAGCTGAGCACTTCCTGCACTTTGTTTGCGGCTTCTTTGAACTCAACAACAGAAATAACATCCAGACCACTACTGTCAATAAGTTCTTTTGCCTCGACAGCATTTGTTCCCTGCAATCTTACTATAATGGGTACTTTGATTGAATCTCCCATGTTTTTATAGGCATCGACGATTCCTTGCGCCACCCTGTCACATCTTACAATTCCACCAAAAATATTGACAAGTATCGCTTTTACTTTTGGATCCTTTAAAATGATCCTGAACCCGGTTTCAACTCTTTCAGCATCTGCGGTACCTCCGACATCAAGAAAGTTGGCCGGCTCACCACCAGATTGTTTGATCAAATCCATCGTACTCATTGCCAGTCCGGCCCCATTGACCATACATCCTACATTTCCGTCAAGATCAACGTAGTTCAGACCAACGGCATTCGCTTCAACCTCAATTGGGTTCTCTTCTCTCAGGTCTCTTAGATCCATATAATCTTTATGCCTGAAAAGGGCATTATCATCTAAGGTCACCTTGGCATCCACTGCCAGCACCATATCATCTGAGGTCTTTAATACCGGGTTGATTTCAAACAAAGATGAATCTGAAGCTACATAAGCCTTATAAAGTGCTGTCACAAAACGAACCATTTCTTTGAACGCCTTTCCTGACAAACCCAGGTTAAAGGCAATTTTTCTTGCCTGAAAAGACAATAATCCGGCCGCCGGGTCAATTTCTTCAGTAAAGATCAAATGAGGCGTTTCCTCTGCCACAGTTTCAATGTCCATTCCTCCTTCGGTTGAATACATGATCATATTTTTACCCGTAGACCTGTTCAACAACACTGACATATAGTATTCTTCTGGTTCACTTTCACCCGGGTAATAAACATCCTCTGCAATCAACACCTGGTTCACCTTTTTACCCTCAGGTGGAGTTTGTGGGGTCTTGAGCATCATCCCAATGATGCTTTTTGATATGCTTTCAACTTCCTTAAGGTTTTTGGCAAGTTTCACACCACCGCCTTTACCACGGCCTCCGGCATGAATTTGTGCCTTTATCACCCACCAGCTTGTGCCGGTTTCGGCGCTTAATTGTTTAGCGCCATCAACTGCTTTCTTATGGTTATCAGCAACAATGCCCCGTTGAATCTTAACGCCGAAACTATTTAAAATTTCCTTTCCCTGATATTCGTGTAAGTTCATTAATTAGTCGTTTAAATTTTGTCGTCTACAAAAGTAAGTATTTAATTGAGATACAAGGAAAGGCTTTCTTAATTTTTTTTCTAAAATTACTCTATTTAATATCATCCAAAAAGAGAATAGTTTAACAGTTCCTTAAGACATTTTTAATGCAGAGGTATATACTTTAGTTCTCTCAAGTAGCATCATTATATTGCCTTTTTATGAGAAATATTTTTCTCTTTTCCTGCCTATCATTTGTTTTAAGCGTAAGTGCACAAACTTCAAAAAAAGAACTTCAGGCCTACAGAATTAATGAGCCTCCTGTGATAGATGGAAAACTTAATGATGCAGCATGGAATGGAGCGGAAATAGCCAAAGATTTTGTCATGTTCAGACCGGGAGATGGCGATCCAGAGCCAGAGAATCAAAAAACCGAAGTCAGGATATTGTACAACAATAAGGCTATCTATGTGGGAGCTTATTTATATGATTCAGAGCCTGATAAAATCATGAGGCAACTCAGTGAAAGAGATAACCGGGGAACTTCAGATTTCTTTGTTGTTGGAATAAGTCCTAATAATGACGGACAAAATGAATATGAATTCTTTGTAACTGCCGGAGCAACTCAGTTGGATGCTCAGGTTTCACCAGCCAATGGAGAAGATTTTAGCTGGAGTGAAGTTTGGTTCAGTGAAGTGTCCTTTGATGAAAAAGGCTGGTATGTTGAGATGAAGATCCCATATGCCGCTTTGAGATTTGCTGAAGTCGAAGACATGACCTGGGGGCTGAATATCCAGAGACGAATTGAAAGCAGTCGAGAACAATATGTTTGGAATTATATTGACAAATCAACCGGCAGACCATCCCAATATTCAGGACTTCTGAAAGGTCTTAAAAATATAACTCCGCCTACCCGATTAAGTTTTTCTCCTTTTGCATCGTTTGTGCTTGATAACTATGATGGAAATTCAGATACAAATCTCAATTTTGGTATGGATGTAAAATATGGTATCACGGATAATTTTACACTCTTTGCTACTTTGGTTCCCGATTTTTCTCAAGCAGGTTTTGATAATGTTGTGTTGAATCTGGGCCCTTTTGAACAGGTTTTTTCAGAACAACGGCAATTCTTTATTGAAGGTGCCGACTTGCTCGAAAAGGGGAATCTTTTCTTTTCAAGAAGGATAGGAAGTAGTCCTGTGGGCAGAGAAGACATTGAAGAAGATTATGCAGAGAATGAAATCCTGGAAAATCCTGATCAAGTTAAGGTCCTCAATGCGCTGAAGGTAACTGGAAGATCAAAGAAAGGACTGGGTGTTGGGGTTCTCAATGCGATCACGGAAAACACCTTTGCAACGATTCAGGATACAATAACGGGAGAAATTTCAAAAATTAAAACAGAACCCCTAACCAATTATAATGTATTTGTTATTGATCAAGAATTCAATAAGAATTCTTTTGTTTCATTTGTGAATACAAATGTATTAAGGGAAGGTAATTTTAGAGATGCCAACATATCATCTTTGGTGTTCAGCCTGTCAAACCCATTAAATTCATACAGACTTGGTGGTGACGGTAGCATGAGTAATATTAGTGAAAACGACCATGCCGAAAGCGGATTCGCTTCTAGACTCGAATTTGAAAAAACCACTGGACAAGTAAGATATAGTCTCAGGCACAGGTTTGCCGATGACACATATGACAAAAACGATTTGGGCTTTCAGCGCACGAATAACTTCAACGATTTTACGGGTAATGTTTCTTACAGAATTTTCGAACCAACGAAACATTTCAATTTTTTAAGATTAAGTTTCTTTGCAGGTCATTTCAGGAGGTTTAAACCAAGTGTTACAACCAGTAATTATACTGAAATAGATTTTTTTGCGACGGATCTAAAACAATTGTCTTATGGCTTTGAACTTGGAACCAACATTGGTGAAAGAATTGACTTCTTTGAACCAAGAACAGAAGGCCGCTTTTGGAAACAAAATGGTCAATATAGAGTGGAATTTTATTTCTCTTCCGATTTTAGGAAAAGACTTGCCTTTGACATTCGTCTGCAATACAGAGATCGATTTGGAACGGATGAGTATTCCTATGAGTTAGGTGTCGGCCCGAGATTCAGGATCAACGATAAATTGGAATTTGCCTATGGATTTACCCTCGATCAAAGTTTAAATCAACCCGGATATGTGGATACTTTAGATGATGAGACCATTATTTTCGGAGTTAGGCAAAACAATCAAATTGAAAACAGTTTTTCGAGCAAGTACAGTTTCAATGACAAATCTTCTTTCAGTGTATCTTTCAGACATTATTGGTCAAAAGTGGCCTATCAGGAACAATACTATGAACTTGGGGAGGATGGCTATTTAATGCCTCACCCTTACGATGAGAACAAGGATCTTAATTTTAATAGCTGGAACCTCGATCTTCAATATGTATGGCAGTTCACAAGAGGAAGCGAGCTGGTTGCATTATACAGAAACTCTATTCAAAGCGAAGATGACAGGTCTGATTTATCATTTGGAGAAAATTTGTCAGATCTCCTTGAACAACCTAACGGACATCTTTTGTCAGTAAAACTGATCTATTTCCTGGATTACAATAATGTAAAGCGCTGGATTAAAAAAGACCATTCCTGATAAAAAGCCTGAGAAAACCTTTTTGTATGTTGAAGGATTCCATCTTTGGGAACTCACTAAATTATCGTATTTTCACCGGCATATTTTTTTAACATGATCAAAGCCGAAAATATTCATAAATACTATGGTGAATTAGAAGTTCTAAAAGGCGTGGCCCTGCACATCAAAAAAAGTGAGATAGTTGCTATTGTGGGGCCCAGTGGAGCAGGAAAGACCACCCTGCTTCAGATCCTTGGAACCCTTGACAAACCAACTTCTGCTGAAAGTCTCGTGATCAATGGTATTAATATTAAAAAGCTCAGTGACAGGGCTTTGTCAAAATTCAGAAACAATCATATAGGATTTATCTTTCAGTTCCACCAGTTGCTGCCCGAATTCACAGCCTTGGAAAATGTTTGTATTCCCGGATTCATTGCCAATCGACCAAAAAATTTGGTCGAAAAAGAAGCTTTAGAACTGCTTGACTTTCTCGGTTTGTCAGAACGTGTTCATCACAAGCCCAACGAACTATCTGGAGGGGAACAACAAAGAGTTGCTGTAGCAAGGGCACTGATCAATCAACCGGATGTGATCTTTGCGGATGAGCCCAGCGGAAATCTGGATACCGCTTCATCTAAAAATCTGCATGAATTATTTTTTACACTGCGCGAAAAATTCGAACAGACATTTGTGATCGTTACCCATAATCAGGAACTGGCCAACATGGCCGACAGAAAACTGGAAATGAAAGATGGCAAAATCATATAACGGACAAACCATTTTATCATCATGAGCATCGGAATCATCAGTGCCATGAAAGAAGAAATTCAGGCCCTGCAGAAGCAACTTAAGATCAGTGCAAAATTGCAAAAAGGGATGCGTACCTACTACCAGGGAACCCTATTTGATCAGGATGTGGTTCTCGTTTTTTCAAGATGGGGCAAGGTAGCCTCAGCTACCACCGTCACCCAGTTGATCAATGATTTTGCCATAGAAGAAATCATATTTACCGGGGTTGCCGGTGCTGCACAAATGCATATCAGCATTGGAGACCTCATAATTGGTCAATCTCTTTATCAGCACGATATGGATGCCAGCCCCCTGGTAGGACAATTTGAAATACCTCTACTCGGTAAAAAATCATTTCAAACAGATCAGAATTCCAGACTTCAAATGCATAAGGCCACCAAAATATTCATGAAAGAAATCGGGCAGTATATCCCAAAAACCTCACTTGAATCGCTTGGTATAAACTCCCCGAAAATTCACATCGGTGATATTGCCTCAGGAGACCAATTTATCTCAAGCGCAGAACAACTTGGTAATATATTGAAACAATTACCGGATGTGCTGTGTGTAGAAATGGAGGGTGCTGCAGTTGCCCAGGTTTGCCATGAGTATAAAGTTCCTTTCACCATCATCAGAACGATATCTGATCATTCTAACGACAATGCTCATATTGATTTTCCGAAATTCGCCAATGAAATCGCCAGCCAGTTTGCGCTGGGTATCATCAGGAATTACTTTGATATCAAATTTGCTGACTCAAATAAATAAGCTTATTCAAATCCGGTTACTTTCCTGTCCCGTTTGATAAAATGCAGTTTGTCGTCTTTGTAAATCTGTTGCCTGTAACCAAAAAGATGAAAGATTTCCTTGGCCATGAATCTGGCAATTTTCGGATCGACGATCAGAGTGTAATTATTGCCTTTTTCCTTGCGAACACCGGGTATCAACCTCAAGAAATGGTTGATCTTTAGTTTTCTCAAAACAATGGAGGCCTTCAACCAAAATTTGGAAATTTTATGCAGTATGAAATATCCTTCTTCACCCAATTCCTGGTACAGGGGCATAAATATACGACCCGAACGATGGGCTCTAATTACTTTTCCATTGCTCCTGGCCAACAACTGGCCTTTTCTGATCGGCTCAAAGTTCTCAAAGCCTTCCTCCATAACAAAGGATTCATCAGGTTCCAGCTGGTATCTGTAATTGATACCAAAGAATTGGTATTTGCAACAACTTTCGGTCAGCACCAACTGGTAATGTTCAAAGTTCTTTATCTGATCCCTTTTCAAACATTTGGAATGGACCAGTGCTTTCCATATGAATGCTTCACAATTGATAACTGAAACCGGATCGTCATGAGCCCCTCCTTCAAAGCCAAGGGCAACATGACCAAATTCATTGATAAAGGTCAATAAAGGTCCGTTCAGGTATTCCTCGATACCCAAAACTACAGGAATGGGAAAATTAGAAGAAAACTTTCTGTTGTTCAGGGAATCACTTATCGTTATAAATGGAACGGAAGAAGCCGAGGTCGTGTGCAAGTCCAGAAAATAGAACGGGCCTTTGCCATGGCTCAGAATTTTCTGAATTATTTCAAAAATATCAAATTGCTCTCTGGATTCTGCAGACAGGTCTACGCTTTTATTTTTGAAATCTTGCAGATTCTCATTACGCCATATCCGGTTCAGATCCACTTTTTCAAATCGAACATGTTTATTCAGGGCATTGATATTTCCTAAAATAAAATACAGGTTTCCTTCAAAGCGCATGTGCCCGTCTTTGATTTTCTCTAATACCATGTTAATGGCCTTGACACCAGCCTTTTCGTTTCCATGAATTCCGGCAAATACAATCACGGTGGGACTTTGATTCACACCATAAAATTCACCCATAACCCTTTGGCTATAATCATATGCTATATTTGAGCCGCCTGCTGATCTGTCCATTCCAGTTATTTATGGAGTAATTTATTCAAATCATTCTTGGTCAGTATTCCAACCAGTTCACCCAACTCCAATATGGGCAAACAACCTATTTTATTTTCAATCATGATCCTGTTGGCTTGTTGTATTGAAGTATCAGCATCAACGGTAATCACATTTTGGATCATAATATCTTTGGCCACAATGAGTTTTTGATCTCTGCCCGCTAGCTTCCTTATATTCTTGTCTGTGATGATACCGGTTACTTTGTTATGGTCATTGACTACCGGTATATGATGAATATTGCGCCATTCCATTATTTTAGCGACGAGTTCCACCAGATCATTTTCTCTGACAACAAAAACTTCTGTTGTCATGAATTTTTCCAGTTTGGAATATTCAACATCCAAGTGGAGCAAATCATTGTCTTTTGCGATCTGCCATTCATGAACCGGTTTGCCCTCCTGCTGGTTGCGATACATATGCGCCGTTAAAGTTGCATTGGCAACATCTTTTGTCATATGATCAGACAATTGACGGTTGCTGCTTGTAATCCATTCGGCTCCGGTCTTTCTCGTCTCCGTCCTTTTTTCTATGATGTTAAGATAATAGGTAATGTCTTCTTTGTCTATGTTGCACTTTACCAAACCCTGATAAGCGATGGGCAATAACTCTGTAAGAATCAGTCTTTTGGCTGAGATACCTTTTCCAAACCAGTTAAAGAAGGTATTGATGCCGGTTCTCGAAGCATTGATAAAATTACCTTTTACATCTTTAAAAGGGATGATATCCTGTACCTTTTTATATTTGTCCGGCATGCCCATCATCAAGCCCACCCAAAAAACCGTGTTTGCCACCTGGTCCTTTACACTTGGCCCGGCCGGTATATACCTGTTCTCAATCCTCATATGAGGAACACCGTTGTTCTGGCCATAGCACAATCGGTTCCATCTGTAAATGGTACCGTTATGCACATTAATGGCCTTCAATTTGGGAACCTTTCCGTGCTCGAGAACGGCCAGTGCATCTTCATCAAAATCGGTTGTCAGCAATGGGGTATAACGCGTGATATCATCCTGATAAAGTTCAATCACTGAATCTTTGATCCAAGCAGTTCCAAAGGAAACTCTCGGCTTTTGTTCACGCAGCAAATAGGACCGGTTTCGAAGATCAACACTTTGCTGAAACAAGGCAATCCTGGTTTCACTCCACAATTCTCTGCCCAGCAGCAAAGGAGAATTAGCGGTAATGGACATCACGGGGCCGGCAATGACCTGTGCCCAATTATATTTGTCAACAATTTGATCCATAGGAACTTGAAGATGCATTTGATAACTGGTATTGCAGGCCTCAAATAAAATGGATTTATGATTCAGGATCAACTCATCCACCCCCTTGATCTTTAACAAAAAGTCGTCACCCCTAATTTTTTTTAAGATCTGATTCATGACCTTATACCTTTGATGTGGCGTAATGTTGTCAAAAATCAAGTCCTTTTTTCTCAGTGTGGGAAGAATTCCGGTAAGAATGATCTTGTTCTCATCAATACTTCGGGCAGCTTTGTCTGCTTTCGAAAGCAAATGGTTCAGAACCCGGTCCATTTCGGCAAAGCAGTTACCCCTAAGAGGCACGGGATCCAAGTTGATCTCCAAATTAAAAAGGGCCAGTTCGGTGGTGAAATGGTGGTCATTGATCTTTTCAAGAACCTTTAGAGCATTGTTTGAAGGTAAATAATTTTTATCCACAAGGCATAATTCCTGTTCTGCCCCTACCCTCTGAATACCTTTTTCAAAAACATCCCTCTCCAGCATCAATTCCAGGGCCTCTAAATCATTCAGCAAATGATACAAAAAATCCTTTCGCTCCCTTAAACTTTCAATTGCCTTAACAGAATGCAATCCCATACCTGAAGAGTTTTACACGTAAAAATACTGTAAATCACTTCGAGATTAGCTGACTATTATCATAAAATTTTTCAGTTCGCTGTAAAAAGAGGTTTGCTTTGCATGAGTTCATTCACCTTTTCAGCCACACTTTCTAAAACTGAAGTGTTCTCAAAATTCAAAATGACCTCATCAATGAGATCGACTATCGCCCCCATGTCTGATTCCTTCAACCCTCTTGTAGTAATGGCTGCAGATCCAATCCGGATTCCTGAAGTCACAAAAGGAGATTTGTCATCAAACGGCACCATGTTTTTATTCACTGTAATATCCGCTTTGACAAGGGCATTCTCTGCCTCTTTACCCGTGATATTTTTGTTTCTCAGGTCAATCAGCATCATATGATTGTCAGTTCCTCCCGAAATAATGTGGTAATCCTTATCGACAAAAGCTTTGGCCAAAGCTGCCGCATTTTTTTTCACCTGAATCTGATAGCTCAGGAATTCATCCTCCAGGGCTTCTGCAAAGGCAACAGCCTTGGCAGCAATGATATGCTCTAAAGGCCCGCCTTGAATACCAGGAAAGACAGCAGAATTCAACAAGGTACTCATCATTTTCACTTTTCCCTTCGGGGTTTTTTCTCCAAAAGGATTTTCAAAATCCTTACCTAGCATAATAATCCCTCCCCTCGGTCCTCTCAAAGTTTTATGGGTTGTTGTTGTCACAATATGGCAATGAGGAATGGGATCATTCAGTATCCCTTTGGCAATCAAGCCTGCAGGATGAGAAATGTCTGCCAGAAGCATTGCCCCCACACTGTCGGCAATCTCCCTGAATCTTTTAAAATCAATATCTCTGGAATAAGCCGAAGCACCTGCAATGATCAATTGCGGCTTTACCTCGATGGCCTTTTCCTGTATCTTATCATAATTCAAAACACCAGTTTCCCTTTCAACACCGTAAAAAGCAGTTTTATACAATTTGCCCGAAAAATTAACCGGTGAACCATGCGTCAGGTGCCCTCCATGAGAAAGATCAAAACCTAAAATGGTATCTCCCGGTTTCAGCACGGCCTGATAGACTGCTGTGTTGGCCTGAGAACCCGAATGGGGCTGCACGTTAACGTATTCGGCATTGAATAAGGTTTTGGCCCTGTCTATCGCTATTTGTTCCACCTGATCAACAATTTCACATCCGCCATAATAGCGCTTTCCGGGATATCCTTCGGCATATTTGTTTGTGAGAATTGACCCTGCTGCTTCCATTACTTGATCACTTACGTAATTTTCTGAAGCTATTAATTCCAAGCCATTGGTCTGTCTTTTCTTTTCCTCTGATATCAGGTCAAAAATGATTTGATCTCGGTGCATGAATATAGATTTTATGATAATGTTAAATATGATCACAAAAGTAGTAAATTCATTCTTCAAATAGTAAGAAACTTATATATTTGAATAGGAATCATGGTATTCCCAAATTAAAGATAATTTTTTATTAAATTCTCAAAAATCATGAAGATAACTGCCAACAATCCAAACCGAAAATCCTGGTTAGATGTGAACAAGAATTCGGATTTTCCGATACAGAACATTCCTTTTGGTGTTTTTTTAACCAGGGATGACATCACGACCATAGGAACCAGAATCGGAGATTATGCCATCGATCTGGCGGCCCTTCACCAGCTGGGCTATTTTGAAGGCATACCCCTTACCGATGACATCTTCATGCAAGACACGCTCAATGACTTCATCACCGACGGAAGAATGACCTGGCGCTTGGTTAGAAATCGTATTGCTGACATTTTCGACGAGACCAACCCTAAGCTAAGAGATCAGGAAAAGCACCGGGATACCGTTATTTTTGAGATGGACCAGGTCGAAATGCTCTTACCGGTTCAAATCGGGGATTATACTGATTTTTACTCCAGTAAAGATCATGCGATGAATGTTGGAAGCATGTTTCGTGATCCAGAAAATGCCCTGTTTCCGAATTGGCTTCACTTGCCAGTAGGTTACCATGGAAGGGCCTCTTCGATTGTGGTGTCAGGAACCAAGGTCAGGAGACCCGTAGGGCAAACCATGCCTTCCGGTGCTGAATCTCCTGTTTTTGGCCCTTCAAAATTATTGGATTTTGAAGTCGAAATGGCGTTTATAACAACTGATGCAAATAAATTAGGGAAATCCATCCCCCTCTCTGATACCAGAGATTATATTTTTGGCATGGTATTGATGAATGACTGGAGTGCAAGAGATCTTCAAAAATGGGAATATGTGCCGCTTGGCCCTTTTCTGGGAAAAAGTTTTGCGACTACAATTTCACCATGGATCGTTACGCTGGATGCCCTTGAACCTTTTAAAACAAAGGGACCTGATCAGGTACCTGCACCTTTGCCCTATTTAGCGGAAGAGGGAGATTCAAGTTATGACATACAAATTGAGACTTCAATTAAACCCAAAAAAGAAGAAGAAACGCTGGTGAGTGTTACCAATTTCAAGAACCTTTACTGGAGCATTTCACAACAGTTGGCTCACCAGACTGTCAACGGATGTAACGTCCGTACAGGAGACCTTTATGGAAGCGGTACAATTTCGGGTAAAGACAAAAAAAGCTTTGGTTCTATGCTTGAGTTGACCTGGGCCGGTAAAAACCCTGTCAAAATGAATGATGGTACAGAAAGAAAATTTATTCAAAACGGCGATACGGTAATCATGAGAGGGTTCTGCCAAAATAATGAGGTCAGAATTGGTTTTGGGGAATGCAAGGGCAAAGTTAAGAAAGCCTATGCCCCATAAAAAAATGCATGAGTCAATAAGGTATCGACTGAAGGATGTCTAAAATTCCAAAATGCGACCCATGCTTGAATACCTTTCCATGTTTTAATACGATCACCTGGGGAGATTCATGCCTGACTTCCAGCGCTTCAGCGATCATGTTAGATAAAGTCCTGTGGGTAAAAATATTGAGAAAGTAATAAGTTTGCTCCCTGTCACGCATTTGTTTTTCAAATCTTCTCAATACCATGGAGCTTGTTCCACACCTGCTACTGTGCTTAAAGATAAAGACAGGCCGGTTTTCAGATTCGGCCAGCAATTGTGACCACTGATCAATTCCAATAAGTTCTATTTTCAAATCTTCACCATTCTCAGGATTCGATCTGTTACTTCCTCCAAAAATTTTAAACATAACATTTATTCCTTTCGTTCCAATTCAAATACTGTGATTTCGGGCCAGATACCTACCCTCCCCGGAAAACCGAGAAATCCAAAACCTCTGTTGACATATAACAACTGCCCTTCTTTTTCATATAGACCGGCCCATTGCGGGTAAACATATTTAATGGGAGACCATTTAAAACCCGGGATTTCTATACCGAGCTGCATGCCGTGCGTATGGCCAGATAAAGTCAGGTCAAAGTGGACGGGATGAGCAACTGCCTTTTTGTTCCAATGCGTCGGGTCATGCGTCATCAAAATCTTAAAGCCGGCAGTTTCTAAGCCTTTCAGAGCCACATCCAGATCTCCTTTTCGGGGAAAAGGTGGATTCCCCCAGTTTTCAACGCCATAGATCCCAATTTCATCATCTCCTTTGCGAACTGTTGCATTCTCATTGTTCAACAAGGTAAAACCCAATTCCTTCTGATAATCATAAAGCAGTTGCATATTGTCTTTTTTATCCTGCTCCGAATCCCACTTTTTGTAATCACCGTAATCATGATTTCCTAAAATGGAAAAAATCCCGTCAGGAGCACTCAGTTTCTTAAAGTCCTCAATAAACGGCAGGATCTCCCGTGAGTCATTATTTACAAGGTCACCTGTAAATAGAATCAAATCCGCATTTTGCTGATTGACCATCTCAATGCCTTCCTGAATCGCATCCCTGTTGTCAAAACTACCCGCATGTATATCGGAAATTTGAACAATTTTATACCCGCTAAAGGCCTTCGGCAGGTTTTTTAAAGAAAGTTTAACCTGATTAACCTTGAAATTGTATTTACCTCTGGTAATTCCAAAGAGCATAGAGGCAAAGGGTATGGACGCGACGATCAGTCCGGTTTGTCTGATAAAATTTCTTCTGCCATTTTTCGTTTGCGTCACTTTTTCGGTTCTGAATAAATTTAAAAGGAACAAAAAAACCAGTTTCAAAAGTCGTACAAGGTCTTCAGAAAGGAAGAACAGGATGAGCAATAATTTAAATCCAAAAAAAGAAAAGAAAAAACCTATGAATAAATTCTGTACCAGGTTCACCTGAAGCGGTTTTAACATAAACGTGGTGTACAGAAAATAAAACCCGATATAACCCATGCAGACGGCCACAAAGTAAAGAATGACTAAAAAATGCTTCCACTTGTGCGTGCGCATGCTCCTTTGCAATGCCAAATAAACATAAGCATCCATGCCCAAAAGGACAAGCATGGTCCAATAAATATTAATAGAAATATTTCTTGTCGACATTTAAACTTTTCTACGCTTCTTCTCTCTGCTGATCAAATCCAGTTCGCGGTTGGTTTGCCCGGCAACAGATGTGTTTTCCTCGGCCCGTCTGATCAGGTAGGGCATCACGTCTTTAACCGGTCCGAACGGAAGGTATTTTGCCACATTGAATCCTTGTGCTGCAAGATTAAAGGAAATATGATCACTCATTCCGTAAAGCTGGCCGAACCATAATCTCGGGTCTGATTTTGAATAGTCAGATGTATTGATCTTATCCATGAAAAGGTAAGAGCTTTCCTCATTGTGCGTACCGCAAAAAATGGCCATGTCTTCCAGGTTTTCAAACATATAATCAAGAACCGCATTAAAATTTTCATCAGTCAATGCCTTGGTGGCACAAATGGGGTCCTGGTATTTTTTAATCTGGGCTCGTTCCCTTTCTTTTTCCATATAGGCGCCCCGAACCAGTTTCATTCCTATTTTAAAACCCTTTTCACGTGACCTTTGATGTAATTTTTTCAAATAATCCATTCGGTCATGACGGTACAATTGCAGGGTGCTGAATATGATGACTTTCTTCTTATTGTATTGTTCCATGAGAGATTCAAGAATATCATCTGCTGCATCTTGCATCCAGCTTTCCTCAGCGTCGACCAACAGGCAGACATCCTGATCAAAACAGGCCTTGGCCACGCGGTCATAACGATCTAACACACGTTGCCATTCGAGCTTCTCATCCTCGGTCAAAACAGCCTTTTCAGATACTTTCTGGTATATTTTCAGCCTGCCGAAACCCGTGGGTTTAAAAACGGCAAAAGGCAAGGCCTCTTTTTCCTTGACGAATTGAATCAGAGCCAAAGATTTTTCCATGACCCTGTCAAACTGTGTCTCTTCTTCCTTTCCTTCCACAGAATAATCTAGTACAGAATATACTCCTTTACTGAACATTTTATCAATGATGGGCATGCAATCCTTTTCATTGACTCCCCCACAGAAATGATCAAAAACACTGGCTCTGATCAAACCCTCAACAGGAAGAGATGATTTCAAGGCAAATTTTGTTACAGCAGTGCCAATTTTAACCAGGGGTTCACTTTTGATTAAGCGGAACAGAAAATAGGCGCGTTCCAGCTCTGAATCCGATTTTAAACCAAAGGCTACTTCAGTATTATTAAAAAGATGATCCATGTATTTTTTATTTTCCACAAAGATACTCAGTGTGATTTATTTTTTTCAAATATTTCACCGTTATTTGCATGACAAAAGTTCAATTTTATGACCTCAATATTATCTACCGATTATTACGTGCATTTTCAGGAAAATGCCTATGCTGCTTTGCATGAATACTTGGAGAAAAATTTTTGCTCAAAAATTTTCATACTGGTCGATTCCAATACAAAAAAATACTGTTTGCAGGGCTTTCTTGACAAAGCAAATTTAAATCTGAGCCATGAGGTTATTGAGATCAGTGCAGGCGAAGCCTATAAAAATATTGATACCTGCAGTTTTCTATGGAACCAATTATCGGACCTTGGTGCAGACAGAAAGTCGCTTATGATCAACCTCGGAGGCGGTGTGATCACAGACATGGGCGGCTTTGTTGCCTCCACTTTTAAAAGAGGAATTAATTTTATCAATATACCTACTACCCTTCTGAGTATGGTCGATGCATCGGTTGGTGGAAAAACAGGGGTGGATCTGGGCGTATTGAAAAACCAGATAGGGCTTTTCAGCAATCCCGAAATGGTGCTGATCGATATGGACTTTCTAAAAACCGTTTCGAAAAGAGAAATGAGGTCCGGTCTGGCCGAAATCATTAAATACGGCTTCACTTTTGACAGGCAGCTTTGGGAACAGATTCAAAATTTTACCGACATAGACCTGAAAAAAATTACCCATTTGATTCACAGATCTATAGAGATCAAAAATGATGTGGTGCTGCAGGACCTTCTCGAAAATAACCTTCGGAAATCCTTGAACTTTGGACACACCGCAGGACATGCCATAGAATCCTATTTTCTTGAATCCACCTCCAAACCGGATCTGACCCATGGGGAAGCGATCGCAGTAGGTATGATCATTGAATTGTATTATTCTGTGAAACTCAATGGTTTCCCTCTTGACCTGACTCATGAGCTAAAAGCATTTGTTCAAGGGTTTTACGGAGATTTCACTATTGAAACGGATGATCTTGACAAGATCATTGGACTGATGAAATACGACAAAAAAAACGTCAGCGGCAAAGTAAATTTTGTGTTGCTTGAAGGTATGGAAAAATGCCGGATGGATGTACAGATCAATCCGGAGCTCGTAAGAGAAGGATTCTTGTACTATATGCAAAAATAAAACAGATCGGAGTGATTGGTTTGTCTACATTTGATTTTTGATCACACGCCTGTACAACTCTTCATATTTGGGGAGGATCTTGTCAATTGAAAACTGGTGCGCCGATTCATAAGCATTATTTTTAAATTCTTCCAGACGCTGATCGTTTTCGAGGATATAGATTGCATTTTTTGCCATATCATCCACGTCGCCAACATTACTCAAAAATCCTGTCACACCATGGATGTTTACCTCTGGCAGGCCTCCGGTATTACTCGAAATAACAGGAGTTTTTTCTGCCATGGCCTCCAATGCAGCCAGTCCAAAACTTTCAGTCTCAGAAGGTAAAAGGAATAAATCAGTAAGGTAAAGAATTTTTCTGATCTCGTCGCTTTTTCCCAAGAAGAGAACCTTTTCATTAATGCCCAGCTCCTTGGCCAGCAGATTGGCCTTTTCTTTATCAGGGCCGTCTCCAACCAAAATAAGCTTGGCAGGTATCTGTTGCTGTACCTTATGGAAAATTCTTAGTACATCAAGGATCCTTTTAACGGGTCTTAAGTTACTGACATGAGTCATGATCCTTTCTCCCGGATCCGCGAGATTGCATCTCAGTAATTCGTCCTTTTCAATGGCTTCTATTTTTTCAAAATCAATGAAATTATATATGACCTCAATTTCCTTTTTAATGCTAAAAAGCCTTAGCGTATCATTTTTTAAACTCTGAGAAACGGTAGTGACCGCATCAGAATGGTTGATGCTGAATTCAACTGCAGGCTTATAAACAGGGTGGCTCCCTACCAGGGTGATATCTGTTCCATGCAGGGTTGTCACGATCGGAATGTCTATACCAATGTCTTTGAGCATCTGCTTTGCCATATAAGCAGCATAGGCATGCGGAATGGCGTAATGCACGTGCAAAAGGTCCAGTTTGTATTTCTCTACAGATTCTACCAACTTACTTGACAGGGCAAGATTGTAAGGCTGGTAATGAAATAATGGATAATTTTCAACAAAAACTTCATGAAAATGAAGGTTGTGGTTCAAAAAATTTAATTTGACAGGTTGGTGGGAAGTTACAAAGTGAATCTGGTGTCCTTTTTGAGCCAGGGCCATTCCTAATTCTGTGGCTACAACACCACTTCCCCCATAGGTTGGATAACAAACTATTCCTATATTCATATTTATTTTTTAGACTAATGAAGTCGTATTAATTATTCATACTTACAATTAAAATCAATTCTCCTTAACAGATAAAAGATTTTAAATTAACTTGAACGATTCCTCATTGAGAAATTTTTCGAATTCCAGACCTACAGACAGATTGAAGGAATAATTGTAAATTTGCATTTGTAAAAATATTACTTTTCAATGGAATTTGATCACTTTTTATCCTTGATTTCAAAGCTTGACCGGTTAGAAAGCAAGGGTGTCATATCTCATTTAAAAATGATCCCGAAAGAAAGACGGATGCCAGATCTTGACAAGATTCAAAATAAAGATATAAAAAGGGCGGCTGTATTGGCCCTTTTTTATCCGGGAAATAAAAATGAAACTTTTTTTTTATTGACATTGAGAGCCAACTACAGGGGAACCCATGGAGCACAGATAAGTTTTCCGGGAGGCAAATTTGAAGAAAGTGATCAAAGCCTTAAAAAAACGGCTCTCCGTGAAGCCTATGAAGAGGTGGGCGTTCGAATGGATGAGGTCATCATAAAAAAGACATTGACAGACACCTTTATTCCTCCAAGCAATTTTTTGGTAAGACCCTATTTGGGAATCACAGCGCAGCGGCCTGTATTCAACATCAACCATGAAGTCGACCAGGTTATTGAAGTACAACTGGCCGACCTGCTGGACGATTCCACGGTGACCACGCAAAATCTGACAACAAGTTATATGAAAAATATTGATGTCCCCTGTTTCAGATTCAATGATCAGACGGTTTGGGGCGCTACTGCGATGATGTTGAGTGAAATTAAAGACTTAATCAAAGAAAATCTACATTAATTTTTTTAAGTTTGTTGCGCAAATATTAAAGAATGGCTTTATTTAAAAAAGATGTCTTCGGAAATAGTCTTTTTATTAAAAAAACTTTGATCCGGATATTGGGTTTGTTTTCGCACAGAAGGTATCGGGGGTTCAACGAATTACAAATTGAAGGATCCGAAATCATTAGAGATTTACCGGAAAACAATGTCCTTTTCGTTGCGAATCATCAAACCTATTTTGCTGACGTTGCTGCCATGTTGCACGTGTTTAATGCCGCTTTGAGCGGACGTGTGGATAGCATAAAGGATGTTGGCTATTTGTGGCAGCCAAAACTAAACATATATTTTGTGGCAGCGAAAGAAACCATGCGTGCCGGCATACTGCCGAAGATCATGGCTTACGGGGGCTCAATTTCTATTGAAAGAACCTGGAGAGAAAAAGGAAAAGAGGTCAAAAAACAGGTGAAATTATCGGATGTCTCCAATATCACCAAGGCCTTGAAAGATGGTTGGGTCATTACATTTCCTCAGGGTACAACAACACCATTTAAACCCATCAGAAGGGGAACTGCTCATATTATAAGACAAAACAAGCCGATTGTCATACCCGTGGTCATTGACGGATTCAGGAGGTCCTTTGACAAAAAAGGCCTGATGATCAAAAAAAGAGGGATTTTACAATCCATGGTTATTAAAAAGCCAATGGATATTGATTATGAAAATGACAGCATTGATGACATTGTTGAAAAGCTGCAATATGCCATCGAACAACACCCCTCATTTCTCAAAGTGACCAAGGTGGAAGATTATGATAAAAGCGAGAAAGAACTCAATAAAAAAAGAGAATTCTGGGACTTGTATTAAAAAAAACACCCATCAATTGATGGGTGTTTTTTTTATTGCATCTGTCATGATAGCCAGGCCTTCATCATCCAAACTGTTTTTTCCTGTTCAGCAATAAAGTCGCTCATCATCGCATTTGTACCTTCATCAACAGCTTCTTCAGACTGAATCAATATTTGCCTTTCGATCTCAAGCAGCCTGGTAAGCGATTTAACGATCAGGTCAACAGATGCGATGTCATCGGAAATGTTTTTGCCAACAGGCACCTTGGCCAATTCCACGTAATCTGAAAAGGTATGCAAAGGGGTACCTTCCAGCGTGAGAATCCGCTCTGCAATCATGTCTATTTTCTCTTGTGAATCTGTGTATAGTTCTTCGAACTTTGCGTGTAATTCAAAAAAGGATTTACCCTTAATATTCCAGTGTAATCCTCTCAAATTCTGGTAATAAATTTGAAAATTTGCCAGTAGTTCATTTAAACTCATGTTTAATTCGGCTACTTTTTTCCTGTCCAATCCTAACATCGTTTTAGTCATCATTTCTTGATTTTTAATTTCATTCAAATTTCGCAAAAATTGATCGTTTTATTTGATCAGGTTTATTGATAGTTTTAATATCTTTATCAAAAAAATTGATACCTATGACGATTACGCAATTGAAATATGTGCTGGCTGTAGCAGAATATAAAAACTTTACACAGGCAGCAGAGCATAGTTACGTCACACAACCCACCCTTTCGATGCAAATTCAAAAATTGGAAGATGAACTGGATGTTACCATTTTCAACAGAAAGAAGAAACCCATAGAACTGACCACAATTGGTGAAAAAATTATCAGACAAGCCAGGCTTATCGTGGATGAAAGCAATCGGATCACGGATATCGTAGATCAGCAAAAGGGATTTATTGGAGGAGAATTCAAACTTGGGATCATTCCCACTATTTTGCCCACATTGCTCCCTTATTTTCTCAAAAATTTTTTAAAGAAGTATCCCAAGGTCAAATTGATGATTGAAGAATTGACCACAGAGGAGATCATCAAAAAATTAAATGACGGGCACCTTGACGCAGGTATTGCGGCCACGCCATTGGAAAATGAAGCCATCAAAGAAAGGCCTCTGTATTATGAGCCTTTTGTCGCATTCGTTTCGGATGACCACCGCTTATCGGCAAAAGAATATATTTCAGAAGATGAATTGGATATTGATGATGTCTTGCTTTTAGAAGAAGGGCATTGCTTTACAAACAGCGTCATCAATATTTGTAAGAACAAAAATATGATGGACCATCGTCAGTTCCAGCTTGAAAGCGGAAGCATCGATACGCTGATTAAACTGAGTAAGGAAGGTTTGGGTATGACGCTCATCCCATATCTGCATACCTTGGAACTTCCCGAACAAGACCAGCAATTCCTCAAACAATTCGAAAATACCGTTCCTGCAAGAGAAGTGAGCCTGATCTATCACAAGTCACAACTGAAAATGCAACTCATAGAAGCCTTAAAAAACTCCATAGATGCAGTCATCAGAGGAGCAATTACCTTTCAGGATGTAAAGATAATCAGTCCACTGAACAAGAAATCAGTAGAAGTTTAGGTTTATTTTTCAATAAGGGCTATACTCGGGTACAGCTCCGGTCTGTCTGCCGTATATTGCAACAGCCAGATTCTCAATTCTTCAACTTCAAATGGTAATAACCTTTTCACAGCTTTTTTTAATTCCTTACAAAACAAATGAACATCAAAACTAACTTTTTTCAAAATTGTCTTGGTGTAATCTAATATTGCTCTTGCCATAAATATCTTTTTTTAAAAAATATACAACGCATTCTTAGGAACACTTCGTACAAAGTAACGAATTTTTTTTTAATTGCAAAATTTGAAATTCAAAATACAGAATATCAATGTGTTAGCTTTGAAATGTCTTTGGACATCTTTTCGTGCTTTTTATTTAGTTCGGTGCGCAACCCTTTAAAATGCGACTTATAGTCCTCAATATCATTTTGATACAACTTTTCAATTATCTCGTCGAAAGTTGTAATGGCTTCCTCAATGATCTTTTCTGCCTTTTCATAGTTCTTGTCATCTCCTGAAAGCTGACTTTCATAACACTGCTCTATCACTTCTGACAAAACATTGTTTACTTCCTTCTTGAATAATCTTATACTGGCCATAATGCTAATTTTTCTGGTTTATTTATTATTTTATCTCTTGCTGGTCCTATAATTACATCAATTCATACATGGATCTCAGCTTTTCTCTTG
Source organism: Flavobacteriaceae bacterium (assembly GCA_024644745.1). Taxonomy (GTDB): domain Bacteria; phylum Bacteroidota; class Bacteroidia; order Flavobacteriales; family Flavobacteriaceae; genus Lutimonas. The sequence continues at coordinate 50,718 of JAHEHF010000001.1, forward strand.
TAATTGTTTGTTGCCAATCTTTCCCCAAGGCGTTCTCCCATAAAGGAACCAAACTCAGCGCCACGTTGATCATGGTATCAAATTGTTCATTTGTGAGATCCTTGCAAAGTCCTTTCGGAATATCTACCCCGTGTTTTACAACCATTTGCTTGAACTCTTTAACTCCTTCAGGATAGAACTCCTCCAATTGATCAAATACGATGCAGTTCCCTACCCCATGCTTTGTGCCCAGCAAATAGGACAAACCGTAGCTCATGGCATGGGCAACGCCCACCTGTGAGTAAGCTATGCTCATTCCTCCGTGCCAGGAAGCCATCATTAATTTATCCTGAGAATCTTCATCAATGCTGTCTTTTTCCAAATACACCTCCCTGCAGAGGTCCAGCGATTTTTCACCATAGCTCTGGCTAAAAGCATTCAAATAGGTTCCTGTTAAAGATTCAATACAATGAATATAACAATCCATACCGGTATAAAACCATTGATTTTTTGGCACACCGTCAAGCAGCGCAGGATCAAGCACCACCTGGTCAAATGGTGTGTAATCAGAATTCATACCCAGTTTTCTTTCAGGTCCTGTCAAGACTGTTGTTCTTGAAACTTCGGCCCCTGTTCCTGAAATGGTCGGTATGCCCACATGATAAACACCTTTATGTTTGACAAGGTCCCATCCCTGATAATCTGCAGATGAGCCCGGGTTGGTAAGCATCAGGGCCACAGCCTTGGCATAGTCCAACAAGGTACCTCCTCCTATTCCGACAATACCTGAAGGGGTCATGCCGAATTCCTTATTGATCTCATCTCTAATATTGTCAACGTAGATGGTCTTAGGCTCTTCCTCGGCGCTGATAAAAATAATTTTATCGTTGTATTTCAGTGGTATTCTGGAAATAACCGAATCCTTGTTTTTGAATACATCATCCACAAGAAAAATAAACGGCGCCTTGTCATTTACTCGTTGGGGTTCTAATATTTCACCCAATTGGTTAAAACTACCTCTTCCAAAAACAACTCTTGGAACCATTGGAAAGTTTCTAAAACTCATATGTCTGTTCTTTTATATTTTTTAATAAAAATCCTAATCTTTAATAAGCTTCGCCGCCTTGACAAGATCCTCAGGCGTATCAATCTCTATGCCCATATAACTGGTTTCGACCATTTTTATCTTTTTACCATACTCCAGATAACGGATGCACTCCACCTTTTCAGTTGCTTCCAACGGTCTCATGGGCAAACGGTAAAAGTCGAGTATGGCCTGCTTTCTAAAGGCATATACACCTATATGCTCAAAATATCTTGCTCCTGCCGTCTTATCCCTTGGATAAGGAATGGCTGATCTTGAAAAATAAAGGGCAAAATTATCCTTATCAACGATCACCTTTACATAATTAGGGTCCGTAATATCTTTCCAGTCTGTAATTTCCTGCATCAGAGAGGCCAGATCGATCTTACCAGCATCGTTTCCTTTAAAAACATCTATGACCGCCTGCAATGGTTCCTTTTTAACAAAGGGTTCATCTCCCTGTACATTAACGACGATATCAATATCCAGATCTTCAACAGCTTCTGCGATTCTATCAGATCCACATTCATGCTCCTTACGGCTCATGATGGCCTGCCCTCCTGCCTTTTCCACAACATCCCTGATGATCTCGCTGTCTGTAACGACGTACACATCATCGAACAGTCCTGTTGCCAAAGTAGCCAAATAGGTTCTAACGATTACGGGTTTTCCCCCAAGATCTGCCATGAGCTTGCCCGGAAATCTTGTGGCACCATAACGCGCCGGTATCATTGCAATAATCTTCATATCCGATTAGAGTATTGATTTAATAGCCTCAGCCATCCTTGCCGCCCTGTCATTCACTTCTTCCTCAGTCCAGGATAATTTGATCAAACAAGATATATTTCTTGAAATGAGCGCATCAGACTGATCGAAACTTTGCCTGCCTATTGTTTCCAGTCCCTTTTTGACAGAAGCCGACAAGGGAAACAGGCTTTTAATCTCTTTCAAATGTTCCCACCTTCTGATATAATGCCAGTTGTTATTAAAATAATTCCAGTAACCATCTATTCCATAGGCCTTAAACGCATCAACCACCTTGTTAGACAATTCAGCTGTCGGCATAAAAAAGTTTAAGAAACCGCAACTGTCACCCTCAGGATCAGGAATCCTTCTGAAAGTAACTTCCGGAATTTCACTGAGCGCTGCCTTAATAATGCCGTGATTTCTTCTCTGGATACGAACAAACTCATCCATTTTTCTGATCTGTCCCAATCCTACAGCCGCGTGCAATTCAGAAATCCTGAAATTATAACCCAGAACGGGGTGTGTTTCTGCACCGCGATCATTACCCTGGTGGTCGTGTCCATGATCCGTATATTGATCCGCCCACACTGCATAATCCTTATTATTAGTTATCATTGCTCCACCTTCTCCACAAGTGATGGTTTTTACAAAATCAAAAGAAAATGTTCCGGCATCACCTATTGTACCCAGCATTTTGCCTTTATAGGATCCGCCAAAGGCCTGACAGGCATCCTCCAATAAATATAAATTGTGTTTGTCACAAATTGCCTTCAGGCTATCCATTTCAGCCATTGATCCGCACATATGAACCGGCATCACCACCTTGGTTCTGGGGGTTATAGCAGCTTCAACAGCTTTGGGATCCAGGGTCAGCGTATCGTCAATATCAACCAGGACTGGAGTTGCACCTGATGCAATAATCGATTCGAAACTAGCGACAAAAGTAAAACAAGGCATGATGACCTCGTCTCCTGCACCCACTCCCATCACTGCAAGAGCAACATTCAAAGCAGTGGTTCCACTGCTGGTGAGCTGGGCGTGTTTTACATCAAACCTGGTTTCTATTTCCCGTTCCAACTCTTTGGCTTTCCAGTGACCGTTGCGCATTCCGTCAAATCCATAGCGCATTAAAACTCCGTTTTCCAGAACATCATTCAGTTCCTTTCGTTCTTCGTCTCCAAATAACTCAAATCCAGGCATAATTTAATCTTATTAAAGGTTGTATTCAGGCTAGCAAAGATAATTATTTCAATTGAAAAGATCGCTTTATTCTCACTTCGATTGCATACCGGAATTTCGATCTTTGGAGGAGCCTCAAAAAGCACAAGTGTGAGGCGTTTGTAAAATCATAAATATTAGTAAAAAAGGTTGTAATTTTAATCCCTATTTTTGTCTTATGGAAGAATTTATCAGGGGATTGCCCAAAGCCGAATTACACCTTCATATAGAAGGAACCTTTGAACCACAATTGATGTTTGAAATTGCGAAAAGAAATCATATTTCGATTCCTTTTTCATCTGTCAAAGAGATAGAAGCAGCCTATGAATTTGACTGTCTGCAGGATTTTCTGGACATCTATTACCAGGGTGCACAGGTCTTGATCAAGGAACAGGATTTTTATGACCTGACCTACAGTTATCTTAAAAAATGTGCCGAACAGAATGTCAGGCACACAGAAATCATGTTTGATCCTCAAACACATACCGAAAGAGGCATATCTTTTGAAACCGTGATCAGCGGCATTAACAAAGCCTGCCGGGATGCCCAAAGAGATTTAGGGATATCGTCTTTGCTGATCATGAGCTACCTCAGACACCTGTCTGAAGAAGCTGCTTTTACAACCCTGAAAGAATCCCTCCCTTTTAAAGAGCACATTACGGCAATAGGCCTTGATTCGTCTGAAAAAGGAAACCCTCCTTCCAAATTTAAAAAAGTATTCGAAGCCTCAGTCGCTGAAGGCTATATCGCATTGGCTCATGCAGGAGAAGAAGGAAACGCAGATTATGTCTGGGAAGCCATTGATATTTTAAACATCAAAAGAATTGACCACGGCAACAATGCTCTGCAGGACCCTGAACTGGTGACTGAAATCATCAACAGGGACATGGCACTAACGGTTTGCCCCTTATCCAACAAGGCCCTTCAGGTCGTTTCTGATCTCAAAGCGCATCCCTTGAAAAAAATGATGGATTTGGGCCTAAAAGTAACTGTGAATTCAGATGATCCTGCCTATTTCGGAGGACAGGTAAACCAAAATTATCATGAGATCCACAAAGCACTGAACTTATCGAAAAAAGACCTTTACGAACTGGCAAAAAATTCTTTTAACTATTCACTCTTAAATGAAAACAAAAAGAAGACCTATCTCGATGAACTGGAGTCTTATTATTTGACCAATAAATAATCAGCCCTCCATCGATGAATTGATGGCCTTGATGGCTTCCTCTATGTGATTTTGTGCCTTGAACTGACTGTCATACATAAAAATGACCTCTCCTTCTTTATTGATGACATACGTGACACGGCCAGGAATCAGCCCAAAGACATTGCCTTTGACACCGAATAGTTTCCTGACCATACCCTCTGTATCGGCCAACAGGGAAAAAGGTAAATTATATTTCTCTGCAAAGTTCTTATGACTTTGAACGTCATCAGAACTGATCCCGATAACCTTGATGTTCTTATCGGTAAATTGTTCATATGCGTCTCTGAAACTACAAGCTTCCTTGGTGCATCCGGGGGTGTCATCTTTAGGATAAAAATAAATGACCATCGCAGTTTTTCCTATATAGTCTTTCATATTAAAATCCGCTCCAGACTGATCTTTTAAGGTAAATACGGGAACCCTATCCCCTACGGTAATTGCAGATTGTGCTTTCATGTCAAACATAGATATCAAGGCTGCCAAGGCGCCTGCGATTAGTATAAAAATTAAACTTTTCCTTTTCATGATTCTCCTGAATATGTGACGAAATTCCTGGGGGTTTCATACAGAGTTACGGTGAGTTCAAGATCTTCTGAAATTTTGTTTCTGAGCTTCTCCCAGATTACAACAGAAATATTTTCCGCGGTAGGATTCAGGGTTTTAAATTCAGGCACCTCCTCATTAAGGTTTTTGTGGTCAAACTGCTCCTCGATCTCTTCACGAATGAGTGCCTTTAAAACCTTCATGTCCATGACAAAGCCCGTATCAGGATGGATCTTGCCTTTAACTGAAATGATCAGTTCATAATTGTGGCCGTGATAATTAGGATTTGCACATTTACCGAATACTTCTGCGTTTCTGGCGTCTGACCACTCATTGTTGTATAATCTGTGCGCAGCATTAAAATGCGCTTTTCTGCTAACGGTTACTCTCATATCACAATAATCTTTCCTGATATTCCTTAAAAATAATCTTAAACCATTCAGTATAAAGCTCCGGTTGCTCCCGAATATCTCTTTTAACATCTTCCGTGCGCATCCATTTGAATGACGCCACTTCCGCCGGGTTGATCACCGGATCCCCGTCATAATGGCCCACCATGACGTGGTCCAGCTCATGCTCGGTCAATCCGTTATCAAAGGGGGCTTTGTAAACAAATGAGAACAACTCCCTGAGGCTGCACTCAAATCCCATCTCTTCCCTTAAACGCCTTTTGCCTGCCTGAATGTTTGTTTCTCCATTTCTCTGATGGCTGCAACAGGTATTTGTCCATAATCCGGGAGAATGGTATTTATCTAAAGCCCTTTGCTGCAACATGAGCTCTCCTTTTTTATTGAATACAAACACCGAAAAAGCACGGTGCAGCACAGCTTTTTGATGGGCCTCCATTTTTTCCATAAGACCCAGTTGCTCATCATTTTCGTTTACCAAGATTACTTTTTCTTTCAAGTCAGTATGTTTTTTACAAAGTTATTAATTTAAATCTTCTTATTAAAGGCCTGCACATATTTACACTGATGTTCCCTTCTTCAGTAACATGGAGAAACCTTTGAGTCAATTTCACCCCTGAATTGATCTGCAGATCTTGAGCAATACCTTATCTTTGCCCGGAATGAATTTCATTTGATTTTATGAGACATTTTTTAATAATTCTGTGTTTAACACAAACTTTCATGACATCCGGATGCAAACAAGAAACAAACCAAAAGGAGCGCACCAATCCTGGAATAAGTCATCCAACCCAAACTCATGAAGCTGAGGAAGCGGAAAAAGCGGCGAGACCAAAAGATTCGATCAACAATAAAAATGCAGTAGCCTTTTTAACAAAGTACGGCAAAGAGAACCGGGAAAAGATCGTATTGATCAAAACTCGTCTGGGAAATATAAAAGTCAAATTATTCGAAGATACCCCCCTGCATAGGGCAAGTTTCATTTTTCTGACCAAAATGGGTTATTTTGACACCACCTGCTTTTACAGGGTTGTTCCGGATTTTATCATCCAGGGAGGCGAATCGGAACGCCTGGACACACAAAAATACAAGGCGCGATATGAGCGCTACAAGATCCCTCCCGAATTCAGAAAAAACAGGAGGCACGATTATGGAGCAATTGCTTTGGCACGTGACTGGGTCAATAATCCAAATAAATACTCCACTGCTTTCGAATTTTATATCGTTCAAAACAGAAAAGGGGCACATCACCTCGATGATGAACACACAGTGTTTGGTCAGGTCATCTCAGGATTTGAAACCATCGACAAAATTGTTCAGCTCGAAGCGGGTAGCGATGAATGGCCTCTGGATGACGTGTTTATGAAGGTGGAAGTCATCGAGTAGCCATCATGTTTTCACTTAATTTTTTGGTGTTTTATTGAAATTGAATTTCAGGTATAAATGAAATCGTAAAGCCTGTAAATCGATGGATCTCATACAATCTTTGCACATGTTTTTGGCACAAAAATTGGACCTATGAATTGTTTTTGTGCAGAGTTGACTTATCTTTGCAAACTAATTTTTAGAAATGAACCTATTACAGGAAATTGACAGAAGAAGGACTTTTGGAATTATCTCTCACCCCGATGCGGGAAAGACGACACTAACGGAAAAGTTATTGCTCTTTGGTGGTGCCATACAGGAAGCGGGAGCAGTAAAAAGCAACAAGATAAAAAAAGGAGCTACTTCAGATTTTATGGAAATTGAACGTCAGAGAGGGATTTCTGTAGCCACTTCTGTGCTGGCGTTCATCTATAAGGATAAGAAGATCAATATCCTGGATACACCCGGTCACAAGGATTTTGCGGAAGATACGTTTCGCACCCTCACAGCGGTCGACAGCGTTATTGTTGTTATCGATGTGGCCAAGGGTGTTGAAGAACAGACTGAAAAGCTTGTGGAGGTTTGCAGAATGAGAAATATCCCGATGATCGTTTTTATCAATAAGCTTGACAGAGAAGGAAAGGATGCTTTTGATCTTTTGGACGAAGTCGAACAAAAACTGGGTTTGACTGTGGTACCATTGAGTTTTCCCATCGGAATGGGATATGATTTTAAAGGTATTTACAATATTTGGGGCAAAAAACTGAATCTGTTCTCAGGAGACACCAAGCAAACTGTATCTGAAGGCATCGAATTTACCGACCTGGAAGATCCGGAACTGGATGAGATCATTGGCAATAAAGCAGCTTCTACGCTTAGGGAAGAACTGGAGCTCATTAGCGAAGTGTACCCATCCTTCGACAAAGAAGCCTATCTTAAAGGTGAACTTCAACCCGTTTTCTTCGGATCGGCCCTGAATAATTTTGGTGTCAAGGAATTGCTTGACTGCTTCATTGATATAGCACCCTCTCCCCAGCCTAAAATGTCAGATACCCGATTGGTCGATTCAAGGGAAAAGCAATTTTCCGGTTTTGTATTTAAGATCCATGCAAATATGGACCCCAAGCATCGTGACCGACTGGCCTTTGTCAAGATTGTTTCAGGCGTTTTTAAAAGAAATACGAATTACCTTCACGTCAAACTCGGCAAGAAAATGAAATTTTCAAGCCCGAATGCCTTTTTTGCTGAAAAAAAGGAAATCGTGGAAGAATCCTTCCCGGGGGATATCGTGGGTTTGCATGACACGGGAAATTTTAAAATCGGAGACACACTGACCGAAGGCGAGATCATGGAGTTCAAAGGAATCCCAAGTTTCTCCCCCGAACATTTCAGGTATGTCAATAATTCGGATCCTATGAAAGCCAAGCAACTGGCTAAAGGCCTGGATCAATTGATGGACGAAGGTGTGGCTCAATTGTTTACCCTTGATCTGAATAACAGAAAGGTGATAGGAACAGTCGGGGCCCTTCAGTTTGAAGTAATTCAATACCGCCTTGAACATGAATACGGGGCCATTTGTTCTTATGAGAATGTAAACGTGCACAAGGCTTGCTGGGTAGCTCCGGAAGATCAACACAATGATCAATTCAAAGAATTCAAAAGGGTAAAGCAGCGTTATCTGGCGAGAGATAAAAAGGGTCGCCTGGTATTTTTGGCTGATTCTGCCTTTACGGTTCAAATGACACAGGAAAAATATCCTACCGTCAAACTCCATTTTGTAAGTGAGTTCAAATAAAACTTGACCCCTCTAAGTTGATGGTAAGCATTTCAGAAGACATGACGCTTTCCGGGCATGATAGACTTTATTTTCAAAAGTAAGAATGACTTTTCGGGTCTGTGGAAGTCTGTCTCGCAATATTCAATTAATTTGAAAACGTTGAATTCATTTAATCGCAGGATTGACATATTCATATCATTCAAATTCGGTACTTCAGACATTTAGCTTTATTTTTACAGTAACAAATTTAATTTGAATCTTTAATTAACTGATATGAAAGCATTGTTCATTATTCTGTCGTTTTTTATAGGCCTGACTTTGAGTTGTGGTTCATCAAATGTCATTACCGTAGAACAAAATCCACATGCCAAGGCCCATCAGGATATGCATATGGAATACAAAAAAGAAATTCTTAAAAAAGAGGCTGAGGGTCAAATCGATACCTTCGACAAGGAATCTTATGTGAAAATCAACGAATCGGACCATCCTAAGGCCAAATATGTCAATGGAAAATGGCAACAAGGTATCCGTTTCATTGCTATGGGCAAGGAGCCGTCGTGGTGGTTTGAACTGGATAAGGACAAATCATTTCGCTTTAAATCAGATACAGAACATTCATTGAACTCAGATGGCATGACGCGTCTGACGGACCTTCAGCCCAATATAATTACCTACCTGGCTTCTGCCCCGCAGGGAGACCTGTTGCTAAGATTGACCGAAGAAAAATGCACCAATGGACTAACTGATTTTCCTTTCGCATTCAAGGTATCAGCCGAATTAAAATTAGAAGGGAATTTGGTCGCAGAGACCTATATGGGATGTGGCGATTTTATTCCTGACCCAAGGCTGAACGGCAAATGGCAGATCATAAAGGCCGATACCCTTTTACTACATAGTGATCAGTTTGAAAACAGGGTCCCTGAACTTAATTTTGATGTATATGAGGGCCTGGTTTCTGGTAATGACGGCTGCAATAGTTTTAGAGGCAGTTTGAGTTCAAGAGATCAGGAGATCTTCTTTGGAATGATGGCAGGAACACTTATGGCCTGTCCGCATATGGATTTGAGCTCAGTTATCACCGCTTCTTTTATGAATAAAAAATTGAATTACAAGTTCAAAAAAGATCTTGTTCTGAGCGAGGGCAAAAAAGAAGTTCTGGTCCTCAGAAGATTAGAATAATGCTTTAAATATTGTCATCTTAAATCAATTATTTCTATATTTACGACTGTTATCGCTTCAGGCCAAGACCATAAAAAATGAATTCAAATGTTATCGCGAATGGAATCTTAAGGGCGCTCGCTATTGTGTCGGGAATCGCGTTACTTCTTTTTTTACTGTACAAAATACAAAGTGTCATCATTTATCTGATTATTGCCACAATATTGTCATTGATCGCAAGACCGATACTTGGATTTATGACAGAGAAACTCAAGTTTCCCAATATTTTTGCAACGGTTCTTACCATGTGCCTGTTTCTGCTGACCATCATGGGGATCATTTCAATGTTCATCCCCCTGATCAAAGAACAGGGACACAATATTTCATTACTGAACACCAACGAACTCAGAAGCAGGATTGTCAACCTCTTTCATGAAATTGACGTTTACTTTTCGGCCAGGCGCATCAACATTTTCAGGGAATTGAAAAATATAGACCTGACTTCAAATATTGCTTCGATCCCTAGTTTGCTGAATTCGTTAATGGGCGTTGTCGGCACCTTCAGCATGGGCTTGTTCTCTGTTCTGTTTATCACCTTCTTTTTTTTAAAGGACAAAAACCTGCTGCTCAACTTTTTCATTCTGGTGACCCCCCACCGAAATGAGCACAAGATGTTAAACTCTTTGAAAAAGATCAATGACCTGCTCTCAAGATATTTTATAGGACTGATCATTCAGATCTCGATTCTATTCACCATTTATTCGGTTACCCTGTTGATCTTTAACATTAAAAGCGCTGTAGTGATCGCATTTCTTTGCGCCCTGTTGAATCTGATTCCCTATTTAGGACCTTTGATCGGAGGTGTGCTCATGTTGTTGCTGACAATGACCAGCAGCTTGGAATACGATTTTCAGACCCATATTCTACCCGTAACCATTTATGTTTTGTTAGGCTACATCATAGCTCAACTGATTGACAATTTCTTCAGCCAGCCCGTCATATTCTCAAAAAGCGTGAAATCTCATCCTCTTGAAATATTTTTGGTTATTGTCATCGGAGGATTGCTCTTCGGTATTACGGGCATGATTTTCGCCGTACCCCTTTACACTGTAATCAAGGTGATCCTGAAAGAATTCCTTTCGGAAAATCCTATTGTGAAATCCATGACCAAGGGATTCGATTAGTTTGAATAAAGATTTGTTACATAAAGATGTGCAATACTTTATTGATCACAATTTAAAAACAGACATTCCTGCATTGATTTTAAAGGGTTCTCCATTTAAGAAATTGTCAATTCGTGAACTTGCCGAACAAATCATATCCAAATCAAAGTGCCGGAACAAACTGCCCACCTGGTTCGATTCCAAAGGAATTTATTATCCTAAACCTGTAAGCATTGAGCAAGCGTCTTCAGAAATTACAGCTCAATACAAGGCTGATCTGATCACAGGAAAGGTACTGGTAGATGTTACGGGAGGATTTGGCGTTGACAGCTATTTCTTTTCAAAAAAAATGAAACGCATCATTCACTGTGAAATTGATCCTGAGCTCTCAGACATCTCGGCGCATAATTTTCAGTTCCTTGGGGCAGATAATATCACCTGTGTGAATGAGGATGGGATGGAATTTCTAAAAACTTCATCTGACATAATTGACTGGATTTATGCGGATCCGTCAAGAAGAAATGACCATAAAGGAAAAGTCTTTTTACTCGAAGATTGTATCCCTGATGTTCCTGGAAATCTCGATTTATTACTTGGCAGATCCAATCATATACTCCTCAAACTATCTCCTGTTTTAGACATAAAGGCAGCTATAGAAAATCTGAAATTTGTGAAAGAGATCCATGTGATTGCTATAAGTAACGAAGTAAAAGAGCTGCTGATAAGCATCGAAAAAAATAATACAGAACAAATATTGATCAAAACCGTAAATTTTAAAAAAGACGGGCAGGACCATTTTGAATCCGTATTCGGACCTGTTGAGACACCTCCAATTTCATTGCCTCAAAAGTACCTTTATGAACCCAATTCTGCCATTTTAAAAGCGGGACTTTTTAATCAAGTATCAAAACAGTTAAACGTACCTAAACTTCATAATAATAGTCATTTATACACTTCCGAAAAGTTAATTGAATTTCCGGGGAGGTCCTTTCTCATCGAAGGAGTCTATAAATACAGCCTGAAGGAAATCAAAAAGAAACTGTCACTGAAAAAGGCAAATATAAGCACCCGGAATTTTAAGGAATCAGTTGCTCATATACGCAAGAGAACCGGAATAAAAGAAGGCGGAAAAGACTACCTGCTCTTCACAACAAATGCTCAGAACAGGGCCATTGTTATACATTGTACAAAAGTTTAAGCGTCTCCTGCTCCAAGTACCCGAATATTTATTATTTTTAATTCCATAATATTCAAAGCAAGCCCATGGCCAATAAAAACATTCGATCTCTATCTTCTCGAAAGGGACTCGACGATAATTTATTTGAAAGAATTGCAGATTTATCTGGTAAAAATGCGAATGAAGAGGATTTTCATGAATTGTCAAGGCAATTTATGATTGACGATTCAGTGGTCTTTGGCACTGCTTCTTTTTATGATTTTATAAAACCGGAAGGCAGGTCTAAAAAAATAAGGGTATGCAATGGTACTGCCTGTATGGTGGCGCAGTCACAGGATCACACAAGAGATATGATCTCAGGGCATTTTTCATCCGACGAAATCGGTCATGTGGCCTGCGTGGGAAGATGTCATTCGAACGGAGCGATCATGTTTGAGGATAAAACCTACTCCATTCATTCTGAAAATGAATTGATAGACGTACTTTCGGATGCTGCGAATCCTGAATTATATGAAAACAAATACAGCATCGGCTGCAACACGACTCCAATTCTTACTTCAGCAATCAAGGACATAAAAACTTTCTTTGGGCTTGCCAATCAATTTAGAGCTAAGAAAGAGCAGCTCATACAGGAGCTAAAGAGCTCAAATTTAAGAGGGCGCGGCGGAGCAGGCTTTCCCTTTTGGTTCAAGCTCGATGCCGTTGCAAAAGAAAAGAATGGACAAAAATACATTGTTTGCAATGCCGATGAAGGGGATCCCGGGGCCTACAGTGACATGTACCTGATGGAACACCAACCTTTTAAAGTTTTATTCGGAATGTATGTTTCAGGGATTTGTACGGGTGCCGATACAGGGGTATTGTACATCAGAGGAGAATATCCCGATTCTGTAAGGTCTGTTCAAAGGGCCATTGAATTTTTGAACGAAAACGAATTGCTCTCACAATTCAAATTTAAGATCATCAAAGGACAGGGAAGCTATGTTTGTGGAGAAGAAACGGCCTTGCTCAACTCTATTGAAGGACTTCGGCCCGAAGTCAGGGTCAGACCTCCCTATCCGGCCCAGTACGGACTGTTCGGAAAACCTACCGTTTTGAGCAATGTAGAGACCTTTGCCAATATTCACTGGATTCTTGATCAGGGTGGCAAGGCTTTTGCCGAACTGGGAACGCCTCAGTCAACAGGAACCAAACTGGTATCACTTGACAGTTTTTTTAATCGACCCGGAATTTATGAAATAGAAATGGGGACCCCGCTCTCTGAAGTTTTCGAAAAATACGGAAAAGGAAACTCCACTGAAATAAAAGCATTTCAGATCGGAGGGCCCCTGGGCGGAATCGTGCCCCTTGAAAAAATAAAGGAATTGCATCTGGACTTCGAATCCTTGCAAGCTGGTGGTTTTTTACTGGGCCATGCCAGTGTGGTATCCATACCGAGCTCCTTTCCGATGATTCGCTTTCTCGAACACCTTCTTGAGTTTACAGCCGAAGAGAGCTGTGGTAAATGCTATCCTTGCCGCATAGGATCTTACCGGGGCTTTGAATTGTTGCAAAAAGCGCAGAATGAATCCTACAAAATAGATCCTCAATTATTCAAGGACCTCATTGAAACCCTGGAAACAGGATCCTTATGTGCTTTGGGCGGAGGCGTGCCCTTGCCCTTAAAAAATGCCCTCCAATATTTTGACAAGGAACTTAATGTTTATTTTCAACACCAATAACGAGAACATGAGAGTATATTTAAATGATATTGCCCATGTGGCCAAAGACAATGAGACGATTCTCGAATTTGTTCGACGCGTTGAGAAGGAAAACTCCATTCCTACGATGTGTCAGGATGACCGGCTGGACAACTTTGGTTCATGCAGGGTTTGCTCGGTTGAAGTAGCCAGAACTAAAGGGGGAGCATCAAAAGTCATGGCTTCGTGCCATACCCCTGTTTTTGAAGATGCTCATATTTATCACCAGACCGACAGGATCAAACGCCTGAGAAAGAATATTGTTGAATTGATCCTGACAGATTATCCTTCAGACAAGGTGTTTCCGGATCAAGGCAAAAAGCCAACAGAATTTCAAAAAACCATTGCCGAGATCGGCATTCCGAATATCAGATATCCAAAAGGTAAAAACTCCCTTTCGGTTAAAAAAGACAGTTCGCATCCTTATATCAAATCGGACCTGTCACAATGCATCAACTGCTACAGATGTGTGAGGGCCTGTGAAGAAATTCAGGGAGAGATGGTATTGGGAATGAGCGGTAGGGGTTTTGCTACACAAATCATAAAAGGATTTGACACAAATTTTGATCTATCAGCCTGTGTCTCATGCGGGGCCTGCGTTCAAACCTGCCCTACTGAGGCTTTGACCGACAAATTTGAAACCAAAACACTGTTACCAGACGAAGTTACAAGAACAACCTGCACCTATTGCGGAGTTGGGTGCCAGCTCGATGTTTCTGTGATCAATGGAAAAATCAAAGGTATACAGGCACCGGATACAGCCGAAGTGAATCATGGTCATACTTGCTTAAAAGGCAGGTTCGCCTTCCAGTTCTATAACCACCCTGATCGCCTTACGGATCCGCTCATTAAAAAAAATGACAAATTTGAAGTGGTGAGCTGGGAAGAAGCCTATGAGTTTATGGCCGAAAAATTGCTGAAGGTAAAAAAGGATTATGGTGCCGACGCCATTGGCTGCATCTCATCCTCGAGGGCAACCAATGAAGAAAATTATCTCATGCAAAAGATGACTCGCGTGGCCTTGAACACAAATAACATTGACGGTTGTGCGCGTGTCTGTCATGCACCAACGGCCTTTGGAATGCAAAAAGCATTTGGAACAGGAGCCGCAACAAATTCGATCATTGACCTGGAGGAAACGGACTGTATATTCCTTTTTGGAGCCAATCCCACCGAAGCACATCCAGTGACAGGGGCGAGAATCAAGCAACTGTTTATGCAGGGAATCACCAGTATCGTTGTTGATCCGGTACAGACAACTCTTGCCAAGCTTGCTCAATTTCACTTGCAACTCAGACCTGGAACCAATGTGGCCCTGCTCAATATGATGGCGCATTATATCATTAAGGAAGGCTTGGTAAAAGAGGACTTCATCAGCAAATTCACCGAACAATATGAAGCCTTTAAAGCGCATGTTCTTTCTTTAGACATGGAAGAACTGGAAGTCCTCACCGGTGTGTCCAAAGAATTGGTGAAAGCTGCCGCGCTGGCTTATGCCAGAGCAGATCATGCCATGGAATTTCACGGGCTGGGTGTTACGGAACATTTTCAGGGCAGTAAAACCGTAATGCTCTTGTCAAATATAGCCATGATGACCGGAAACATAGGCCGGTCAGGTGTCGGACTGAATCCCTTGAGAGGGCAAAACAATGTTCAGGGTGCGGCTGATATGGGTGTGCAACCCCATCAGGGTGCAGGCTATATGGATGTAAACGACTTGGCAAATCAAGCGTATTATGCAGATAAATATGGCATTCCTCACATGCCCGAAAAGGAAGGTTTAAAAATTCCCGAAATGCTTGACGCTGCCATTCGTGGTAAGTTCAAGGCACTTTGGATCATGGGTGAAGATACCCTGATGACGGATCCCAATACCTTACACATCAGGAAGGCCATGGAACAGCTGGACATTATGATCGTGCAGGAACTCTTCATGTCAGCTACGGCCGAAATGGCGGATGTGGTATTGCCCGCCTGCTCCTATTTTGAAAAGAACGGAACCTTTACCAACGGTGAAAGACGCGTTCAAAGAGTCAATCAGGTTGTTGACCCGATCGGAAACTGCAAATCTGACGGGCAGATTATCATTGATATGATGTACAGACTTGGCTATGCCCAGCCAACAGGCAGGACATATGATGCCGAAAAAATCCTTGAAGAAATTGCCGATGTGATCCCCTTTATGAAAGGAATTTCCTGGGAAAGATTGGGTCAAAACGGTTTACAGTGGCCGGTTCTGGAAGATGGCACTGACACAAAGATTCTCCACAAAGACGGAAATTTCAAAAAAGGAAAAGGAGTCTTTCACCACTTTGATTTTGAGGAAACCCCAGAACTGGTTGAACACAGAAAAAAATATCCTTTTATTTTGACCACTGCAAGACAGCTGGAACATTACAATGCGGGAACCATGACCCGAAGAACGGACAATCAGGAAATTTCTCCTATGGATTATCTCGAGATCAACCCTCTTGACGCAGCTGAAAAGCAGATTGGCGCAAATGATACCGTAAGGATTTTTTCTGATCGTGGCAGTGTGAATATTCCTGTAAAACTCACCTATCTCGTAAAACCTGGAGTTGTCAGAACAACATTTCACCAGCCTGAAGTATTTATCAATATGATCACGGGTAATGTGGGTGATGAATATACCCTGACTCCTGAATATAAAGTTGTTGCGGTTGATTTTGAGAAAATTTAATCCAACACTTCTTCCGGGCAAAAAAGTTTTGCAGCGATGAATTCAGTCGCAAAAATTAAACGTCCAGAACAAGTCCGTCATGGGCAAGAAAAACATTAGGAGGTAACATCTTAGACACCTTGCGATGAAAACCCAATCTGTGGCTGATATGAGTAAGATAAGCCTTTTTAGGCCTTATTCTTTCTATAAATTCAAGTGCTTCCTCTAAATTAAAATGAGTGAGATGCGGTTCAATTCTCAAAGCATTTACAATGAGTACATCCAGATTTTTCAATTTGTCCATTTCAGTATCCCTTATTGTTTTTGCGTCAGTAATATAAGCCAAGCGATCAATGCGGAACCCCAATATTTTTAAATTACCGTGCATCACCTCAATGGGTATAATTTCTTTTCCCTGTAGTTCAAAAGGATCATCATCTATTTCGTTAAGCGTCACCTTAGGCGCACCCGCGTACCTGTTTTCAGTGGTGAAAATATATTGAAATCGTTCCCTCAGATTTTGTGCCACGATCTTGTCACAATAAAAATCAAGCGCACCGAATCGCTGAGAATAAGGTCTTACATCATCCAATCCTGCTGTGTGGTCCGCATGATAATGCGTAAACAAGATTCCATCAAGACGATCGGTTCCATAAGAAAGCATCTGCTGTCTAAAATCTGGACCGCAATCGATAACATAGCTGCAATCTGCCCATTCCAACAAAACGGAAGACCGCAATCTTTTGTCTTTTGGATCTACTGACAAACAAACTGGATGACTTGATCCGATCACCGGAATACCTTGAGAAGTTCCCGTTCCCAAAAAGGTAATTTTCATAAAAATATTTTCCTGCTAAATTAACATTTAATCCACTTAATTCTCATCGTAACAAGCACAATTATAAAAAAAATGTAAACATTGTTTCATTTTGATTCAACTTTGTAAAATTCAGAAAACATGTGACTTAGGGATTATATAATTAATTTTTGTTTACTTTGTTACAAAGTGATTTAAATCAGTATTTAAGCATTTTATTAATTTTAAATTTAACGTCAAATCAAAAAATTAGGAATGAAAATAGGAATACTAAAGGAAACTGCAAAAGGTGAAAAACGGGTTTCCATAACTCCAAAAATTGCCAAGCAATTAATAGATAACGGATTTGAAGTTATTGTCGAAGAGGATGCAGGGTCTTCTTCTAAATTTAAAAATTCGGATTACAGGGAAATAGGAGCCTTAGTTGAGAAAAGAGGCGCGGTTTACAAAGAAAGTGACGTACTGGTCAAGATCAACCCTTTTGATGAAGACGGTTTAAAATTGATCGACAGCCATCACATTCTGATTTGCCAGCTATTTCATAAATCCCATCCTGATATTGTTAAAGAAATTGCTGACAAGGGAGCCACCATTTTTTCCATGGATGCACTCCCCAGAATATCAAGGGCCCAGGATATGGATGTCCTGAGCTCTCAGAGTAACCTTGCAGGTTATAAGGCCGTAATCAAAGGAGCCTACGAAATGACCAAGATCTTTCCATTGATGATGACAGCAGCCGGAACCATAACTCCTTCCAGGGTTTTGATCTACGGGGTTGGGGTCGCCGGGTTGCAGGCCATTGCAACAGCAAAACGATTGGGAGCAATTGTCGAAGCCACAGATATCAGGCTTGAAACAAAAGAACAGGCTGAATCACTCGGTGCAAAATTCATTACTGTGGAAGGAAACGGTGAGGACAGTGACAAAGGTTATGCCAAAGCTGCTTCTGACGAATATGCCAAAAAGCAAAAGGAAGCCGTTAACAACTCTTTGTTCAAAGCGGATCTGGTGATTACAACAGCAATGGTTCCGGGTAGAAAATCACCCATTCTTATTACCGAGGAGCAAGTAAAACAGATGAAGAACGGTGCCGTCATCATTGATCTTGCAGCTGCCCAGGGAGGAAATTGCGAATTGAGCAAATTGAACAAGCCGGTTATCAAAAATGGTGTGAAAATTTTCGGGACCACCATCGCCCCTGAAAGTGTTTCTACCAATGCCAGCGATCTTTATGCAAAAAACATGTATAATTTCATTATTTTTCTGACAGAAAACAATGAATTTAAATTTGACCTTGAAGATGAAATAACAGATGAAACCCTTATTGTCAAACAAGGTGTCATCAGAAAAACCTAAATTAAATTAACATGAATGGATTGATAGAATTAATTAGTGAAAACCTGCAGTTGATCTATATTGTCATATTGATGATTTTTGTGGGTGTAGAAGTCATTGGTCACGTCCCTGCTGTTTTGCATACGCCATTAATGTCTGGTGCCAATGCCATCCACGGGGTGGTGATCATCGGAGCAATTTTGGTCATGCTGGGCGCGGATCCCGATAATATTCTCGCACTGTCACTTGGCTTTGTTGCGGTCTTACTGGGTACTTTAAATGTGGTTGGCGGCTTTGTTGTCACCGACCGTATGTTAGAAATGTTTAAAAAGAAAAAGTAATGGAATACATATTCAGTCTTGAGTTTATCTATTTGATCGCGTCGGTGACTTATATTTTGGGATTAAAAATGCTTGGACACCCGGAAACGGCCCGCAGGGGAAATCTGATCGCAGCATTCGGAATGACACTTGCCATTATCGGCACTATTTTCTTATATCAGGGGGAGGTACCTGATCTCATTTATTACCTGATTGGCACAGCCATCCTGATCGGAACTGTAATTGGCTGGGGTATTGCCAAAAAAGTGGGTATGACCAAAATGCCTGAACTCGTTTCCTTGTTCAATGGTATGGGTGGAGCCAGTGCCGCCATCATCGGCCTGATCGAATTTGAGCATTACGTGGGTGATCAGTTGTCGGTTTTGACGATCATTGCCGGACTTATTATCGGTAGCATTTCATTTTCAGGCAGTATGATTGCCTGGGCCAAGCTCAATGGCACTTTGAACAAACCCCTTCGCCTGCCGGCCTATAATATCACCAACAATATCATTTTACTCGCTATTTTAGCCTTTGGGGCTTATATGGTTACCACTGGAAATGACAGCCAGTTGTATATTTATTTGTTATTTTTTGCCGCTTTGACTTATGGGGTATTATTTGTAATGCCTATTGGAGGAGCAGATATGCCGGTGGTCATCTCTTTGCTCAATTCATTTACCGGACTCGCCGCAGCTTTCGGCGGATTTCTGTACGGTAACATGGTCATGCTCACGGGAGGAATTTTAGTAGGTTCTGCAGGTACCATCCTTACTTTTGCGATGTGTAATGCAATGAACAGACCTCTTTCGGCGGTTATATTCGGCGCCTTCGGCGAGGGTTCTGTTGCAGCTGATCCTTCCAAGAAGGCAGCCCAGGGAAATATCAAAAAAACAACGCCGAGTGATGCTGCCATACTGTTGAATTATGCGAGCAAAGTCATTATTGTTCCAGGTTATGGTTTGGCTGTAGCTCAGGCCCAACATGTGATTCACGAATTGGAACTGATCCTTGAAAAAAAGGGAGTTGAAGTGAAATATGCCATTCATCCGGTGGCGGGAAGAATGCCAGGACATATGAACGTGCTATTGGCCGAGACCAATGTGGACTATGACAAACTTGTTGAAATGGAAGATATCAATTCTGATTTCCAAAATACTGATGCCGTACTGGTGGTTGGGGCCAATGATGTGGTCAATCCTGCTGCACATAACGACCCTTCCAGTCCTATATATGGCATGCCTATACTCGAGGTGGAAAATGCAAAAAGCATCATTATCAACAAGCGGAGTATGAATCCCGGTTATGCAGGAATTGAAAATGAACTGTTCTTTAACCAAAAAACCTCCATGCTTTTTGGTGATGCAAAAGACGTTTTGACCAAACTGGTTCAAGAACTTAAAAACATGTGATCAATGAAAATGACAGCCGTTTTCGGCAGCTTTTACGGGATGTAAAATATGGACCAAAAATCTGTTCCTATCTAAATCTTGTTTATATTTGCTGAAAAAGATTCAAACATGGCATTTTTAAAAGGTGATAAAGAACTGGAACATGTGTTGTCGGTCAAACAGAAATCACTGAAGATTAACCTAAATGATCATATTTACGGCACTTTTGCTGAAATTGGAGCGGGTCAGGAAACTGTAAGACATTTCTTTAGAGCGGGAGGAGCATCAGGTACCATTGCGAAAGCGATGTCTGCTTATGACAAGGATTTTTCTGATGCCATTTACGGTGTCGAACCCGACCGCCGTTACGTCACAGAATCAAGACTGAGAAAGATGCTCAGGCACGAAGTTGAATTGATCGAAGACCGTTTGGATCGAGACAAACATCCCAACAAGATTTTCTTTTCTTATGCCAATACTGTTACCACCATTGATTTTGCCAAGAATTTTAAAGGTCATGGATGGGTAGGCATCAGGTTTCAGATGGATGCCCTTGAAGATTATAATGAAATTGTGATCCATGTGCGCTTCAAACAGAACGAGTCAAGATTGCAACAGGAAACCCTGGGTCTTCTGGGCGCCAATTTAATTTACGGGGCTTTTTATTTGAATGACAGCCCAAAGGACCTGCTCAAATCATTGCATGACAACATAGATAAAGACACCATTGAACTTGACATGGTTGATTTCTCGGGCCCAAGGTTTATGTATGTCGATAACAGGCTGATGAGTTTGCATTTGCTAAAAAATGGCATGACCAACGCCGTTATGTTCGGACCGGACGGAAACAATCTATTACCGGCCCAACAACTATATAAAAAGAACATTCTGGCACTGCGCGGAAGTTACAGACCTGTAACACGAGTGAATATGGAGATCTATGAAGAAGCCAAAAAAATGTTCTTTTCTGATAAAAGGGTAACTGAATCAAACACCCATGTGATTTTTGAGATCACCCTGGCGAATTTAAGATCAGAAGGTAAAATCAATGAAAGAGACTTTTTAGACAGGGCCGAATTGCTGTGCTCACTGGGTCAAACGGTTATGATAACCAATTTCCAGGAGTATTACAAACTTGTTGATTATTTCTCCGAATTCACCAAAGCCAGAATGGGCTTGGCAATGGGTGTGTATAACCTCATTCAGATTTTTGACGAAAAATATTACAGAAATTTAAGTGGTGGTGTTCTGGAGGCATTCGGTAAACTTTTCTACAAGGACCTTAAAATATATCTGTATCCTTTAAAGGATCTGGATTCCGGTGAGATCATCACCAGTGCCAATCTCAAGGTCCATCCAAGAATGAAAGAATTGTACAAATATTTCAAATTCAATGGAAGAATTGCAGATATTAAGAAGTTTGACCCCGAAATTTTAGAGATTTTTTCCCGCAAGGCGTTTAAAATGATCGCTAATGGTAAAAGCGGATGGGAAGAAATGCTTCCTGAAGGTGTCGACAAGATCATCAAAGACAAGAGATTATTTGGTTACAGCAGAAGGAAACATGAAAGGAGACCTCAGAATAAAATAAAAAAATGACGGTTTTTAAACCGTCATTTTTTTATGCCTATAAAATTTGAGCCGTGTGATCTTTGGTTTTCACTTTTGCTATGATATCTTCAATCCTTCCATTTTCATCAATTACAAAAGTTGTCCTGTGGATACCATCATAGGTCTTTCCCATGAACTTTTTCGGACCCCAGACGCCGTAAGCTTGTATGACAGCTTTGTCCTCATCAGCCAGAAGACTATAGGGAAGGTTATTTTTATTGCTGAAATTCAATTGTCTTTTGACCGAATCAGCACTTACGCCTAATACAGCATACCCTTTAGCCAAAAATGCCTGGTAATTGTCTCTCAAATTACAGGCCTCAGCCGTGCATCCCGGGGTACTGGCCTTAGGATAAAAAAACAATACCACTTTTTCCCCTTTGAAATCTTCCAGTTGAATGGTGTTTCCGTTTTGATCTGTTGATTCAAATGCCGGAGCTTTATCTCCAATTTTTAGTGTTGTCATTATTTGTATTTTTACACAAAAATAACGAAAATATGACTAAACAGGAAAAGGTAAAATTTGTCATCGATACTTTAGAAAAATTGTACCCCTCACCTCCTATCCCGTTAAAACATAAAGACCCTTATACTTTATTGATCGCTGTATTATTATCTGCGCAGAGCACAGATGAACGCGTGAACCAGATTACGCCCTTACTCTTCAAAAGAGCTGATAATCCTTATGATATGATCAAAATGACAGTCGAAGAAATTCGGGAGATCATCAAACCTGTTGGATTGTCACCTATGAAGTCAAAAGGGATCCACGGACTTTCAAAAATCTTGATAGACAAGCACCAGGGAGAGGTTCCGGATCAAATTGAATATTTAGAAGAGCTTCCGGCCGTAGGACACAAAACCGCTTCAGTGGTCATGAGTCAGGCATTCGGTGTTCCGAGTTTTCCAGTAGATACACATATCCACAGGTTAATGTACCGATGGAATCTGTCAACTGGTAAAAACGTGGTCCAAACCGAGAAGGATGCCAAAAGGTTGTTTCCAAAAAATCTATGGAACAAACTTCATTTACAGATCATTTACTACGGCCGGGAATATTCACCTGCCCGGGGCTGGGATCTGGAAAAGGATGTGATCTCATCAAAAATTGGAAGGAAAAGTTTGAAGCATAAAAAAAGCTCTTAATACTTTATTAAGAGCTTTTTCCGATTAATTCAAATGAAACATTAAGCTTTCTTCTTCTGTCTTGACCGCTTTGATTGATTTCGAATAATTCAATAAAAACGAAATGGTTTCTGTTCTCGGGTCAAGTTTTTCTTTGAAAAATCTTTCAGTGTAAAGTTTTGCCATAAATTATTAATTTTTTTGGGATTAATAAGATAACGGACAAAAAACAATATTATTGTACAAAAAATAAAAAAAAATAAAAAATCGATTAATTTGTTAAAATAATATTATTGTTGTCGATCATTTTTCTCAGGTTGATCAAGGCATATCTCATTCTTCCTAAGGCAGTATTGATACTTACATTGGTCTGTTCAGAAATTTCCTTAAAGCTCATGTCCTTGAAAATTCTCATCATAAGCACCTCTCTTTGGTCCTCTGGCAATTCATCAACCAATTTTTTCACATCCTCGTGAATCTGATTTTTGATGATCTTACCTTCTGCGCTCAATGAATTGTCGCTCAAAACAGAAAAAATATCAAATTCATCTGTGTTTTGAAAAGTAGGCATTCTGTTTCCTTTTCTGAAAAAGTCAATGATAAGATTGTGTGCGATTCTCATGGTCCAAGGTAAAAACTTACCTTCCTCATTGTATTTACCCATTTTCAAAGTATTGATCACTTTGATAAAAGTATCCTGAAAAATGTCGTCCGCGACATCTCTATCCTGTACTTTTGAATAAATAAAACTGAAAATTCGTTGTTTGTGACGTAGAATAAGAATTTCTAAACATCTTTCGTTACCAGCGATGTAGTTACTAACTAATACACTGTCAGCTAATTTTTGTGATTGCATAATTCCCCTTTTTTTATGAAACCTTAATACTATTCGGTTTCCAATTTATTATTGTTATGAAAAGTAGAACTATACTATATACAAAAATTTAAGTTAATATTAATTAGGGGAGACTAGTCTAAATTTCAAAAGTCTCTGGACAAATATAATGACAAATTTTTCTTATAAACAAATTTTTTTGCTAAATATTTTATTTCCTTTAACATTTTTATATCTTTTTTTAACAGAAAAACCTTAGTATATTTGTAAACTATTCAATTACACACCCTTTTAAAACATTGAAAAACAGTAGTTTAAAAAATTTCATCAGCATATCAGGGGCGTCACTCCACAATTTAAAAAATTTAGACGTAAAAATTCCTCGAAATAAGCTTGTTGTACTCACAGGATTGTCCGGATCCGGTAAATCGAGCCTTGCTTTTGACACTTTATACGCAGAAGGTCAGCGCAGGTATGTAGAAAGTTTGTCTTCTTATGCGAGACAGTTTCTGGGAAAACTGAACAAACCCAAAGTGACCTCCATCAAAGGGATTTCTCCGGCCATTGCCATTGAACAAAAGGTAAACAGCACAAACCCCAGATCTACGGTAGGAACGACGACAGAGATCTATGATTATCTCAAACTTTTATATGCCAGAATTGGCAAAACCTTTTCACCGGTTTCGGGGGAAGAAGTAAAAAAAGATACGATCACAGATGTGCTCAATCATATAAAAGAATATGAAACAGGCCATAAAATTCTTTTGCTGTCACCTGTTCATATTGATCAGAAAAGGGAACTGAGTACCGTGATCAATATACTGAGACAACAAGGGTTTGCAAGACTGAAAGTTAAAGACCGCATCATCCGTATTGAAGACTTTGACCTGAAAAGTAAAGAGGACTTTTTACTGGTAGTAGACCGGATCGTGGTTCAAAAAGATGAGGATTTCTTAAATCGCGTCGCCGATTCGGTTCAAACCGCATTTTATGAAGGCAAAGGAACCTGCATCATTGAAGACATCGTACAGCATAAAAGTCATCATTTCAGTAACAAATTTGAAAAAGACGGGGTCACTTTTTTAGAACCAAATGTTCATTTTTTCAGTTTTAACAATCCTTATGGTGCATGCCCCAAGTGTGAAGGATATGGAAATGTTATTGGAATTGATGATGATCTTGTGATTCCCAATACGGCCCTGTCGATCTATGACGACGCCATCTACCCATGGAAAACAGATTCTTTTAAATCCTGGAAAGAAGACCTGATCTTAAATGCGTACAAATTCAATTTTCCGATTCATAAACCGGTTTTTGAATTGACCGAAGACCAGTATGATCTGCTCTGGACCGGCAACAAATATTTTGATGGCCTGAATGAATTTTTCAAACACCTGGAGGAACAAAGTTATAAAATTCAATATCGGGTGATGCTCTCCCGCTATCGCGGTAAAACAAAATGCACATCCTGTCATGGAAAGCGTCTGAGGAAGGAAACTTCCTATGTAAAAATTCAAGGTAAAGGGATCAGTGACCTGGTTGATCTGCCAATTGACGAGGTTTTGTCATTTTTCTCAACGCTTGAATTGAACCCTTCAGATCAGAAGATCGCAAAACGGCTTCTGACCGAAATCAACAGCAGGCTTGAATTCCTAACTGATGTGGGACTCGATTACCTCACGCTCAACAGGAATTCCAATACCCTTTCTGGTGGTGAAAGTCAAAGAATAAATTTGGCTACTTCCTTAGGAAGCAGCCTCGTCGGATCTATGTATATTCTTGATGAACCTAGTATCGGGCTTCATTCAAGAGATACCGAAAGACTGATCAAGGTATTGTTCAAACTTCGTGACCTGGGCAACACAGTGATCGTTGTGGAACACGATGAGGACATTATCAAAGTGGCTGATCATATCATAGACATCGGACCTGAAGCCGGCAGCCTGGGGGGTGAACTGGTTGCTGAAGGAAGTTTTGAGAACATATTGAAATCAGATACGCTCACTGCCAATTATCTGAATGGAAAACTTAAAATAGAAGTTCCGGTAAAAAGAAGGGTGGCAACAAAATTTATTGAGATCATTGGGGCCAGAGCAAATAATTTAAAGAACATCGATGTTAAATTCCCATTGAACGTACTCACAGTAATTACAGGAGTTTCAGGTAGCGGAAAAAGTACTTTGATAAGGAATATACTGTATCCGGCCCTGCAAAAAATCATTCAAAAATACGGAGAAAAAGCAGGGCAGTTTTCTGAGATCAGGGGGAATATCGAAAGCCTTGATCATATTGAGTTTATCAATCAGAACCCCATTGGCCGGTCAAGCAGATCAAATCCGGTGACCTACATCAAAGCCTATGATGATATCAGAGGATTGTTCACCGATCAGAAATTGGCAAAAGCAAGAGGCTACAAGGCAAAATTCTTTTCATTTAATGTAGATGGCGGAAGGTGCGACACTTGCAAAGGTGAAGGGGAAGTGACCATCGAAATGCAATTCATGGCTGACGTGCATCTCGAATGCGAGACATGCAAAGGGCAAAGATTCAAGAAAGAGGTCCTTGAAATTGAGTTTGAAGGAAAAAACATAAATGACATCCTGCAGACTACGGTTGATGAAGCCATCGGTTTCTTCGAAACCCATGGGCAACGCAGAATTGTGAACAAACTCAAACCTTTGCAGGATGTGGGCTTAGGCTATGTTCAATTGGGGCAGGCCTCTTCTACCCTTTCAGGTGGTGAGGCACAGCGGATCAAACTGGCCTCTTTTCTGGTGAAAGGAAACCGAAATGAAAAAACGCTGTTTATTTTTGACGAGCCTTCCACCGGGCTGCATTTTCATGACATCAACAAATTGCTTCGCTCCTTCAATGCGTTGATTGACAGGGGTCATTCTATTATTGTGATAGAACACAACATGGAGCTCATCAAATGCGCTGATCACATTATAGATCTTGGGCCTGAAGGGGGTAAACGGGGCGGATCAGTCATTGCCCAGGGTACACCCGAAGCCTTTATCAAAAGCAAAAACTCTTATACCTCGAGATACTTAAAGGAAAAGATTTGACCTGGGTTGTTTAGCCGAAGAAGGCAGAAAATCACAGGTTATTAATTATAAGTATCCAGTTTTTCTTTGGCCAGAACAAATTCGGGTTGAATTTTCAATGCCTTTTCAAAGTTGGCCTTGGCTTCATCCTTCCTGTTAAGCTCTTCTTCAATAAGTGCTTTAAGGTAGGAAATAGCCGCCAGTAATTCAATTTGCTGGGTATGGTTCTTATTTATTGCAAAGGTCACCTTGTATTTTCCTGTATCGTTCAGCGCTTCCACTTCCTTTATGGTTTTGTAGGCGTCTTCATACTTTTTAACAGATAGCTGGAGCTTTGAAAGGTTATAACCGTGATAATTGTTCTGGCTTATATCGAACAATTCCTGAAAAGCTTCCAAACTCTTGTCAAGGGCTCCCAGCGATTCTAAGGAAATGGCCTTGAGCTCAAGTACGGCCTCATTTTTTGGATCTCTTTCTAAAACCTCATTGGCCATTAAAAAACAAGAGGCGTATTTTCGAGAGGAAAAATAAACATAGGCCAGACTGTCTTTATAAGTGCTGTTGGCACCTTCAAGGGCAATGAGTCTGTACATACTTGATGTAACCACAGCAGGGTCACCCATCTTCTTTGCTGATTTTATTATTTCCTTTTCCAGTGCAATAGACTCTGTTTTACTATTTTGAGCAAAACCTGCTAAAAATAAAAATACAGCCAGGGTAAAAACGATTCCTTTTTTCATATGACTTTAGATTAAATATGAGGTAAAAATATCTATTTTAAATTAAAAGTGTCTTATTCGTCAAAACATTAACAAAGTATTAGTACATAAAAAACGCCCAATATTCATTGAGCGTTTTTCTTTTCCCTGGGTGGAAGACCGGGCTCGAACCGGCGACCCTCGGTACCACAAACCGATGCTCTAACCAACTGAGCTACAACCACCATAATCAACTGAATTTAGTCGACATAAATTCGGGTGCAAATATAATCTATTTCGTCATTTCTTCAAATAAAAATCTAAATTAATTGATTATTTATGAACCAATCAAAATCTGGGCCCTGAACCTTTCATTTCTTCGTTAATCGGGAAACAAATGTCCTCTTTGAAACCTGTCAAGTCAAACGGTCTCATTTTAAATGAGATCATCGAGGCTGTTGACCCCTACGAATCTTTCCACACTGAATCCCTCTCCAAAGTCCTTGCCGATAAGGCGGCCCAGATCCCTGGCTCGATAAGACACACTATCGATAAAATTCTTACTCGATATAGGTGATTCGGGCTCCTTGGAAGCGGGATCATAAAATTGAGATCCATAGGCACTTACTGCTTCGATCTTTTTGTCCATAAAACCTGACACATCCATAACAAAATCCGGTTGTATATTTTCCCACTGAATATAATGGTATACCTGCTTTGGTCTCCATGACGCCTGAATTTCACCATCCATACTGGTCTCAATCTTTCTCAATCCCGATAAAAAACAGGCATCTGATACCAGGCTGCTCCCCTTGGCATGATCAATATGACGGTCTTTTACTGCATTGCAAAGTACGATTTCCGGCCTGTATTTTCTGATCAATTTGATCACTTCGCGCTGATGCTGTTCATCGTTCACGAAGAACCCATCTTTGAAGGCGAGGTTTTCCCTGAAGGCCACTCCAAGAATTTTTGCTGCATCTGAAGCTTCTTTATCCCTTATTTCTGCTGATCCCCGGGTGCCTAATTCCCCGCGGGTCAAATCTAAAATGCCAACTTTTTTCCCTTTGTGGATTTCCTTGGCAAGCGTAGCTCCGCATCCTAGTTCAACGTCATCAGGATGTGCTCCAATAGCTAAAATATCAACTTTTATCATCTTATTCATTTTAAGGCCTGTTCAATATCTGCAAGTATATCTTCCTTATTTTCAATGCCAACTGACAATCTGAGCAAATTATTTCCAATGCCCTGTTTTGATCTTTCTTCTTCCGACATCAAGGCATGTGAAGTCAAACTCGGTTGAATAACCGTTGATTCAACCCCTGCCAAACTCATGGAAGGTTTGATCAATTGCAGCTTTTGCTGAAAATCTTTTGCATCATATTGTTTGTCAAGCTCAAATGAGAGCATCCCGCCAAATCCATGCATCTGAGATTTGGCTATGGCATGATCTTTATGCGTTGGAAGACCAGGATAGTAAACTTTTGTGATCATTGGATTTGAACTCAATTGTTCTGCAATGAATTGTGCATTTTCATTGTGTTTTTCGATTCGAAGGGCCAGTGTCTTGATACTTCTTTCCAATAAGTAACACATGAACTCATTTAAATTTCCTCCCAGGTTCCTGCCCTGTAAAAGAATCTTATGTATGTGCTCTTTGCTCCCCGCCACAACACCGGCACATATGTCACTATGTCCGCCTAAATACTTCGTTGCACTGTGAATTGTTATATCTATTCCAAGATCCAGGGGGGTCTGATTTAATGGAGAGGCAAAAGTATTGTCGATCATCGTAATGATGCCGCTTTTTTTAGCCAATTCGGCTACAGCCCTGACATCCGTTATGCTGAGCAGCGGATTTGAAGGGGTTTCAATATAAATTACCCTGGTATTGCTTCGAATTTCATTTTCAAAATCCATCGTCCGCATGCCTTTGGTAAAACTGTACTCAATTCCGAATTTATCAAAATCCTGCACAATCATATTGTAGGACCCTCCATAGATTTCATTCTGGAAGATCACATGATCTCCTTTTTGCAGAAAAGCGTAGAGGCTCGTGCTGATCGCGGCCATTCCTGATGAAAAGGGAAGCGCATCTTCAGCGTTTTCCAGGGCAGCAATCTTTCTCGAAATCACTTCCTGGTTAGGAGTATTGAAATACCTGGGATACCTTTTTTGCTCAACATCCAGAAAAGGATATGAGCTCGCCATGTAGATCGGTGAGACTGCACCTCCGTACTGCTTGTCTTCTATTTGACCCTCATGGATACAAACCGTATGTTTACCCTGTTTATCTGACATCATTACACAAATTTATTTTTAATTTCTGACGCTCGCTGCTTTGATATTAAATTTGAAACAAATGTATCATTTTCATCTTTAAAAACCATTAAAAGCCAACTGCAGTATCATCTCCCCTGGGATCTGCTCCTCCCTCCAGACGACCATCAGGCAGGACCAGAATGGCATCTACTTTCCCGATGATTCTTGAATCTCCCTGATACACATGATACCCCTTATTCCTCAAGGATCCAAAATGAATGGTATCAAATGTTTTTTCAAATTGAATCTGGTCAGGCAGCCATTGATGATGGAACCTGCTCTGAGAAACTGACTCCTGCATCCCCATATCATATTCAATGACATTCAGGATATTCTGAAGTACGGAAGTGATGATGGTGGATCCCCCCGGAGAACCGAGCACCATTTTCAGTTTCCCCTCTTTCTCCACAATTGTCGGTGTCATCGAACTCAACATTCTTTTCTCGGGTGCAATGGCATTGGCCTCTGCCCCAATAAGTCCAAACATGTTCGGAGAACCGGCCTTGGCACTCAGATCATCCATTTCATTGTTCAGAAAAAAACCTCCTTCCCGAACAAAAACTTTAGATCCATAAGCTCCGTTCAAAGTATTGGTAACCGCCACAGCGTTTCCAAAAGGATCTACGATGGAGTAATGCGTGGTTTCGCTGCTCTCAATGATTTCAATAGTTCCGTGGCCAACTGCTGCAGAAGGGGTCGCTTGTTCCCACGAGAAATCTTTCATTCTTTCCTGATTATATTCCCTTGACTGCAACGTTTCCAGCGGGACCTGCACAAAATCAGGATCACCCAGAAAATGAGCCCTGTCCGCATAGACCCTTCGTTCTGCTTCGGTAAGTACCTGAATATATTTATCTGAATTGTGCCCCAACTGGCCGACATCGTAAGGCTCTAAACTCAACAAAAGCTGGGCAAGACATATACCCCCGCTCGAGGGAGGCGACATAGAAATAATTTTATGGCCCTTGTATTGAAATTCCACCGGGTCTCTCCACACCGCGCGGTACCTTTCAAGATCCTCCATAGTTATGATGCCACCGAGGTCCTGGATACAATTCACAATCATTTTCGCGGTTTCTCCTTTATAAAAATCCTTAGCCCCTTGATCTCTAATTCTTTCAAATGTACTTGCCAGCCTGGGGTTCTTTAGAGTGTCCCCAGATGTCCATACCCTGTCCATATAAATGGTTTGCCCGTTAGCCTTCGCGAAATATTTTCTTGCATTGTTCAGTCTGTCGGCTTGACTCCTGGAAACCCTGACACCTCTTCGGGCGAGATCAATTGAAGGTTGGATCAATTCTGAAAAAGGTAAAGAGGCAAACTTTTTATGGATCTCAAACAAGCCTGCCACGGTTCCGGGTACCCCAACTGCCAAGGCACCCAACCTACTTTTTTCAGGATCCGGGTTACCTTGTTCATCCAAATACATATCTCTGTGAGAAGCTATCGGAGCCTTTTCTCTATAGTCCAGTGCTCCGGTTTCCCCATTGTGTGTTCTGTAAACCGTGAACCCTCCTCCACCAATATTTCCAGCCACCGGATAAGCCACAACCAAAGCCAGATCAGTGGCAATCATGGCGTCAAATGCATTTCCTCCTTTTTTAAGGATTGCCGCCCCGATGGCCGAGGCTTCCTCTCTCGCACTTACCACCATGCCACTTTCTGCTATCAGTCCGGTTACGGGCTCAGCTTTCTTATCCGTTGTTTTACATTGGGATAAGATGAACATGGCTAACAATAAAATTCCAATTTTTTTCATTTTCAAAAATTAAGTACGATTAAATAAATTTTCAATTTCTGCCAGTTTGAGCCCGCAAAAATCGCGCAAGTCTTCAAAAAACAGTTTAAAATCAGTTTCAAACTCATCATAATTTTGTTCCAGGTCCCCCATGGCCAGATCCATCTTCGATGCCCCTCCCGTCCTGCGGTTCATTCCCTCTAAAACCTTTTGAATCCCCTTCTTCCTGGCATAACTGAGCAACCAGTCCTGAGGGATCATATACTGTGACATATATTTGATCTTTTCCGGTAAAAAAACATCATGATCTGTGAGCTGGGCATAAAAACTCTTGGTGTAATCAGATAGTTCCGATTTGGAATACATTGACCAGTTTTTGGCCAGCATATGGTCATAAAAAATATCTACGATAATACCTTTGTAGAGTCCATACTGTTCATTTAAACGACGTTTGCTTTTTCTTGCTATTTCATGAGCATCTGTGAATGAATCTATTTGACGGTGAAGTAGAATCCCTATCTGAATATCATCCGGATAATTCTTGTACTGACTCCCTTTGATATGATCCGCAATAAAATTTCCGATGCGAACCATTTCATTATCTCCGGACAAATATATATGAGCCAAGTAATTCATAAAAAATTTTCGGCTAAAAATACTGTTTTAAATATTACTGAAGAAAAGAAACTGCCGATTAATGATAATGGTCACAAAATAGAGGCACTGATCAAAAATTTTAATATTTTTGTATTTCCCAGGATGATTTCTCTCCTAAAGAAGGAATTATACATGTATAATTCAACCTGATCGTTTTTATGTTTCAGGTAATTAATTCAATTTTTATGTTAGTGAAAGATAATAATGCCACAAGAGCCGCTATTTCACTTGAAGATAAATATGGTGCACACAATTACCACCCGCTTCCCGTTGTGTTAAGCAAAGGAGAAGGTGTTTTTGTATGGGATGTAGAAGGAAAAAAATATTTTGATTTCTTATCTGCCTATTCAGCTGTGAATCAAGGTCATTGCCATCCCAGGATCATTAATCAATTAAAGGAACAAGCCTCAAAACTAACCCTTACCTCACGAGCATTCTATAATGACCAGCTCGGTGTTTATGAGAAATTTATAACCCGATACTTTGGATTTGACAAAGTTTTACCCATGAATACAGGTGCTGAAGCCGTTGAAACGGCGATCAAACTTTGCCGAAAATATGCCTATGAAAAAAAGGGGATTCCTGAAGATCAGGCAAAGATCATTGTTTGTGAGAATAATTTCCATGGGAGAACCACTACCATCATTTCGTTTTCTAATGATGAAAGCGCCCGTAAGAATTTTGGGCCCTACACCCCTGGATTTATAAAAATTCCTTATGATGATGCAGACGCTTTGGAAACAGCGATCAAAAGCCACGAACATATTGCCGGGTTCCTTGTTGAACCGATTCAGGGTGAAGCCGGGGTTTTCGTGCCCAGCGAAGGATATTTAAAAAGAACCAAAGAAATTTGTGAACAAAACGACATCCTGTTCATCGCCGACGAAGTTCAAACAGGAGTAGCCAGAACTGGAAAATTACTGGCTGTGGAACACGAAAACGTTAAACCGGATATTTTAATACTCGGGAAAGCTTTATCCGGTGGGGTATATCCGGTATCTGCAGTTCTGGCGAATGATCCTATCATGGAAGTGATCAAACCCGGGCAACACGGATCAACCTTTGGAGGAAACCCAATAGCTGCTGCAGTTGCCATGGAAGCCTTAAAAGTTGTAACCGATGAAAATCTTGCGGAAAATGCAGAGAAGCTTGGTAAAATCTTCCGTGAAGAACTACATGAATTCATAAACGAAAACCCGCTGGTACTGGCTGTCAGAGGCAAGGGACTTTTAAATGCCATCCTAATCAATGATACTGAAGACAGTTCCACAGCCTGGGATATATGCATGAAATTGAAAGAAAATGGATTGTTGGCCAAGCCTACCCATGGAAATATCATCAGGTTCGCTCCACCACTTGTGATAACGGAAGCCCAGATCAGGACTTGTGCACAAATCATTAAGGAGACCATTGCAGCAATGTAAGGAACACTCAGCCTAAAAAAAAAGCCCTGCTGACAAAATCAGCAGGGCTTTTTTGTGCAATATTATTTTTTAATAACCTTCTGTGAGGTGCTGAAGTTTTACCTTATTTTCAATACGGATTCTTTTACCGGACAAGGAGATATACCCTTCCTTTTTAAACTCGGAAAGCAATCTAATTGTAGATTCCGTTGCCGTTCCGATAGCATTGGCAATTTCTTCTCTTGTTAGTGTCACTGCGATATAACCATCAACGTCTATTCCAAATATCCTTTCAAAAAACAACAGCGATTCAGCCAATCTTTCCCTAACATTTTTCTGGGCCATGTTGGCAATAGATGAATTCGCTTCATCCAGATCATCAGCCAGGGATTTGGTGATTTCCATTGAAAATTCGGAATTATTTTTGAAAAGTTCAAGTATTTCGTTTTTCGGGATAAAACACACATCCATTTCTTCCAGGGCGGTAACCGTTAAATGCGCAACAGAGTTGCTGATCACCGAACGATGTCCGACCAGCTCTCCCTTTCTGATGAATCTCACAATTTGCTCCTTACCGTTAGGAGCCAGTTTCGTGAGTTTGCATTTTCCGTTTCTCAAGCAATATACCCCTCGCAAAGAAGTTCCTTCACTAAAGATAACTTCTCCTTTCTGAATGTGAAGTGTTGATTTTTTTCTTGCAATCTCCTGAAGTTCATTTGCCGAAATGGAACTCAGGGAGTTTAAGTCACGAATAACACATTTTTCACACTCTGCTCTCATACCTTATTTTTTTTGATGGTACAAAAATATATAAATTCTAATACGAAGCATTTTTTTATGTAATTTTTTTATAAGAAATTTATGCACTTTTTAACAGATCCATGCCTAAAGATAACTGCTACCACTGCGGTATTGAATGCAATTCAGCAAAAATCGATTTTGACAGCAAAGCCTTTTGCTGTAATGGCTGTAAGACAGTATATGAAATTTTGAACCAGAGTGAATTGAACTGTTACTATGACCTTGAAGCGGCACCGGGTTCAATCCCGAATGAGATCAAGGGAAGATTTGAATACCTTGACAATGATGAAATTGCAAGGCAATTGATTGAATTTGAGGACCTCGAAACATCAGTCGTCAATTTCTTTGTTCCCAATATTCATTGCAGTTCATGCATATGGGTTCTTGAAAACCTCCACAAGCTTAATGAAGGGATCAAAGTGGCACTCGTCAATTTCCCCAAAAAAGAGCTGCGAATTACTTACAGAAAAAGTGAAATATCTTTGAGGGAAGTGGTTGAACTCATTGCCTCTATAGGCTATGAGCCTTATATAAGTCTTGATGATTCAAAGGGCCCTGAATCTGTCAATGACAGGAAATTAATCTATCAGGTCGCCGTGGCAGGATTCGCATTTGGAAACATCATGATGCTATCCTTTCCGGAATATTTTCAAATGGATGAATACTGGCTGAACAGGTTTAAGCCTTTTTTCAGGGCTTTGATGTTTCTGCTGTCATTACCTGCCCTGCTATATTCGGGAAGAGATTATCTTATTTCGGCTTACAAAGGGTTGAAGCATGGAATCTTAAATATTGATGTTCCCATTTCACTGGGGATCCTTGTACTTTTTATGAGAAGCACCTATGAGATTGTTTCCAATACGGGCCAGGGCTATTTTGACAGTCTTACCGGTCTTATCTTCTTTCTGCTGCTCGGTAAAATATTTCAGCAGAAAACTTATAGTTTTTTATCCTTTGAAAGAGATTATAAGTCCTATTTTCCTATTGCCATTACCAAAATAGACGGTCAACGAAAAGAAACCAATATAAGTGTACATGACATTGAGCAGGGTAACAGATTGCTGATCAGAAATGAAGAAATCATTCCCGTAGACGGTATTCTCATTAAAGGCAATGCCATGATCGATTACAGTTTTGTTACCGGGGAGTCTTTGCCGGTTCTCAAAAGATCTGGAGACAAATTGTACGCCGGTGGAAAACAAACAAGTGGCGCCATTGAAATGGAGGCCCTGCAATCTGTTAAACAAAGTTACCTCACTCAGTTATGGAGCAATGATGTTTTTCATAAAAATGAAGCCAAAAACATCAAAACCCTGACAGATTCCATTTCAAAACAATTTACCCTGATCATTTTATCCATTGCCCTCTTGGCCGGAGTATACTGGTATTTTATGGACCCAGGCCGGGCCTTTCAGGTTGTATCTGCCATTTTGATCATTGCCTGCCCTTGTGCCCTGGCCCTTTCGGCCCCTTTCGCCCTGGGCAATATGATCCGCATCTTTGGCAAGAAGCGTTTCTATCTTAAAAATACAAATGTCATTGAGGCCATGTCAAAGATCGACAGCCTTGTTTTTGACAAAACAGGGACCATTACTTCAAACAGGCAATCAGAGATCACATACGAAGGAAAACAACTACTGCCCGAAGAACTGAGCAGAATCAAGACTCTTCTCAGGTCATCGAATCATCCCTTGAGCAGGATCCTTTATGCCCATATAAATGAAAAAGAAATGGAAGAGGTACTTGATTTCAGAGAAGTGACTTCCAAGGGAATCCAGGGAATGGTTGAAGG
Organism: Flavobacteriaceae bacterium; assembly: GCA_024644745.1. GTDB lineage: Bacteria > Bacteroidota > Bacteroidia > Flavobacteriales > Flavobacteriaceae > Lutimonas. Next base: position 86,854 of record JAHEHF010000001.1, read on the forward strand.
CCTTGAAGTTAAACTAGGATCGGCCGCCTTTGTAGGTGCTCCGGCAGACAAGAATCTTGACACGGCTATTCATGTGAGCCTTGACAAGAAGATCAAGGGAAAATTCCTATTCAAAAATGCTTACCGGACAGGACTTAAACACATCATATCAGCTTTGGCCAAAGGATTTAAAATATCGATCCTCTCGGGAGACAATGAAGGTGAAAAGATCCGTTTGGAGAAATTACTCCCTAAAGGGAGTCACATCTTGTTCAATCAAAAGCCTGAGGACAAGCTGGACTTTATCAAATCCCAACAGGAAGCAGCAAGCCGGATCATGATGCTGGGTGATGGCCTGAACGATGCAGGCGCACTCGCACAAAGTAACGTTGGTATTGCTATTTCTGAAAACATCAATGTCTTTTCACCGGCATGTGATGGAATTCTGGACGCCAAAAGTTTTGAATTACTGCCGGAATTCACCAGATTGACCCATCTGACCATGGGAGTGATCAAAGCAAGTTTTGTTATTTCCTTCCTCTACAATATTATTGGACTCATTTTTGCTGTCACCGGAAACCTCTCTCCTATTGTAGCTGCTATTCTGATGCCAATCAGCTCAATTTCAGTCGTATTGTTCGCCACTATCAGCACCAACATCTTATCAAAAAAATTATTACCTTAGCCAAGGTCAAGTCGATGGATGTTGAAAAATATGATAATTATCATGTTTCGATCTGTTAACTTTTTGTTAATTTGCTTCAACTAAAAAAATCGGATATGAATATTATATTCATGCTCATCATTGCAAGTTTGTTCATTGCGATCCTTTTTTTTATTCTTTTTGTCAAATCAGTCAAGGCTGGGCAGTATGACGACGTCTATACACCATCGGTCAGAATGTTGTTTGACGATGAGCTGGTTGAAGATGGTAAGTCCGATCAAAAGAGTAAACAAAACAAAATCAACTAATTATTAACTAAATTTTTCAAATGGAAAAAGAACAATTTTATTACGACAACAAAATAGTAAAAATGTTTCTTATAGCCACCATACTTTGGGGTGTTGTAGGCATGCTGGTGGGGCTCATCGTAGCCCTTCTCTTTATTTTCCCCAATTTACTGGAAGGAATTTCCTGGCTAAGTTTTGGCAGAATCAGACCGCTGCACACCAATGCGGTCATTTTTGCATTTGTGGGGAACAGTATTTTTATGGGGATCTATTATTCCATGCAGCGTCTTTTGAAAACAAGAATGTTCAGTGACACCCTGAGTAAAATTCATTTCTGGGGATGGCAGCTGATCATCGTTGCAGCGGCTCTGACGCTTCCCTTGGGCTATACCAGTTCAAAAGAATATGCTGAATTGGAATGGCCGATCGACATCGCCATAACGCTGGTATGGGTGATCATGGGGATCAACATGATCGGTACAATTTTAAAAAGGAGACAACGACATATTTATGTTGCCATTTGGTTCTATCTTGCTACACTCATCACAGTTGCTGTTTTACACATCTTTAACAACCTTGAGCTACCTGTTTCAGCACTCAAGAGTTATTCGATTTACGCAGGGGTTCAGGATGCCCTGGTCCAGTGGTGGTACGGCCACAATGCCGTGGCATTTTTCCTTACCACTCCCGTTCTGGGACTGATGTATTATTTTGTGCCTAAAGTAGCCAACAGACCGGTCTACTCTTACCGTTTGTCCATAATTCATTTTTGGTCACTGATCTTTATCTATATCTGGGCCGGACCCCACCATTTGCTTTATACGGCATTGCCGGAATGGGCTCAGAATCTTGGAACGGTCTTTTCAGTGATGCTTATTTTCCCTTCATGGGGAGGTATGATCAACGGTTTACTGACCCTCAGGGGTGCCTGGGATAAAGTCAGAGAAAACCCTATTCTCAAGTTTTTTGTGGTGGCCATCACGGGTTACGGTATGTCAACTTTTGAAGGTCCCATGCTCTCTTTTAAAACCTTGAATGCCATTGGCCATTATACAGACTGGATCGTAGGTCACGTGCATATTGGTGCTCTGGCATGGAACGGATTTATGGCTGCGGGTATTATTTATTGGCTGGCGGGAAAACTTTGGAAAACAGAATTGTATTCAAAAAAATTGGCAAATATACATTTCTGGTTGGGTACCTTGGGAATCTTATTCTATGCCTTGCCTTTGTACGTAGCCGGTTTTACACAAGCTGCCATGTGGAAACAGTTCAATCCTGATGGTACGCTGCTCTATGGAAATTTCCTTGAAACGGTTACCCAGATCATGCCAATGTACATGATGAGAGCCTTTGGAGGAACCCTTTATCTTGCCGGTTTCCTTTTGCTGGCCTATAATGTCATCAAAACGGCTCAAGCAGGATCTGCTGTCGAAGACGAACTGGCCGAAGCGGCCCCACTTAAGCAAATTACACCGTCTCGAATGGCAGGCGAAGGATTCCATTCATGGCTGGAAAGAAGAACCATTTTGTTTTCCTTTTTGGTTGTTCTGGCCATTGCAATTGGAGGTGCAGTAGAGATCATTCCTCTGTTGACGGTTGACTCTAATATTCCTGAAATCACATCGGTCAAACCTTATACACCTTTAGAACTGGAAGGCCGTGATATTTATATCAGAGAGGGATGTAACAACTGTCATTCGCAAATGATCAGACCCTTCCGATCAGAAGTGGAACGCTATGGAGAATACTCAAAAGCAGGAGAGTTTGTTTATGATTTTCCTTTCCTGTGGGGATCAAAAAGGACCGGACCGGATGTACATCGCATAGGTGGAAAATACAATGACAACTGGCACTTCAATCATATGATGGACCCGAGAACAACTTCTCCGGGATCTATCATGCCGCAATATCCATGGCTGATCAAAAATGATCTGGACATATCCCAAACCGTGAGCAAAGTAAATGCCATGGTAACCCTTGGCGTGCCTTATACCCAATTTGAACTTGATAAAGCAGTATACCTTCTTAAAAACCAGGCGAAGGAGATTGAAAACAACCTGAGACAGGACCCTGAGTTTGTTAAAAACTATGGTGATGCTCATATAGAGAATAAAGAGATCGTGGCCGTCATTGCCTACCTGCAAAGACTGGGAACAGATATCAAAGCTGAAGCAACGGAATAAAAAGTAATATTATGTTAAAGTTTATCAAACATCATTTGGATACCATTTCAGGAGTTGAAATCTATCCTATCATTTCACTGCTGCTATTCTTTGTTGTTTTCGCAACCATGCTGTTCATCGTTTGGAAAATGCCAAAGAAGAATATTGAAGAATTAAGTAATTTACCCTTAGATAATGATCTAAAAAATAACAATCATGAGTGACAAGAAACAAGTAAGTGGTTGGAAGAAATTCCTTCAATCGATGACCAAGGCCCATGACCTTGGCAAGGAGGAGGAAATCTTGACCGACCACGATTATGACGGTATAAAGGAATTAGACAATGTACTTCCTCCCTGGTGGAAGTATGGATTTTATATCACCATTGCCATTGGTATCTTTTATTATATTCAAGTATTCACAAATTCTGAGCAATACAGCCAGGAAAAGGAATATGCAGCAGAAGTTGAAAAAGGCAAACAGGAGGTTGAAGCCTATAAAGCTGCCAATCCTGAATTGTTCAAACTGGACGCGACCTTACTCACGGATGCGGAAAGCCTGGAAGCCGGAAAAAAGTCATTTGAAACCTATTGCGTAGCTTGTCATATGGCAGATGGAGGCGGTGGAATCGGCCCCAATCTGACTGATGACAAATGGATCTTAGGCGGCGGTATGGAGAGCATCCTGAAGACCCTTAATGAAGGAGGCCGTGCGGGTAAAGGAATGATCTCATGGAAAAACACCTTTGACAACAAACAAATGCAACAAATTGCAAGTTATGTCATATCATTAAACGGTACGACTCCGGCCAATCCAAAGGCGCCTGAAGGAGATATCGTTTGGAGCAAACAGTAGTTTCATAATTAGTTCTCGCTTTTGGAACTGCTGTGTTTTTGATTTTTTTAGTTAGTAGTAGAAAAGGCTACCTTTGTCTTGAACAGGCAAAGTAGCCTTTTCAAATTCCCATAATCATGGACAATATCGAACAAAATAACTTCAGGGATAGTATTGCCACGATTGATGAGCAGGGGAAGCGAAATTTTATTTATCCCCAAAAACCAAAAGGGCGTTACACAAATTACAGAACCTATGTGAGCTGGGGTTTACTGGCTGCATTATTTGCCTCCCCCTTTATCAAGATCAACGGAAATCAATTCCTGCTTTTCAATATCATCGACAGAAAGTTTAATATTTTCGGCCAGCCCTTCTGGCCGCAGGATTTCTATCTTCTTGTGCTTTCATTACTGGTATCGGTTGTGTTCATCATATTGTTTACCGTTATTTTCGGAAGAATATTTTGCGGATGGATGTGTCCTCAGACCATTTTCATGGAAATGGTATTCCGCAAAATAGAATATTGGATTGAAGGAGATCGAACCAAACAGATCAAGCTGGACAAACAGGACTGGAATGCCGAGAAAATAAGGAAGAAAGTAATCAAATGGACCCTGTTTGCGCTGGTTTCATTTATGATTGCCAATGCCTTCCTTGCTTATTTTATTGGGGGCGACATCCTCATTGACCATATCACCGACGGACCGATGGCTCATTTGGATACCTTCTTGAAATTACTGGTATTCACGGCTGTATTTTATTTTGTTTTCGCCTGGTTCAGAGAACAGGTTTGCATCATCGCTTGTCCTTACGGGCGGTTGCAAGGGGTGCTGCTTGATAATAAATCCATTGTTGTGGCCTATGACCACAAACGAGGAGAAAAAAGACATAAACTGAGGAAAAAAGAAGACCGGACCGAAAAGGAATACGGCGACTGCATTGATTGCAAGCAGTGTGTCCATGTGTGCCCGACAGGTATTGACATCAGGAACGGTACCCAGCTGGAATGCGTCAATTGCACGGCATGTATAGATGCCTGCGATGAGATCATGGACAAGGTTGGATTTGACAGGGGACTCATCCGATATGCTTCGGAAAACAATATTGAAAATGGGGAAAAGTTTTCTTACAATGCGAGGATCATAAGTTACACCATAGTTCTTACCCTCCTTTTTTCATTTTTCGTAACTTTACTTTTCCTGAGAAACGATATTCAAGCCAACATACTGCATTTGCCTGGTCAGCTTTATCAAACTGAGGGAGAGGTTGTTAGTAATGTTTACACCTTCAAATTGATCAACAAGACCAATGATGAATATGACAATATCGAAATGAAGCTGATGTCGCATGAAGGAAAAATTGAGGTTGTTGGAGGGCAACTTATGATTCCTAAAGGAGGGTTGTATCAGGGGACACTTTTCATAAAGATTGATAAAAAGAACTTAAAAGCGTCAAAAGAACAAATTAAAATAGGAATCTATTCAAATGGGGAGCTGGTCGAAGAGACAAGTACGAATTTCTCTTCGCCCATGCAGGTGAATTAAATAAGAACAAAAAAAATAAAGAATTGAAAATAAGATTGAATTGGCCCACAGGCATCGTACTGGCGATGATTTCTTTTATGATTTTCATACTGTCATTTGTATACAAATCCATCGCAGTTGATCAATACCAGCACGAGCTTGTATCTGAAGATTATTACAGAGATGAACTGCATTATCAGGAGGAAATCAACAAACTCAATAATTCCAAAACTTTGGAAGAAGATATACAACTGTCTAATGTTGAAAAAGGAATTATCGTAAAATTCCCAGAGGAGATTGCTGCGAATGAGATTTCCGGTCTGATCCATTTTCAAAGGTTGTCTAACATGAAATTGGATTTCTCAGAAGAAATCCTGTTGGAAGGACACGAACAATTGATCCCTGAAGAAAAACTTGTCTCCGGTAAATGGAGCATTAGAATCGAATGGAATCATGGGAAAGAAGCATACCTTTACAAAACTTCCTGGTTTTACTAAAAATAAAAAATTATCTTATACACAGCTTTCATATTAGGATTGATTGGCAGTTTTCACTGTATTGGAATGTGCGGACCCATCGCTTTTATTCTCCCCGTTGATAAAAGCAGCAAGCTTCAAACCTTTATTGGTTCAGGTTTGTACCATACAGGAAGGTTGTTGAGTTACAGCATGATCGGTTTGCTCTTCGGTTTAGTGGGCAAAGGACTTTATCTGGCTGGTTTTCAGCAAAGGTTATCGATATTGATCGGCCTGCTCATGATACTGTTGGTGTTGATTCCTTCCAGAATTTTGAATCGCTTCCCTATTTCCCGCCCCATATACGGTTTCGTGTCTAAAATAAAAAGTAAGATGGGTTTGTATTTGAATAAAAGATCCAAGAAATCTTTGTTTTTTATAGGCTTATTCAACGGGTTTCTTCCCTGCGGTCTGGTTTATATGGCCCTTCTCGGTTCGGTTTCAACCGGCGAACTTATAGACGGATCCCTTTACATGATCGCCTTTGGAATTGGTACCATTCCTATGATGACAAGTGCCATATATTTAGGTAATTTTGTGAAATTATCGGTTCGAAACACGATTCAAAAAGCAATCCCTATATTTGTAATAATCATAGGATTAATGTTTATACTCAGAGGTATGGGACTGGGTATACCGTATGTTTCTCCTTCCGATACGCAACTGATCATTTCAAATGATCCTGAATCATGCATAACCGAATAATTTATGGATAAAATAATGCAAAACAGCCTTAATGAAGAAGATTTCAACCGCATCAGGTCACATGCTGATCTGTTGAATGCGCTGAATGAAAAAAAAATAGATATATCTGATGTTTTATCGGTCATTCAATATGAAAAAGAAAAAGAAAAATTGCAGGTTGAACTCGTAAAACTGCAGCAGTGGATAAAAAAAACCAATAACAGGGTTGCCATCATCTTTGAAGGAAGAGACGCAGCAGGAAAAGGTGGAAATATAAGAAGGTTCACAGAACATCTTAACCCCCGTTCCATGAGGTTGGTGGCATTGAACAAACCCACCATGGTCGAGAGAGGACAATGGTATTTCACGAGGTATATCAAGCATTTACCAAATCCGGGAGAAATTGTTTTCTTTGACAGGTCATGGTACAACAGGGCTGTGGTTGAGCCCGTGATGGGCTTTTGCACCCCGCACCAATATGACCAGTTCATGGTACAGCTTCCCGAATTTGAACATATGCTCTACGAAGATGGAGTGATCATTATAAAATTCTGGCTCTCCATCACCAAGGAAGAACAATTGAAAAGGTTTAAAGCCAGAGAAGATAACGCCTTAAAAAGATGGAAATTCAGCCCGGTAGACAGAAAAGGACAGGAATACTGGGATGATTATACCCGTTACAAGGAACTCATGTTCAGCAAAACCCATACTTCTTTCAGTCCCTGGATCATCGTGAAAACCAATGACAAAAAAGTCGCCAGACTGGAGTGCATGCGATATGTACTTTCACAATTCGATTACGACGCCAAAGAAGATTCAAATTTTTCATTATTACCTGATCCGAATGTGATCATGCGCTATTTCAGATTATTACATAAATATGATTAATCCATTATGACAAAATTATCACAAAAAGATCTAAAGAGGCTCAATTCAAAAAACGGATTGTTATCCATTTTAAGTGAGGAAAACATCAATCTTGCGCGCACCCTCAGGTATTTGAAATACACAAAACAGCTGAAGGAGCTGCAGACCGAGTTGATTCGTCAGCAGGCCTGCATCATAGAAAAAAATCAAGGCGTTATCGTCATTTTTGAAGGTCGTGATGCTGCTGGAAAAGGAGGTGCTATCAGAAGGATCACTGAAAGGATTAATCCGAGGCATTTTAGAATTGTGGCCTTGCCGAAACCAACAGAGGAAGAGCAATCTCAATGGTATTTTCAACGGTATATTCAACAGTTCCCAAAAGCTGGTGAGATTGTTTTTTTTGACAGAAGCTGGTACAACAGGGCGGTTGTAGAACCTGTTAATGGATTTTGCACACAAGAGGAATACGAGCTTTTTATGCGACAGGTAAATGACTTTGAACGGATGATTACAGAGTCCGGAATCCTTCTCGTCAAAATCTATATGTCCATCTCTAAAAAAGAGCAGGCCAAACGATTTGAAGACATCAGGAACAATCCTTTAAAGCAATGGAAAATGAGCAAGGTTGACGAACGTGCCCAGGAACTTTGGGATTCCTACACCTCTTATAAAGACAAAATGTTTGAAAATACTGAAAAGGGAGGGATTCCTTTTAAAGTGATCAGAGCAAACCGTAAAACTGAGGCGAGAAATGAAGCCATCCAGCATTTGCTTGAAAGTGTACCCTATGACATAAACCGGGAAATATAGATTTATCTTTTCCCCTTTCGCAGCATAAAGTAGAACCCGACAAAAATCATTGGGATACTGAGTAACTGTCCCGTGTTAAGGTCCCAATCACCGCGCACGTCCACCTGGGCTTCCTTAAAGAATTCCACAATAAGCCTGACGGACCAGAGAAAAACCATAAACATGCCAAAAATATAACCCAGTTTTTCTTTTTTATCTGTTTTCCAATACACGTACCAAAGAACCACAAAAGTGATCAGGTAACCAAAAGCCTCATACAGCTGTGTCGGATGCCTTGGAAAATCCTCTCCTAGTTTTTTAAAAACAAAACCGTAATCTGTATGGGTAGGCTTTCCGATGATCTCAGAGTTCATCAAATTCCCAATTCTCACAAAAATGGCACCACTCGCCACAGGAATTACGATCCTGTCAAGGATCCAAAGCATGGGTTTTTTGATGACTTTTTTCGAATAGAAATACATCGCTATAATAATCCCTATAGCTGCTCCGTGGCTTGCAAGGCCCTGATAACCCGTAAATTTAAAAGGATTGAGTCTTATGGGAAGTAAAACCTCAAGCGGTCGTGAAAGAAGAAAATCAATATCATAAAATAAAAAATGACCGATTCGGGCTCCCAACAGTGTAGCTATCACTGTATAAATGAAAAGAGAATCCAATTTTTCAACTGACATCCCTTCACTTTTATATATTTTTTTCATGATCTGCAACCCGAGCACAAAAGCAATTACAAACATCAAACTATAATATCTGATCGCAAAAGATCCTATTTTAAAAACCTCTACGTTTGGGTTCCAGTCAATACTTAAAAACAACATTGAATTCTATTTTAGCGGTAAATATAATTTAAAGTGATCAAAAGCGCGTTCCTTCAGCTAACTTTATTATTTGAATTTTTATCCGGAACAGGATCGTATCCGCTCCCACCCCAGGGATGGCATTTTCCGATCCTTTTTAAAGCCAGCCAGCCCCCTCGAAAAAGTCCGTGAATCTTCAGGGCCTCAATCGCATAATGCGAGCAGGTTGGCGAATAACGGCAACTGGCGGGTGTATAGGGGGAAATAGCCACCTGGTAGAACCGGATCATTAATACAAACGGATAGGTCAAAATCCTTTTAAGCATAACTCATAAGACTTTCTCAATGAATCGAGTACATGGTTCCTTCTTTTCCATCCTTCAACTGAATACCCATTGCCAGTAATTGATCTCTGATCTTGTCCGAAAGGGCCCAGTCCCTGTTTTCACGGGCCTCATTTCTCATGTCGATAAGAATGCGCACAAGGGCGTCCAGTTTTTTTGAGCCGTCATCAGATTCCTGGGTATTTTCCAATCCGAGGACATCAAAAACAAAAACGCTCAGGGTTTCGAGCAATAACTTCAAATCCTGTGCCATTAATGATTCCCTTCCCTCTTTCAGCAAATTGATCCATTTAACGGCTTCGAACAAATGAGCGATCAGCACTGGTGTGTTAAAGTCATCGCTCATGGCTGCGTAGCATTTCTCTTTCCAGGCACTTACATCTAAAGTTGATGTTGCCTCAGCCTTTAGGCTTTCTAAAACCACAAGGGCCTCCATAAGACGGTTATGGCCCTTTTCTGATGCCATGATCGCATCGTTTGAAAAGTCAAGCACACTTCTATAATGTGCCTGCATCATAAAAAACCGCGCAACACTTGGCGCATAGCCCTTGGTGATATTGTCATTATCACCTGTAAATATCTCTTCAGGCAAAATATTATTCCCCGTTGACTTGGACATTTTTTTACCATTCATGGTCAACATGTTACCGTGCATCCAGTACCTGACGGGTGCCTGATGATTACAGGCCTGAGCTTGTGCAATTTCGCATTCATGATGCGGAAATTTCAGGTCCATTCCTCCTCCGTGAATATCAAACACTTCACCCAAGTATTTTGTGCTCATGACCGTACACTCAAGATGCCAACCGGGAAATCCGACACCCCAGGGTGAATTCCATCTTTGAATATGTTCAGGTTCAGCCTTCTTCCAAAGGGCAAAATCCTGCGGGTTCCTTTTATCAGACTGACCGTCAAGCGCCCTCGTATTTTCAATGGCATCTTCTATATTCCTCTTGGATAAAATACCATAATGCTCCGTTTCATTGTATTTTAATACGTCAAAATACACAGAACCGTTAACTTCATAGGCCAGTCCGTTTTTCAGAATGGTCTTAATCGCTTCAATCTGCTCAATTATATGCCCTGTTGCAGTCGGTTCTATACTGGGACTGAGGAAATTAAATTTTTGAAGGATCTGATGAAAATCGGTAGTGTATTTTTGCACGATTTCCATAGGCTCCAACTTTTCGAGTCTCGCTTTGGTGGAGATCTTATCTTCCTCTGAATCATCAGTAAGGTGGCCCGCATCAGTTATATTTCTTACATACCTTACTTTATATCCCAAGTGAAGAAAATAGCGATAGATCATGTCAAAAGACATAAAGGTCCTGACATTTCCCAAATGCACATTGCTGTAAACTGTCGGACCGCAAACGTACATCCCGACATAACCCTCTTTGATGGGTTCAAAAATTTCTTTTTTATTAGAAAGTGAATTATAAATTAAAAGGTCGCGCATTATCCAATGTCTTATGATATATTATTTAATTGCCAAATATAAGAACATTTACAAGAAAGGGGATCAAAAAAAACACCCGAGGTCAATACCCGGGTGTTTCCTTAGTTTTTGAAAAAATATCTTAATTAATGGTCGTTATCTTACAATAGTCCACGTCCATCTGCAGTCGTGCATTTTTAGGAACTTTAATTCTTATGGTTTTTTTAACTTTTACCTTTTGTCTCTTTTCCATGATCTTTTTAATCTGATACTCCCTTTCCTTTGCCCCTTTCTCGATCATTATTTTTCTTTCGGCGTTGTATTGTGCCATCTCCTCTTTAACTTTCACCTCTGCTTCTATCATTTCTTTCCTAACCTCTTTCATTGCCTTTTCGACCTCCCGCTTTGCTCTCTCTATTTCCTTTTGCATCTCCTTTTGATTCATGACCATCTCAGCTCTATTTTCTTTAAGCTCTTCTTTCAGACGCTCCAACTGTTCCTTGTTCTCTTCCTGCCATTGTTTCAAATATTCACTGCTGTTTTGAAATTCCTGAAAATCAAAGTCGATAGAATCATGATCAAAGTGAAAACTCTGAGGTATGTTTATGTCTATATCCGGAAAATTCTCAAATTCCGGCAAAACAAAATTTACCGAGTCCATGATTTCAACGATAGTACTGCTAATTTGAGGTATATCAAGGACCACATTACCCAAATATTTATCACTGTGGATAAAGAAATATTCATTGCCAAAGTTACTGGATACCGACCTGATACTGATCTTTTCCGGAGTTGCCTGTGCACTGATGTCCCAATCGTTAAAAAGTTTCTGAGCTTCTTCCTCAGGGAGTCCCTGAACAGTCATGATTCCCTGAACTTCAACTTTGTTTTTATTCCATTCTATGATCTCAATTTCGGAATAGGAAGCTTCAATGGTAACGGCCACATCACTGTTGGCTTTATATTCCTGCAATGGTGTTTCAAATTGCTGGGCATAAAGGCTCATAGCGAATAAGCAGGCCAACGTTCCTAATTTAAATCGTGTGTTGTTCATTTTGCTGTGTTTTTAATTTTTTTAATTCATTTTTTAAATCAATCATCAATTGCAGCCTCATTTGTAAGTTATCAATCAGATTATTGATCAACTGCTCGTCAATTTTATCGATTTGAAGTTTTTCACTCTCCAACTGATATTCTTTTGTCAAAATTTTCATTTTCTCAAAATAGCCATCAAGTATCATTTTATTCTCATCCGTAACTTTCAGGTTTGCCATTTCAAAACTGATGGCTGTCAGGTAATAATTTTCTATTTTTTTCAGTTCCGGAGAAAACTCCTCCAGGCTCACCTTGGAGACAGGAGTTTCCAACTGCTGTGCGGGAACATTTTGCTCATTTGTAAGCAGGTAACCCAAACTGAACAACATGAGAACTGATGCTGCAATCATCAGAAATTTTATAGGATTGGTAGACTTTCTGTGTAATTCCCTTTGCAACTTTTGCTCAAAAACAGACCGGTGGTCCTTTGATAATTCTCTCAACATCTTTTCTCTTTTTATTTTATCTCTCAATTCAACTTTCATAATTTCCCTCAATTAATAGTTCTTTCAATTTGCTTTTTCCACGTGACAATTGGGATCTGGATGCCACTTCCGAGATTTCCAGGATTTGTGAGACTTCCTGATGATCATATCCCTCCAGCAAAATCAGTTTTACCACGTTTTTACACTTCTGAGGCAGCGCTTCTATACACTTGTAAATCGCTGACATTTTGATTTCACTTTCTATTTCCCAGGGTCCGTCATCGGGAAGATATTCAACATTATCCTGCAATTCAACCGTTGTGACCTTCTGTTTCTTCAACCAGTCAAGGCTTTGATTGATGACAATTCTTTTAAGCCATGCGCCAAAGGTAGCCTCACCTGTAAAAGTTTCTATTTTCTTAAAAGCCTTAATAAAAGCCTCCTGCATGACATCCTGAGCAATTGCGTCATCTTTGACAAAATTATACGCCGTGTTAAACATGGCTTTGCAATACGAATCGTATAATTTCATTTGAGCCCGGCGGTCGTTATTCCTGCACTGATCAATCAAATGCGTTTCAAAATTTCTGTCCATTTAGATCTAATTCTACTTTAAATACGATACAATTATTTAACTGTTGCATTTTTTTAAAACTAAATTTACGAATCTTCTTTATATATGAAATAAAACAGTGCACTTAGAACCCTTCTGCCATAAAAAAAGGGACCATCCGGTCCCTTTTTCTAATTGAATATACAATGTGATCAATTCGGATCTACGATTTCCAACTGGAACAGCAGGTCGGTATTCGGAGGGATCACACCTTGTGCGCCTTGCTCTCCATATGCGAGATGGGATGGGATGATCAGCATGACCTTATCCCCATAATTCATTTGCTGTAATCCTTCCTTAAATCCGGGGATCAGAGCCGCATCCGGACTGTAATCCATCGGAATGGCATTGTATCCGTTCATCTTTGCTCTCCTTCTGTCATATTTGCCATAGCTTTCCGCAATTTCCTGTATATTGGAATCAAACAGGTCTCCTGTAGTGAAATATCCAGCATAAAATACATCCACCTTGGATCCGATGACAGGCTTCTCGCCATTACCTTTAGTGATGGAAATAATTTTCAGACCAGAAGGCAGTTCAATAGCATCGGCCTCATGATCCTTTACAAACTGCATCAACTCCTCTTTCAGCTTCTCTTTGGCCTGTTGTGCGAGTTTTTGCTTCTCCTCTATACGCTCAAAATAAGTATTAAATTCAGCAGCAGCATCGAAGGCCCTGGCCTCTTTTCCTATTCTGATAATTTCAATTTTTTGTATCACATCATTCTGCTGCATGGAATCCACAACTTCCTGACCAAATACGACATGTCCGAAAACCGTGTGTCTTCCGTCCAGAAACTTGGTTTCCTTGTGTGTGATAAAGAACTGGCTTCCATTCGAATCGGGCCCCGAATTGGCCATGGACAAAATTCCCGGTCCATCGTGAGACAATTTGATGTTTCCACTTTCATCGGTCACAAATTCATCCTCAAATTTATATCCGGGATCTCCTGTACCATTCCCCCTCGGGTCTCCTCCCTGAATCATAAAATCCTCTACAATGCGATGAAACTTGAGTCCATCGTAAAAAGGCTTATCCCTGTGCGCCTCATCCACATAAGCATTTGTACCCTCTGCCAGGGAAACAAAATTCGATACGGTGATCGGTACTATTTCATACTCCAGCTTCAAAAGAATATCCCCTCTATCGGTTTGAAGATCTGCATAAATGCCATCATCAAGATCGTTGTATTTGGCACTTTTACAAGAGATGATACTGATCAAAATAACCAGTAGAATTGATTTAATTATTTTCATTTTCACTTAATTTATTGATTTTTAATAGTTTTACTGTATAAATTAACGGCTCATTGGGTCTTACTTTGTCATTTCCGGCATAACCATAAGCCTTGTGAGAAGGAAACAAAAAGGTAACCGTTTCACCTTCCTTCATCAGTTTAATACCATCCTGCAGACCCGTGATCAGCTCCTCTTTATCAACAAGGTAGCTTTTTGTGCCAAGATCCTGCTCTTTGTACAGCACAGAGTCATTCAGCGCCCTGATCTCATGGGTGAAAAATACTTCATCGCCCCGCTTTGGACTGTAAGCATTCTGTTCTACCCTTTTCTTGTAATAATACCAAAAACCATGGGATGAATTATAATAGTCATGGACGCTGTCTGTTTCCATTTTTTTCATTAAAATCTGATTCTCAAGGGTATTGAGCACTTTATTGCGCTCTATGGATTCATTCATAAAAGAACCCGTCTTTCTTACGATGGGCTTTCTCGCTTCAGGACTCGAACAAGCAGCAAGTACGAGCATCATGAACAGCAGAGGTGTGAAGTATTTCATTCGGGCAGTATTAATTCATTTTTAAGGGTCGGAAGCAGGTCCACAAATTTCTTAACGGTGTCTTTTAAGGAAAGTTCACTTCTTCCTCCGGCAGCATTGATATGACCTCCACCGTTAAAATAATTCCTGGCAAATTCATTCACTGAAAATTCACCTACAGACCTCAGCGACATCTTAATTATCTTTTGTTTTTTATCTTCTATAAAGATCACAGCGAACATCACATTTTTTAAGGATAAAGCATAATTCACGAATCCTTCGGTATCCCCTCTCTGGAAATTGCACCTGTTGAGTTCTTTCTGTGACAAAGTAATATAGGCTGTATGAAACCTTTCGAGTACCACCATATTCTCCAAGGCCTTTCCCAGTAGCTGTAATCGATCATAGGTGTTTACATCGTAAATTTTATTGTAGATCTCTGAGTTTTTCGCCCCTTTGTCAAGTAAATCTGCGATGATCCTGTGCGTGTGACTTGTCGTTGCCGGAAACCGGAAAGATCCTGTATCTGTTAGTATGCCCGCATACAAACAAGTCGCAACGTCATTGTCAATAAGATCGAGCTGTCCCATCTTTTCAATAAACTGATAAATCATTTGACTCGTGGAACTCATCGAAGGATCAACATAAGAGTAAGCTGCATAATCATCGGGTTGCTGGTGGTGGTCAATCATGATATATAAAGGCTCAATCTCTTCCATGATAGCCTCCATCGCCTCTCCCAAGCGATGAAATGCATTAAAATCAAGGGTAAAAACAAGCTCTGCCTCCTTCAAGATCCGACTGCCCTCCTTCTTATTACTTTCAAAAATGACGATATCACTTTCACCAGGTAGCCACTTTAGAAATTCCGGGCAATCATTCGGTGAAACGACTTTGACCTGATGGTCGAGCTTACGCAAAAACAAATACAGCGCCAGACTGGCTCCATAGGCATCACCGTCGGGATTTCTATGAGTCACAATGGCTATTTTATGGGATTTGGAAAGCAGCTTTTTTACGCTTAGGAAATCTTCTGTATTCATAGGTTGCGAATATACGATAAAATTAATATTATCATTCTTATTTCACATTCTTTAAGATAGTTTTCATTTCTTTGTTGAACCCAATTGCAGAAGGTCCAATTCATTGTCAACTTTTATGAAAAAAGCAAAATACTTTAGTTTGATCATGATCATTTTACTTGCAGCTTGTGGCAGGAAAAATGAAGCAGCCAAAAACCAAAAACTTGATGATTCAGATGATTTCATCATCGCCTTCGGCTCCTGCAACAATCAGCATATCGAGAATGAATTATGGGGACCCATCATTGGAAACAAACCTGACCTGTTTATCTGGGCAGGTGACATTATTTATACCGACACCGATGACATGCAGCTGATGAGAAAAAATTATCAGAAAATGAAGAACAATGCTGCCTATCGATATTTCAAAGACAGCATATCCGTTTTAGGGGTCTGGGATGATCATGATTACGGCATGAATGATGGTGGGGCTTATTACGCCAAAAAAGACAGTGCCCAACAAATGTTTTTGGATTTCTTCGATCTTGATCCGGACGATGCAAGGCGGAGACAAAAGGGAATCTATTTTTCAAAGTTGTATGAAACAGGCGAAAATTCAGTACGCATCATACTGCTCGACACAAGGTATTTCAGAAGCGACCTGACCAAAGACCCTGAAGGCGAAAAACGCTATGTTCCAAGCTCCGACAGTACCACGACCATGCTGGGAGCAGCGCAATGGGAATGGTTGGAGAAAGAACTCAATCATTCAAAGGCCGATTTTAACATCATTGTAAGCAGCATACAATTCTTATCCAACAAACATGGCTATGAGAGCTGGGGTAATATGCCGCATGAAGCAGCCCGAATGAAGAAAATAATCACAGGCTCCGGGGCCGAGGGTACCATCATTTTATCAGGAGACAGGCATTTGGCTGAAATCTCAATAGATTCCGTCAAAGGTGCGGGTGATCCCTTGGTCGATTTTACCTCCAGCGGGATGACACACAGTTGGACCTCTTTCAATGGAGAAGATAACCCGTATCGGGTTTCTAAAGTAGTGGTTGAAAAGAATTTTGGCCTGCTGCGATTTGACTTCAAGGAAAAAACGGTAAAAATGGAAATCAGGGGAAAAGACAATGTTCTTTTTCAATCCTACCTCCAGAAATATTAAAAAATTGACCAAGATTCTTGTGTTGTACAATGGAAATCATCTATTTTTGCACAAAATTTGAAATAAAAAACAAGCATGACAACAAATAGAACATTCACAATGTTAAAACCCGACTCATTGGAAAAAGGGAATACAGGTGCCATTTTGGAAAAAATAAATACGGCAGGATTTAAGATCGTGGCCATGAAACAGACACAGCTTTCAAAAAGAGACGCTGAAGCTTTTTATGCGGTTCACAAGGAAAGGCCTTTCTTTCATGACCTGGTCGAATACATGACCCGCGGCCCCATCGTGGCAGCCATAC
>JAHEHF010000021.1 GCA_024644745.1 Flavobacteriaceae bacterium
GCCACATAAAAGATGTTTCCGGAAATCCATGAAGAAAAATAATCAGTTCATTTTCCTTCTTTCCCGCAACCCTGCAGTCAAATTCCAGGTTTCCAATTTTTACTTTTTGAATTTTGTCCATTTTGATCTGTTTTCATTTTGGTATGCCTCCTGACTCATTTTATTTCCTTTTCTCACAATCATTTCAACAACCTCCTCAATGTCATTTTTCGACACATTACGTTTTATGATGTGCAGCCGAAACTTCAGGGTGGGGATAGTCACCTGACCTATTTTGAAAACTTAAAATTTTTGGATTTTGAATAATTCCGTCCCTGATCTCAATAGCCCTGCGGATGGTTTCACTTTCTTCCCATTTTTCCGGGCCTCCCATAATGATAGGCAAATAAGGTGTCAGGTTGTTGGATATTTCCCAAGTAGCGGCATTCCAAAGATATGAAGGTGTATGGTCTACTGCATAATAAAACACCTTTCCTGCCTTAAAAACTGGAGTTTCAAAACTGGTAGGTCTGGCAAATGAAAAGCCCATACCCTCATCACAACTGATATCCACGATCAGGCATCCCGGTTTAAGCCGATCATTTTGACCTTCGGGAACCAACATCAAAGGATGATCAGTATCCTGAAGCATGCCATTCACAATAATATCTGCACCTATCAATTCTTCAACAAAAGGACGGGACTGATAATCGGGATGCAAAGACAAAAGATTCCCTTTTTCATCTTCATCAAATTGATAATAATTAACTCCGGCCATTTGGTCGGCCACCAAAAAATAATGCCGCTGTGTAAATACTGTAATGTCTTGTATTCCTCTGGCTTGCAATGCTCTTATCGCACCGCGGCTCACAGAACCGAAACTGATCACAACAGCTTTACGGTTTGGTCCGTAGTTTCCATCGATTCCCATCAGATTCATAGCGTGAAGTACACCTGCATATCCTGCGATTTCATTGTTCTTATGAAAAATATGTAATTGCCAATCTCCGTGAGCCGACCAACGATGCATCGCTTCCCAGGCAATAAGCGTGAGCTTTCGATCAATAGCTGTTTGGGTAATCCCTTTTTGCTGCACGCAGTGCGGCCAGCCCCAATGAATCATCCCCTCTTTCATGTCATCAAAATCTTCTTGCACAGGTTTAGCCAACAGAGCGATATCACAATGCTGAAAGAGTTCGGCCCTGCTAAGAACGCCTGCACTTTGTTTCGCAAGTTCATTGTCATTCACTCCAAAGGGCAGGCCATATCCCTCTTCAAAAAACAGATTCATTCGAAACTCCTGATCTATCCAATTCAAATGATCAGGGTGGATAGGGACTCTTTTTTCCTGCTTTTTTCTAGAAGTTCCAAAAACACCAACAGACAGTAAACTCATTTTTTTTATTTTTAGATTTAAACATTTGTTTATCTTGGTAAGGACTTCAATAAGCATTTAGTCCTTTTATCACGAAGCAAATAAATATACGAAAAAAGCAGTCCTTTTCCAACTCATTGACTGTCATCTGTATTGATTCTGTGGAAGATCATAAACTCTTTTCCGGCATTGAATTGCTTAAAAAGATCAGGCCGCTTTATTGTCTTATTTTTACTGACTATTTTTCTTTTTCGAGGGCATTGGTATCAAGACGGAAACCTCATTTTTATATTGTTCAAATGCTGCAGCCCTGTTTTTAATCATTTGTTTTTCTTTCATAGGTATAGAGGCAAAAAGAAACATCAAGAGCATCCCTAAAGAGCCTGATGAAGTATACCAGGGTGCATCAAAGGCCAATCCCATTCCCAACAGACCAAACCAAAAAAGAATTTCTCCCAAATAATTTGGATTTCGAGAATACGACCAAATTCCGGTGTTTAATATATCTTCTTTTTTCTTGTTTTCCCTTTTTCTGAAACGAGCCAATTGGTTGTCGGCAACATATTCCAACCCGATGCCCAGAAAAGATATGAATGCCGAACCATAAAAGAGAAGCGAAAATTGTATTTCACCAAAATCATAGACCCAAAATATGGGCCACATAGATAGGAATACAATTAACGTAGGATATAGGTGAATGCCCAAGAAGTTTATAGGTTGGAAAAAATTACCAAACTGCTTTCTAAAGTTCACGTATCTCCAATCTTCATGATGCCAGCCCGGGAACCCTCTTGCCCAACTCAAGGTTAACCTCCATGACCACAAACTAACTATAATTGCACAAATCCATTGATAGATCTCCCAGTGTGAACCTCCAAAATAAATGAACCATTGAACAATAAAAAAAAATGGAATAACGGTCCAATAAGGGTCATAAACACTACTATTCCTTTTTATCAAAGAAAAAATAAAAGCGGCAATTGTCATTGCCAAATCGGCATAAAGAAATCTCATAATGGTTTCTTCATTGTTCAAAATATAATAGGTGATCCATCCTAAAGCACCTATTATAAGGTACATTATAGTTACTTCCAAAAGGGCTCTTCTTTTGTTGCTCATGATACTTGAATTCGATTATAATGGTTCACTTCAAGGTATCGATTGCTTAACCATGAAAGATTTAATATATCCTCTGAAGACTCTGGTCGCTTGATTCTTGCAAATTTGGAAACAATTCCTTTCGCATGTTTGTCTTCATCATGCGTAGCAACGACCTTTTTTGGATCTATGATTTCGCATAGATGTTTCACGCCATTTAATCCCGGAGATACTAATCCGCCAAGAAAAAAGGGTAGTTTATAATAAGTAAATGGTGTGATTAAAAGTTGACAAGGAGATGCTTGTTTTAAATGCTCCAAATCTTGATTTTGAAAATGAAATCCATGGGTCGCAATAAAAACACTTTCGGTTCCATCATCAATAATATAAGCGTCATAAATCGGATCTATCTTTCTTTTGGTCGCCAGAAATGTAACCTTGTTCTCCCTGTAAATGATTGTATTGTTATTGGTATCCAATCCTTCTATTTTGGCAGAAGGGAATAATCTCATTAATTTCTTTTCCAGGGACTTAGGCCCAATAATGTGTTTTGGATCTAATTTTTTAAGTGTTTCTATATGAAAATGATCCGGGTATTTTTGCGTGATCAAAATTGTGTCAAAGGCAGGTATCTCACTATATGGCATTGGAAGCGTACGATGCCATTGGGTATTGAACCAACCAAAATAGTCTACCTCGGTTCCTTCCAACCAAGGATCTATCAATATTTTCCATCCACTCATGTCCATAAAAAATGAGTTATCCATATTGAGTCTTTGAAAATATATCATGTAAAAACTATTTGCCTTCCAAATCAAAAATAGAAGAATTTAGTAAAGATGAAAAAAATAATTGAATCACTACATAATAACTGGTCAGTATCAGAGCGAATCAAATTCAGAAATAATTTTTCTTGTTTCAGTTTCCTTTTGATCTGTAAATTAAAGCCTAAAATAGTTTATTAAAAATTCAAGAGGGCCCTGAGATATTTAATATGGAATTATTCTCTCGCATTCTTGCTTACAAAACCCCGTGCAGACTAATTTATTAGATTGATGATCAATATCATAGTGCTCATTTTTTTCATGTCTTTATATGAAATTTTTAACCAACCTTTATAAAAACAAAACCATTTTCCCCCAGTAAAAAATTAGATGCCTTTCTGGTCATTCTAATATTTTCGTTTGTTATTGTAGCTTGTCAACAGCAACCCAAAAAAGTAGTAGACACAAAAGCTAGTGAAACAGAGTTCAAAGGTAAAATTGCTCTGGATATTCGCGATTCAGAATCTGATTGGGCCGCTTTTACACCTAAATCCCCCCGGAAGGAGCACCAAATATTTTATTTGTGCTATATCATGACACGGGCCTGGGAGCTTGGTCTCCTTATGGTGGTTCATTAACATGCCAACGATGAATAAATTGGCTGAAAGTGGCTTAACCTATACCCAGTGGCATACAATGAGCGAAAAGCCAAGGAGGCTAAGCCAATACCAAAGCCAATACCAGTGCTGAATTAAAATACTATTTTCTTTTGTTTGGTTGATGATGCCCCCTGTTGAGAAACACGGGTTTTTTTTTGTATCCTGTAATAAACCTTATTCATGAATATCATGTTTTTAGGTTTTGGCAATAACTACATTTGAGGCCATGAAGAATAAGGCTTTTGGTTAGGAGGAGCAGTGGCCGTAGCACTTTTATATGCAGGTAAAAAGATGAAACACTTTAATGATAGAAATCGTTATTTGTAGAAAATGATAAAGGAAGTTATTAACAGTAACACCAATTTGCTTTTTACCCCCAAAAACCCATTTTGAGCAACTTGTTGCAACCATATGTTGTAACCGTAAAAACAATAAACCCCACAATATCAATGTATTGCAGGGTTTGTATGTGGTGCCTCCAAGAATCGAACTAGGGACACATGGATTTTCAGTCCATTGCTCTACCAACTGAGCTAAGGCACCATCGCTGTAAGCGGGTGCAAATATAAATTTATTTTTTATTCTAATCAAAACAATTCATTAAAAAATCTATCGTATTTTTGCATTTCATTTTTTCCAACGATGAATTTAGTAATTGATATTGGTAACACGCAAATAAAAGTGGCCATTTTTGACCATAGTTCTATGGTTTACAAATCCAATTTCAATGCTGCTGAAATCTGGCCAAGGCTCGAACATCTGGCCAAGGAATATGCAGTGAAAGATGCCATCATTTCGCATGTAACACACCTGGAAACAACTGTTCTTGACAAAATTAAATCTCTCTTCAATGTGCTGGTGCTCGATCATAAAACCAGCCTCCCTTTTGAAAACATGTACCTGACCCCTAAAACTTTAGGTGTCGACAGACTGGCACTTGTTGCAGCAGCTGAAAGCCAGTTTCCTGATCATAATACCCTGGTCATTGATGCTGGATCATGCATCACCTTTGATTTTATCAATGCAAGTGGTCAATACCTTGGCGGAGCTATTTCACCAGGAATTGAGATGCGTTATAAAGCCGTAAATCATTTTACAGCAAATTTGCCGCTTTTGAATCAAAAAGAAGTCATTCCGGAGTTTGGAAATTCAACAGAAAATGCAATCCATCTGGGGATTTTAAATGGTGTAATTCAGGAAATTGAAGGGGTTATTCAGCAATATAAAGCGGAAAATCAAAAATTAACAGTAGTTTTAACAGGAGGAGATACAATTTTCTTGGCAAAAAACTTAAAAAGTAGCATATTTGCCATTCCAAATTTTTTATTGGAGGGATTGAATAGTATTTTGATACATAATATAGACGAATGATAAAAGAAATAATAGTTATTGCTATTCTTTTTATTTCAACACTTAGTTTTTCACAGTCAACCAATTCATCACCGTATTCCTTATTCGGAATCGGAGATCAGGTTCATTTAAAATCAGTTGAAGAAATCGCGATGGGACAGATGGGAGGTGCATTAAATAGTGAATACCAATTAAGTTTTACCAATCCGGCATCCTATGGTAACTTGAAATGGACAACCTATGTCTTCTCTGGTGGAAATAAAACTAATTTTGTAGACGACGGAACAGACAAGCAAACCAGCTCCGCAGCAGCGCTTACATACATTGCTCTGGGCATACCCATCAGAGGAAACCAGGGGCTTGCCTTCGGACTACAACTAAATACGGCTGTTGGATATTCCTTGGTTGACCAAAGCTTTGATTCGGATAATAACTTGACCGGAATTGACAGTTATTATGGTAACGGCGGAACGAACAGGGTATTTCTGGGTTATGGATACAAATTCCCTTTTGATTTGTCATTAGGAGCGGAAATCGCATATATCTTCGGAAACATTGACAATAATGTTCTGAACAGAAGAGCCAATGTACAACTGGCCACACAGCAGATCACAGATTCTAATGTAAAAGGAACAACATTTAAGGTCGGGGCTCATTATGCGCCCAGCATCAGTGAAAAATTAAAATTAAAGGTGGGCGTATCTGCTGATCTTGAATCAACACTTAATGAGGATGGAGATCAGTTACTTTACACCCTGATCAATTTAGAAAACAGTTCGGGGATTCCGATAGATACTTTGAACAATGAAGGATATTCCTCAAAAATAAAATCCCCTTTAAAAACGGTTCTCAGTGCCGGAATAGGTGAAGACAACAAATGGTTTGTTGGAGCTGAATATACCTTTCAAAATCCTTTGGAATTTACAGGTGGCATTTATGAAAACATCAATTTTTACCGATATGAAAAATTTTCGAATATTTCGGTAGGTGGATTTTACATCCCCAAGATCAATTCAATAAGCAACTATTTTCAGAGGGTAACCTACAGGGCAGGATTCAATTATCAAAAGACCGGTTTGGTAGTCAATGACACAGAGATAGATGAATATGGCATGTCTTTTGGTGTTAGTCTACCGATGGGCTTAAAAATCTCAAATGTTAACCTGGGTTTTGAACTTGGTAAGAGAGGAACAACAGAAAATGATCTTATTGAAGAAAATTTCTTTAATTTTAGACTGAGTTTATCGCTCAATGACAGGTGGTTCAGAAAACAAAAAATTTATTAATAAAACAATTCTTAAAATGAAACTAACAAAGACGGTAATGGCAATAGTCATGTTTCTTCTAACAGGAGTAACTTTTTCTATTTATGCGCAAGACAAATACGGGAATGAACCCGATAAGTGTAAAACCAACTTATCGCTATTTCATGAAGCCGTAAAAATGGGTAATTATGAAGCGGCTTACGAGCCATGGAAATGGTGTATGGATAATTGTCCTTCCGCCTCACTGGTGATTTACAGTGACGGTTTAAAAATGTCAGAAGCAAAATATGATTTGGCTGCAGGCGAGTTAGAAGTGAAAAAAGGGCAGAAGATCCAGACCTCTGACAATATCGTTAAAGTGGACAGACAATATTTTGACATGAGCAAAAGAAACAAGGATGCCATGAACAAGAATGCTATGGAAGTGATACTTGTTTACAGCCAGCGCGTGAAATATTTTCCTGAAAATTTGGGAAAAGTATACAGTGACTGGGCTAACTTTTTGTTTAAAAGGGCTGTTTTGGAAGAGTTACAGTTAAAAGATGAAATCTTTGAAAAACTGGGTGAATCTTTTCGTGCAGATCCGACAGGAATGAGTGTGAAAAATCTTGGAAAATATTTCCAAACCTTTACGGATTTGGAAAAAGACACAAATCCTCAAAAGGTTTTTGACCTTTATGATGATATTACTGAAGCTGTAGATCAAAAAATGGAGAATTACTCAAAAGACCTTGACGCACTGAACAAAAAGGTGGAACAAGGCGGGCAGCTTTCTTCAAAAGAGAAAAGTAAAAAACGAGCCAGAGAGGTCAATCTGACAGCTTTGGGCCAGGTAGAAGGCTATCTGGACAATACACTTACCGAAGTAGCAACTTGTGAAAGACTGATTCCTTTGTACAAAGACAATTTTGAGCAAAACAAGAATAATGTGACCTGGTTAAAAAGGGCTGTTTCCAGATTGAATCAAAAGGAATGTACTGATAACCCTATTTACCCTGTTATGGTGGAAGCCTATGTAAATGCGGCGCCTTCATCGGATGCCTTTGTATTCTATGCTGGAATTCTGATGGATCAAAATGAAACAAACAAAGCTGTTGAGTATTTCAACAAAGCGATCGAGCTTGAGCCGGACAATTATAAAAAGGCCAAATACTACTACAGAGTGGCATTGATCATGAAAAAGAGAGGTTCAAGGAGTGAATCAAGAAGGTATGCGAGACTCGCCTTGAAAGAAAGACCAAGTATGGGTAGTGCTTATTTACTGATCTCTAATTTATACGCTGCAAGTGCAAATACCTGCGGAACAGACGAAATTTCAAAAAGAATGGTTTACGTTGCTGCTGCCGATAAAGCCAGACAGGCCAAGGCCGTTGACCCGGGAATAACCGCTACTGCAAACAAATACATCCAGAGTTATATGGCCAGTGCGCCCAGTAAAAAATTAGTTTTTACGGAAGGCCTCGCCTCTGGTACACCACATAAAATAGGGTGCTGGATAAACGAAACTGCATTGATCCCATAAATTTGGGCCATGGCTGAAAAAAAATCATACAGAATATTGAACATTGCTGCTATCCTTATAGTGGCAATGTTTTTTTCATGTGGTAATGATATCAAGGAAGTCCAGGACTTTTTGGCTGAAAAAAACCTGCCCATTGGCGCAGCAACGAATGTACACCTCATCCATACCGATTCAGGCATGGTAAAAACAATATTGACTGCGCCCCTGATGCATGACTTCTCAAATAGAGAGGAGCATCCGTATACCCTGTTCCCGGAAGGAGTAAGAATTGTAACTTTCGATAAAAAAGGAGATTCCGTGATTTTAACAGCGGGATATTCAATAACTTTCAGCAAAACAAATATCTCTGAAGTTAAGGACAGTGTGAGCGTCATCAATCCGGCTGAACAGACAAAATTATTCACTGACCAGCTTTTTTGGGATTCAAATGAACACTATATTTATACAGAAAAGAAATTCACACTCATCACAAAATCTGATACCATTTACGGGCAGGGGTTTGAATCAAATGAAGACCTGAGCCAGGTAAACATGAAATCAATCAAAGGAAGTGTGTATGTAAATGAAACTCCATGAAAATGGCAAAATATTTTAAGTTTTTTGAGATCGCGTATTTGATCATCGCGATCGTATTTATTGTAGAAACAGTATTGCGCTGGAATTCAGATCGCAATAAGGCTTACATCTTTATGGCTTTCGCCGTTATGGCGGTGTTTATGTATTTCTTCAGGAAAAAATACAGGAAGAAATTTGAAAATCACGAGAAAAAATAATGATCACTGAAATTGTCATCATAATCGTATCCATACTTTTATCTGCATTTTTTTCAGGCATGGAGATTTCTTTTGTTTCAGCAAACAAAATGCACATTGAACTTGAAAAGAAAAAAGATACTTTTCTGGCCAATATTCTGGCAAGACTCACCCAAAAACCTTCAAAGTTTATTACCACAATGCTTGTGGGTAACAACATTGCTCTGGTGGTCTACGGATATTTTATGGGTGACTTGCTGATGAGGTTTTTTCATCATCAGATTCAAAATGAATTTTTACTGTTATTGACCCAAACGTTTGTGTCTACACTGATCATATTGATCACAGCCGAATTTTTACCAAAAGCCGTCTTCAGAATTTATGCCAATGAAGCCATGAAAATCTTTGCGTTTCCGGCCTATATTTTTTATTTGCTCTTCAATGTCCTGTCAAGAATGATTATGGTCATTTCCGATTTTATTCTTCGCGTGTTTTTCAATGTAAAAGAAGACCATGTGCAGCTGGCCTTTACCAAGGCAGAACTGGGTCATTATATTGATGAACAATTGGAATCAGCTGAAGAGGAATTGGACTCTGAAATCCAGATCTTTCAAAACGCACTTGATTTTCATGACGTAAAGGCGAGGGAAGCCATGATTCCAAGAACCGAGATCATTGCGGTGGAAGTTCATGACACCCTTAAAAATCTAAAGAACTTATTTACCGAAACCGGCCTTTCAAAAATAATGGTTTACAATAATTCACTAGATGACATCATAGGATACGCTCACTTTTTTGACGTTTTTAAAAAACCCAAAAACATCAGATCTATCTTGTTGCCCATTGAAATTGTTCCTGAAACCATGATGATCCACGACATCTTGAATGACCTGATCCTGAAAAGAAAAAGTGTCGCCATTGTTTTGGATGAATATGGCGGGACCTCCGGACTGATCACCGTTGAAGATATCATCGAAGAGCTTTTTGGAGAAATTGAAGATGAACATGACTCGCTTACCCTTTTGGAAGAAGAGGTCAAAAAAGGTGAGTTCAAGTTCTCCGCCAGGCTCGAAGTGGATTATATCAATGAAAATTACGATTTGCAACTCATGGAAGAAAACACATATGAAACACTTGGAGGACTGATCGTGCATCACACTGAAAATATCCCAGCAGAAGGTGAAATCATTCAAATTGACAATTATCAATTTACGATTTTGAAGAAATCCGCTTCCAAAATAGAAGAGGTTTATGTAAAAGTTTTATTTCAAGAGACATAGGCCCGTTTTAAGCACAAAAATTTAGTATTAAACTCCTTTCATTATTAAAAGGTAAATTGTATTTTCGCATCCTAAATTTTTAACAGGAAAGAAAATGGCAGTATTATCGAAAATTAGAGAAAGATCATTATTTTTAATCATCATAATTGCTTTAGCATTATTCTCCTTTGTATTGAGCGGTTTATTTGATGGAAATCTTTTCAATAAAACAGCAGCGAATATAGGTGAAGTGAATGGCGAACCTATTTCAAGAGAGGAATTTGCCCAGCAGGTTGAAATATTCAGGAACCGATCAGCAGGCAGGACTACAAATTTTCAAAATATCAACAATGCCTGGAACAGTTTGGTAAGAGAGAAAGTCTACCAGACCCAACTTGAAAAATCAGGCGTGATCGTAGGTGAAAAAGATGTCTGGGATGCCATTGTTGAGCAGGTGTCTTCGCAAAACAGCCCTCAGTTCACTAATGAAGCGGGTCTTTTTGATCAGGAAAAATTAAAAGAATACATCGCAACACTGAAAGACAATTCAGAAGAAGATGAAAATGGACAGGCGGCCTGGCTCAGCTGGATCAACTATGAAAAAGGCGTTAAAAAGAGCCTGGAGCAAAACACCTATAATTCTTTGATCAAAGCAGGATTGGGGAGCACCCTGGTTGAAGGTGAAAACCAATATTTTTACCAGAATGTAAGTGTAGATGTTGATTATGTATATGTTCCATTTACCAATATCCCTGATAGCTTGGTTACTGTTACCGACAATGAAATGAAACAGTACATCAAAGATCACCCCAAAGAATTTACAGTAAAGGAATCTAGAGATCTTTCTTTTGTGCAATTTAAGGTGCAACCAACAGAGGAAGATGATATGGAGATCAGGAATCAACTCATTTCCCTGATTGAAGACCGGGAGGAATACAGCAATGCGGCCAAAAGTACAGTGATGGTAACCGGATTCAGAAATGCGACTGACATGAAAGAATTCAATGCCGAAAATGATTCAGACACTCCGTTTGACGATGCCTTCTATACCAAAGAGGCTTTGCCTAAGATAATTGCAGATTCCCTGTTTGATAAAAACAAGGGAGATATGATAGGGCCCTATAAAGATTTTGGTTTTTACAGACTGTCAAAGATCACTGATATCAAACAATTGCCCGATTCTGTTAAAGCAAGTCATATCCTGATCGCTTTTGCGGGAAGCGCGGCAGCCGATCAATCGGTTAACAGAACTGAAGCAGAAGCTGAGAAAATGGCTGACAGCATTCTGACCCTTGTAAAAAATAACAACTCAAAATTTGAATCCCTGGCCCTGGACCTTTCAGCCGATATAGTATCTGGTGCAAAAGGTGGTGATCTGGGATGGTTTGGATACAGAACCATGATTCCTGAATTCAGAGATTATGCCTTTGAAAATTCAAAAGGCAGTATGGGTGTTGTCAAATCCCAGTTTGGATTTCATGTGATTCGCATTGATGATCAAAAAAATATTCAGAAAAATATTCAGGTAGCTACTTTCTCGAGAAGGATAGTGGCTTCGGAAACAACCGAAAACCAAATTTTTGAAAAAGCGGAAATTTTTGCCTCAGACCTGGAATCGGGAGAAGATATGTCCGCTCTGGCTTCCGCTCAGAACCTGGAGTTGGTTCCGGCTTTAAATATTGAAGAGTTTGACGACAACGTATCCCTCTTGGGATCCCAAAGACAAATTGTTAGATGGGCCTTTGAAGAATCCGCTGAAGTGGGTGAAGTCAAAAGATTCGACCTTGACAACGGCTATGCTGTCGTGGTTCTCGATCGTAAAAACAAGGCAGGCCTTTCTGGAAGAGGAAAAAATGTAAGGGGTATCATTTTGAAACAAAAGAAAATTGATCTGATCAAGGAAAGATCAACAGGAACTACACTTGAAGAAATTGCAGAACAAAACAACGTGACCAAAGCCACTGCGATGGCGGTATCAAACACGAGCCCTGTATTTTCAGGATCTGGTAGATTTGTTGATATTGCAGGTGTGGTGACTGCATTGGACGAAAATGTACTCACAAAAAATATCGTAGGAAAAAATGGAGTAGCCTTTGCAACGGTTATCAAAAAGACCCTGCCTGAACCGCTCCCTAATTATAATGGTAACAAAAAGAATATGGAACGCGCCCTGAAAGCAAGGTCTCTGCAAATTTTTGAGGCTTTAAAAGAGAATTCGGAAATTGAAGACAACCGGGCTGTTTTTTATTAAGGAGAGATCGCAAATACATTTAGATAGATTGCTTGATAGTGACCACACAAAAAAAAAATGCTTAAAGTGCGTTATTTGGCAAGATTTTATATATTTGTTAAATATTACTTAAAACTTACGCTTACTTAACAAAAAAGATTATAATTTAAAATTGATTACAATGAAACATTTAAAAAAAGTATTATTAATTGCTTTGGCCGTTGTTTGCTTCAACAACGTTAATGCTCAGGATGAGGACAATCCCTGGATAATTGAAATCGGTACCAACGTGGTAGATTTCTATCCAACTGGAGCGGATGCTGATCAAGCCCCCATTCCAGAGCCCTATAATGATGGAAGTCCTACAGGTCCATTATTTGTTGATTTCTTCAACACCGACCATTGGAATACCGGTGCAGTTATATCTAGATTACGCCTTGGATATTACGTGGGAAGTGGATTTTCTGTTGGTCTGACAGGAACTTTTAATTCAATTACGCAATTTGGTGACGTTACAGTGGGTAAGATCCTTTATGTTGGAGCCGACCTTGATATAAAATACTCTTTTGTTCGTGACGCCAATTGGTTCGATCCTTATATCTTAGCTGGTGGAGGTTACACTTGGCTTAAGGATGACGGAAACGGAACTGCAAACCTTGGTGTTGGTATCAACTTCTGGTTCAACAACTGGGTAGGAGCAAATGTTCAAACCAAATACAAACACTCATTTGATGAGGATAAAATGTTGCCACATTTCCAACATGCACTTGGTGTAGTATTCAGATTTGGTGGAATTGATACTGACGGTGATGGCATCTATGACAAATATGACGCTTGTCCTGAAGTTGCAGGTTTAGAGGCTTTCAATGGCTGTCCTGATACTGACGGTGACGGAATCCAGGATTCTGAAGATGCTTGTCCTACTGTGGCAGGTTTAGCTGAATTCAACGGTTGTCCTGATTCTGACGGTGATGGTGTTCCGGATAAAGATGATGCATGTCCAACTGAAGCTGGTCTTGCTTCATTGAACGGATGTCCAGACAGAGACGGTGACGGTGTTGCTGACAAAGATGATCAGTGTCCTGATGTTGCAGGTCCTGTTGAAAACAATGGTTGTCCATGGCCAGATTCTGATGGAGACGGAATCTTCGATAAAGATGATGAATGTCCAAATATTGCTGGTGTTGCTGAAAACAACGGATGCCCGATCGTATCAAAAGAAGATGAGAAAAAGATCGTTGACTTAGCGAGAGCCATCTACTTCGTTACTGGAAGCGCCAAGTTTACAGACGAGGCTGAGATCAGAATGGATCAAGTGAGTGAGATTCTTAACAAGTACAAAGATATCACCTTTACTGTTGAAGGTCATACAGACAGCACAGGTAGCGACAAGATCAATAACAAATTGTCTCAGGATCGTGCAGATGCAGTAATGAACTTCTTGGTTGCCAACGGCTTCCCAGCTGACAAAATCTCTGCAAAAGGATTTGGTTCTGCCAACCCAATTGGAGACAATAAAACAAGCAAAGGAAGACAGCAAAACAGAAGAGTTGAAATATACTCTGAGTTTGCAGAAAGATAATCGCAATCCTTCTTGAATAAATTAAACCATCAGTCTTTGACTGATGGTTTTTTTATGCAATATTGTTTACATTTGAGACATGCAATCATTCTTGTCAAAAGTAGTTTATGAGGTCCTTCAATCGGAAACTCGGCCGGAAGAAATCACATTTGTGCTTCCGAACAAAAGATCAGGCCTGTTCTTAAAAAACCATCTTAAAACAGCCCTGAAAGGCAATACATTTTTACCGCGAATCATAAGTATCGAAGATCTTGTTAAGGAAATTTCAGGCTTTGAATTATTGGATAATGTCAGCCTTCTTTTTGAATTCTATGCCGTTTATAAAACCTGTTCCCCTAAAGGAAAAACAGATCGTTTTGAAGATTTTTCCAAATGGGCCTCGATCCTTCTTCAGGATTTTAACGATATTGACAGCAACCTCTTTGATGCTGATGACCTTCTGGACTATCTCCATGACTCCAAGAGAATCGAGCAGTGGAATCTCAAAGAAAATTCCAGGACCGAACTGATCGATAATTACCTCTCCTTTTTTGAAAACATAAAAACCTATCATCAATTCTTATGGAAGCACCTATGTTCAAAAAAAATGGGCTACCAGGGGCTCGTATACCGCATTGCATCTGAAAGAATACAAGAGTATTTATCAGCTAAGCCGAGGGAGAAATTCATCTTTGCAGGTTTCAATGCCCTGAACAAATCTGAAGAAAAAATAATTCAAAAGTTATTATTCCTCAAAAGGGCAGACATTTATTGGGATGACGATGTTTTTTACAACAACTCAAACAATCAGTCCCAACAATTCTTTAAAAAATATAAACGCGAATGGCCCCATTATATCAACCATGATTTTAAGTGGCAAGCCTCTTGCATCAACAGGAAAAAGACGATATACCTTTACGGGCTTCCAAAAAACATCAGCCAGATAAAGCATGCGGGTACCCTAATTAAAGAACTTCATTTGAATCATGGTATTGAAGATACGGCAGTTATTCTGGGCAATGAAAAGCTTTTGCCTTCTCTTTTAAATTCGATCCCGGAAGAGATCCCCAAAGCGAACATCACGATGGGATACGAGCTTCAGAATGTGGCATTGAGTTCCTTGTTTGAATCCATTTTCAAATTGCATTTGAACAGAAGCAGATGGAAAAAAGAAAATGCCTTCTATCATAAAGATGTGTCAGCGGTAATCAATGATCCTTTCTTTCAGGTACTTTGGATCAATCATAATGAATTCGCCAAAAACTTTAAAAACCTGCTGTTCCAGGACCGGGCTATTTTTATAACGGAACAGGAATTGTTGGATCTGGCAAACGGGTCCAGGGAACTCACAGAATTGTTCCACATTGTATTTCTGGATTGGGATTCTTCGGCTGAAGCCTTGATTGACAAATTTGGAGCCCTTATCGAATTTCTAAGAGCTACTGAGACGCAAAACAATCTCTATCAGGAATATCTGTACAGATTTCATAATATATTCCTGCAATTATCTAACCTCAACAGGGATTTTGGTTTTATTGACAACCTGAACACCCTTTACCAGATCTTTCACCAAATTCTCAAAACCGAGAAATTATCATTTCAGGGAGAACCCCTGGAAGGACTCCAGATCATGGGCTTGCTGGAATCAAGGGTACTCGATTTTAAACACGTGATCATCACTTCGGTCAATGAAGGATTTCTACCTGCAGGAGGGTCCAACAATTCCTTTATCCCGCTCGATATCAAAACGGAAAAAAAGATGCCCACATTCTTTGACAGAGATGCTATTTTTTCATACCACTTTTTCAGGTTATTCCATCGGGCTGAGCATATCCATTTATTGTACAATAACATTACTGATGATTTTGGATCGGGTGAACCCAGCAGGTTTATCAGACAACTTGAAGCTGCAAAAGAATTGGGTCAGTTGGAACATGTTGACATCATTAAAAAGATTATCAGCCCCAGGTTAAACCCTCTGCCCCTTGTGTTAAATTCTATTGAAAAGACGGAAGATGTGCTTTTGAGGCTGCTCAATTTGGCTTCAAAAGGGTTCTCCCCAAGTTCTTTGGGGAACTATATTAGAAATCCCCTTGATTTTTACAAAAGAAGTGTTCTCGGAATCGAAGAGTTTGAAGAAGTTGAAGAAACGATTGCTTCAAAAACTTTCGGAACGGTAATTCACGATAGCCTTGAACAACTTTATCTGCCTCTTAAAGGAAAGTTTCTCAACAAGTCAATCATCACTGATCTGAAATCAAAAATGACTGATGAGGTCATCAGGCAATTTAGAAAAAGCTACTCGGTAAAATCCATTAGAACAGGCAAAAATTATTTATCCTTTGAGATTGCCAAACAATTTATTTTAAACTACCTCAACCATGAGCTCTCAGAACTTGAGCGGGGAAAAAAAATTAAAATTCTGGGACTTGAAGAATCTTTAACTGTTTCTCATCAGGTAAAAGGGTTGGATTTTCCCGTCAGGATCAAAGGAAAGATTGACCGAATAGATGAAGTGGACGGAGTGATGAGGATCTTGGATTACAAGACAGGAAAGGTTGGACCTTCTCAGTTAAAAATTACTGACTGGAATCTTTTGACAACGGAAGAAAAATACACTAAAAGCTTTCAGGTTTTGACTTATGCCTATCTGTATCAAATAAATCACCCTAAAGAAGATCGTGAAAGAAGTTTAGAAAGCGGAATTGTTTCATTTAAAAACCTGAAATATGGTTTTATGAAATTCAATAATGATTTAGTGACTGATGAAACACTTAAATCCTATATCAATGAACTGGATCACCTGCTTCTCGAAATATTTGACGAAACCATCCCTTTCCGGGAAAAAGAATTACCCGTATTCAGTTTTTAAGCAAAATTATTAAACCTATGAAAATCATAAAAAATATTCAGATAGAAGGCCGTCATGAAAAACCAATCCTTGTAGACCTGTTCTTCAAGGAAAATACGGGCCCAAAAAATATTATTGTTTTTTGCCATGGCTACAAGGGTTATAAAGACTGGGGCGCCTGGAACTTGATGGCAGAGCGATTGGCAGACCAGGGCTTCTTTTTCTTGAAAATGAATTTCTCACACAATGGGGGAACCCCCGATCAGCCCATTGATTTTCCCGACCTGGAAGCTTTCGGGAGGAATAATTATTTAAAAGAACTGGACGATCTCAATTCGGTTCTGGACTGGATAGGCCTCTATGGCCCGATACAAAAAGAAATTGACAAAGACAACATCTCACTGATGGGGCATTCCCGCGGGGGTGCAATCGTTGTTTTAAAAGCATCCCATGATCCCAGGATTTCAAAAGTAGTGACGCTGGCCGGAGTCTCTGACTTTGCCAGCAGGTTTCCCGAAGGTGAAACACTCGATCAATGGAAAAAAGACGGAGTTGCCTATATTACAAATGCCCGAACCCAGCAGCAAATGCCTCATTATTACCAGTTCTATACAACCTTTAAAGAGAATGAGGCCTTCCTTAACATAAGGGAAGCCGTTCAAAACCTGAAAATTCCCTATTTGATCATTCATGGAGATCAGGATGAGACAGTTCCGCTTCAAGAGGCTCTTAACCTGAAAAGTTGGAATGAGACAAACCGTTTAGAAGTGATTGATAAAGCCAACCATACTTTTGGATGCACCCAACCCTGGGATGCACCAGAAATGCCGGAGCCACTGATCAGGGCCCTGGAAGCAACTGTTGCATTTTTAAAAGATTGACCCCATGATTATTTTGTCGTTTTTTTTTTGACATAAAACGACTTTATAATGTTAACCTGTTACTTTATTTCTTTACTAACAAGTGTATTTTGCAATGTTTAATCACAAAATAACCACTTAAAAATAGAGTATTTTGGATGTATTGTTTCCCTTTTTACGAGGGTAACGCCGAAAAGAGCCAATAAATATTGGCTCTTTTTCTGTTTGGATCAAACGCTTTTTTTGTAACTTTAAGACAGATACTAATCCCCCAAATCCCTCATTATGAAACTTTTCAAACTACTTTCCATCTTGCTGATGGTAGGGTTTCTATCCACCAGCAATACCCATGCCCAAATTCTAAAGAAACTGAAAAAAAGAGTACAGGAAGCCACCGAAGAAGTTATTGTAGACAAGGCGGCCGATAAAGCGGCACAGGAAACAAGTAAGGCCTTGGATAGCATTCTTGAAATTGATCCTGATTATGAATCAAAAGCCGCCAGGCAGTTACAAAATTCAATGACACAAAGCAGCGAAGGACTGCCTGTCGAAGAGATGTATAATTTTAATACTGCTGTATTTTACAACATGGAATTTAATGAAAAAGACGAATCGTCTACAGTCGAATACGTCATGTGGTTTTCAGAAAATGAAAATTACATGGCAACTCAAGTAAAAAATGTAAGTTCGAAAAAATCTGAGAAGGAAAATATGCCTGCTTCCATGTTTACTGTTCTTGATGAAAAAAATAAGGCAATGATTGTATTCATAGAAGAACAAAAAATGGCCCAGGTACTTTCGATGGATACCATGAAGGAATTATCAGAAATGGAAAATGAATCTGATGAAATTGACACAGACTATTCTGACTTGAAAAACTCCGGGAAAACCAAAAAAATACTCGGTTATGATTGTGAAGAATTCATTTCTGAAAACACAGAAAACAAATTCTCCATGTGGGTTACCCAAGACGTAAATCTATATCAGAAAAATATGTTTTTCAGCTTAAACGAATCTCTTGGAGGTAAAAAATTTAGTCACATCCCCAATGAGGCCAAAGGGTTCATTATGGAAATGCATTATGAAAATCTGGCAAACGGTGAAAAAGGAAAAATGCTTGTTACTAAAATTGAGAAACAACCCAAATCTATTGAACCAAGTCAATACCAATTTATAAATTTAAACCAATTAATGCAAAATTGAACAGTTTTTTTGTGCTGTCTTACAATCAAATTCCCCCTTATCGCATTGATTGTCTGCATATAACAAAATTAGGTTCGTTTTACATTTGAGCCCTGGGATGATTCATAAAATACTTTTTAACGAGCATGTTAAAAACTTTTATATCAATGTGAATAAATAAGATTTTATTTTCGAACAAATAATCGAATCTTTGTACCACATTATTCCCAGAATTTTTATCCATTTTCAATTAACAATACAAGCATTATGTCAAATATTGAGCCCATTTTAAGACCTAACAAAAACAGATTTGTTATTTTTCCCATACAACATAACGATATCTGGGACTGGTATAAAAAACAGGAAGCGTCATTCTGGACTGCAGAAGAAATTGATCTTGAACAGGATGTAATTGACTGGGACAATAAATTAAGCCAGGATGAAAAATATTTTATCAAGCACATCTTGGCATTTTTTGCAGCTTCTGACGGTATTGTGAATGAAAATCTTGCCGAAAATTTCGTCAGTGAGGTGCAATATACCGAAGCAAAATTCTTTTATGGCTTTCAACTGATGATGGAAAACATCCATTCAGAAGTATATTCTCTTCTCATTGACACTTATATCAGGAATGAAAAGGAAAAGGATGAGTTATTCAGAGCCATTGAAATATTTCCTGCCATCAAGAAAAAAGCGGATTGGGCCCTTAAGTGGGTGGAAAGTGACAGTTTTGCGGAGCGCTTGATCGCTTTCTCAGCTGTTGAAGGAATTTTCTTTTCAGGAAGTTTCTGCTCAATCTTTTGGATGAAGAAACGCGGTTTATTGCCTGGCCTTACCTTCTCAAACGAATTGATCAATCGCGATGAGGGTCTTCATGCTGATTTTGCAGTCTATTTGCATGAAAATCATATTGAAAACAAGGTGCCGAAGGAAAGGATTACTGAAATTCTTGTGGATGCGCTAAACATTGAAAGGGAATTCATCACCGAGTCTTTGCCGGTAAGCCTGATTGGCATGAATTCAAAATTGATGACGCAATATTTGGAATTCGTAACCGACAGGTTATTGCTTGAATATGGGTGTGAAAAAGTTTATAATGCAACAAATCCTTTTGATTTTATGGAAATGATCTCCTTGGAGGGAAAAACCAATTTCTTCGAAAAAAGAGTGTCAGAATACCAAAAAGCAGGGGTTAAGTCAGGAGGTACGGGAAGTATATCCTTTGATGCTGACTTTTAATAAATCAAATTTATTTTAAGAATTGATTCATGTAAGATGCTTATTATTAGTTTCTTACATAATTATTAACGATGATTTGTTAACAATATCTTAAAAGGCCAGTGAATGGACATAGGTTTTATTCTATTTTAGAACTGATAAAAGTCTTTTCAAATTCAACATCATATTATTTTCTGATATGGTGCTTTTAACAAGTAATGCGGGCTCATGGCTAAGGCATGAGAGTAATTAACCTTAAAAAAACGTAAAAATAAATGTATGTAGTAAAAAGAGACGGTAAAAGAGAACCGGTAATGTTTGATAAAATTACCGCAAGAGTGAGAAAATTATGCTATGGATTAAATGATTTGGTTGATCCGATCAAAATTTCCATGAGGGTAATTGAGGGTATTTATGATGGGGTAAGCACTTCTGAATTAGATAATCTTGCCGCTGAAATAGCTGCGACTTTAACTACTACACATCCTGATTATGCAAAAGTTGCTGCAAGAATTGCAGTATCCAACCTGCATAAGAATACTAAAAAATCGTTTAGTGAAACCATGAAGGACCTTCACGATTATGTAAACCCAAGAACCGGTAAAAAAGCGTCCATGATCGCCGAAGATGTATACAAGATCATCATGGACAATGCCAGCAAACTTGATTCGACCATTATCTATAACCGTGATTTTGGTTATGATTTTTTCGGATTCAAAACCCTGGAACGGTCGTATTTGTTAAAAATCAATGGTCAGATCGTTGAAAGGCCCCAGCACATGCTCATGAGGGTCTCTGTCGGGATACACAAGGAAGATGTTGACGCTGCCATCGAGACCTATGAACTCATGAGTAAAAGATATTTTACCCATGCCACACCAACACTATTCAATGCAGGGACCCCCAAACCACAAATGTCATCGTGTTTCTTGTTGCAAATGCAGGACGACAGTATAGGTGGAATTTATGATACTTTAAAGCAAACTGCGAAAATTTCACAATCGGCTGGCGGTATTGGACTTTCTATTCACAATGTAAGAGCCACAGGATCTTATATCAGAGGAACCAATGGTACTTCAAACGGTATCGTACCCATGCTAAGGGTTTATAATGATACTGCGAGATATGTAGACCAGGGAGGTGGGAAACGAAAAGGGTCTTTTGCTGTTTACCTCGAACCTTGGCATGCAGACATTTACCAGTTTCTTGACCTTAAAAAGAACCACGGAAAGGAAGAAATGAGGGCGAGAGATTTATTCTATGCCATGTGGATTCCCGATTTATTTATGAAGCGTGTTGAAGAGAATGGAGATTGGACCCTGATGTGTCCCAATGAATGTCCACATCTTTTTGACACTTATGGAGATGAATTTGAAAAATTATACACAGGCTACGAAAAAGTTGGCAAAGGAAGAAAAACCATTAAGGCCAGGGAACTGTGGGAAAAAATTCTGGAAGCACAGATAGAAACTGGAAATCCTTATATGCTCTATAAAGATGCCGTAAACAGAAAATCCAACCATAAAAATCTGGGTACCATTCGCTCCTCAAACCTGTGTACTGAAATTATGGAATACACAGCACCAGATGAGGTTGCTGTTTGCAATCTGGCTTCCATTGCGATACCCATGTTTATCTCTGAAACTGCCGATGGTGAAAAGTATTTTGATCATAAAAAGCTTTTTAAGGTAACTAAAAAAATTACCCAGAACCTGGATACTGTAATAG
Organism: Flavobacteriaceae bacterium; assembly: GCA_024644745.1. GTDB lineage: Bacteria > Bacteroidota > Bacteroidia > Flavobacteriales > Flavobacteriaceae > Lutimonas. Next base: position 21,654 of record JAHEHF010000021.1, read on the forward strand.
ATCAAAACTTCTACCCGGTTCCTGAAGCCGAAAATTCCAACATGAGACACCGGCCAATTGGTATCGGTATCCAAGGGCTTGCCGATGCATTTATAATGCTTAGAATGCCGTTTACAAGCGAAGAAGCCAAAAAGCTCAATGAAGAGATCTTTGAGACCATTTACTTTGCAGCTTTGACCTCTTCTATGGAACTGGCAAAAATCAACGGACCCTATTCTACTTATAAAGGCTCCCCTATTTCGCAGGGTGAATTTCAGTTCAACATGTGGAATATCAATGAAGATGAGCTCAGCGGTAACTGGGAATGGAAAAAACTCAGAAAAAGCATCATGAAGCACGGGGTAAGAAATTCCTTACTCGTCGCACCGATGCCTACAGCTTCAACTTCTCAGATTCTTGGAAATAATGAGGCCTTTGAACCTTATACCTCAAATATCTACACAAGGAGGGTGCTGTCAGGAGAATTTATTGTGGTCAACAAGCACCTGCTGGAAGACCTTGTGCAACTGGGCCTTTGGAACAATGACATGAAAGAAGACATTATGCGTGCCAATGGTTCTATCCAACATATAGAAACCATACCGCAGGACCTCAAGGAATTGTACAAAACCGTTTGGGAACTGAGCATGAAGGATATCATAGATATGGCAAGGCATAGAGGTTATTTTATCGATCAGTCACAATCACTGAATTTGTTCATGAAAGACCCTGACTTTTCCAAACTGACATCAATGCATTTCTATGCTTGGAAATCAGGTTTAAAAACGGGTATGTACTACCTGAGAACCAAGTCAGCTGTTAATGCCATTCAATTTACCATTTCTAAAAAAGACGAGAAACTGCCAGCCGGTGCGTCTGAAGAACAGCCTTTAACAGGAGAAGAACTCAAGGAAATGATCATCAAGTCAAGAGAGAATCCGGATGATTGTCTGATGTGTGGCTCCTGATCATTAGGAAACCATTAAAGGAAATAAAAAAAGGAATCTGAATCAGATTCCTTTTTTTTATGTTTACCATTTTCAAAATTACGTATCAAATTTTTTATTCAGCCTTTTCTGCCAATAAAATATCAGGAGTCATTCTTTGAGTCTCTAAAACAACAGGATCCAATTGCAGGTTTTTGTCAGACAAAATCACATTTTTAATCACTATGGGCCTGTAACCTATAAAATCAAAGATCAGGGTGTAGCTCCCTTTGAGCAATGGTAACTGATAGATACCTTCCAGGTCTGTTTCAACACTGATATCCAAACCCTCAACCCTAATATTTGCGAAAGCCAATGGCTGGTTTTCATAGGCCCCGTCAAGAACCTTTCCATTGATACTCATATCCTGAGCAAATCCAAAAGTGCCAATGGCTAAAAATAAAACGATCAGTAATTTTTTCATTCAAATAATTCTTTGAGCAAAGAAAAATATTTTTGTAAAATCTAAAGTTAACCCACAGTTAAGGAATCATTAAATTAATTCAGGTGTTCATTGCAAAATCATCCCTTAATTCTTAAGTTTATCTTATAATTTAGTGAACATGATTAAAAAGTGGATCTTTCTGATTGTTTTAGTCATTCTCGGTTTCCTGTTGTTCTACAATCCCAATTTTAAAACAATTGCTGCCGGAGTTTCCATTTTGTTATTCGGGATGATCACCCTTGAAGAAGGTTTCAAAGTATTTACCAAGGGCCCTCTCAGAAGCATCCTGAAGAAGGCCACTGATAAACTTTACAAGAGTATCAGTCTGGGAGCCCTTATCACAGCTTTTATCCAATCAAGCTCACTTGTTTCAGTAATAACCATATCCTTCATCAGCGCAGGTCTTATTTCGCTTGCAGGAGGGATCGGGCTCATTTTCGGAGCCAATATAGGTACCACAGCCACTGCCTGGCTCGTTGCCGGCTTCGGATTAAAAATTAACATCTCCATTCTGTCGATGCCCATGCTGATTTTTGGTATTATTTTTTCCTTCCAAAAAAACAATGTCTTTAAAGGAATCGGAAATGTGTTGACAGGTTTAGGATTCTTTTTTCTGGGCATTCATTTTATGAAAGATGGTTTTGAAGTTTTCAAAGAGCACCTTGACCTCACCGCTTATGCCGTTTCCGGATATGCAGGGGTTATCATTTATACATTGATCGGAATCTTCATGACAAGTGTACTTCAGTCAAGCAGTGCAGCCCTGGCATTGGTACTCACCGCACTTTCAGCAGGTCAGATCGAATATGAAAATGCGCTGGCACTTGCCATTGGATCCAACGTAGGAACAACCATAACGGCCCTGATCGGATCTGTAGGGTCCAACGTTTCAGGAAAAAGACTGGCAGTGGCTCATTTAATTTTCAACCTGGTCACAGGGGTTTTTGCTATGAGCATCATTTTCCCATTGGCCAAATTTGTAAATTATTTATCCCATTTGTTGGGTATAGCCCCGGATGATTATACGCTAAAGCTGGCCCTGTTCCATTCCATTTTCAATGTTCTAGGGGTATTGATCATGATCCCTTTCATCAAAAAACTTGAATCATTTCTCCTTCGGGTAATCAAAGATGTTGCTGTGAAAGACATCGATGAACCTAAGTATCTCAACAAAGCCGTTTTGGAATTCCCCGGCACCTTGATTTCTTCACTTCAAAAAGAAACGAAATACCTTTTTGAAAATGCAATTTATGAGATCGTTGCACATTCGGTGAATGTTCACAGAAGTGAAATTGAATCTGATCTCAACTCGAAAAAGCTGGTCAAAAAATCCAAGAGTGAATTGGATGTCAATGTAAGAGATCTTTACACCCACAAGGTGAAAACCATTTACGGTAAAATCCTTGAATACGCAACTAAGGCCCAAACTGAACTGAACCTGTCAAAGGAACAAAACAAAAGGATCAGTGAAATTAAGATCGCCAACCGAAAAATGGTCGAGATCATTCGCGACGTAAAGGAACTTCGGCGCAATATATTACTCTATACAGACTCTGATAACAAATACATCAGAAAAGAATACAATAATTTCAGAAGAATTATAATAAAAGTCTTCAGGGCTATTAACAAATTCAAATTGGACGAAGACAAAGAAACAAGTTATATAGAACTCATGGAAATGAGAAAAACGGCCAAGAAAGCATCCAGAAAAGGCAATAAAACAATAAACGAACTGATTAGAAAAAACCTGATTACTACTGATATGGCTTCTTCATTGGTGAATGACCACGACAATGTTTATGACATGATCAAAAAACTGATACAGGTAGGAGAACTATTATACAGCGAAAGAGACAGTATTCTGGAAGCTGTATAATTACGCAACCCGGCTTTTGCCCTTTTTAATCAGATCAATAAGGCCCCAGTGCATTTAAAAACTGCGTATTCTATAATTCACTTAAATCATGGACAACTTCTAATTCATGAGAGTAATTAAGAAGACTTGTCATGCTCTTCATAATATAAGTTAAGAATATTGATACAAGCCAGAATAAGATCCTTGGTTTCCAGCAATATGATAAAATACAACGTTGTGTTTTTAGGACTTGTTGAATCACTCTCTCTTGTCCTTTCCACCTGTTTTTGAATTGAATCTTTGACCTCATCCAGAAGCTCCTGTTTAGACTCGATGATGTCAGGAAATATCTTATCAAAATCACGAGAATCAAACACCTCACTGATCCTTGTAAAAAGATTCATCAATTTGTCATTGATGTCCAAAAGTTCCTCTTTTTGCCTTTTCTTTAACCCTTTATGCTGGTTGTTGACATGCTTATGACTCACTTTAGCAATCAAACTTGCAGACTGGGCCACATCCTGAAGACTTCCTATAACATCTATATAAAATTTGCTGGCTCCCAGATAAGAGTCGTCAAGATCCTTAATGAAATAAAAAATATTGTTCTGAAGGTCTTCAATTTCCGATTCCAGTTTTACTACGGTTTTCTTGGCCTTTTTAAGTTGGGACAAATCCTGATTGATCAATCCGTTAATCGTAATTGCATTGATCTTACCCACTCTTTTCAAGGCTTTGGATATATTATCCGCACTTTCTTCTATAACCCCTTGAATGGAACTGCTTTCTGCCTTGCTGAGACTGTCTTCAGCTCTGGCTTCTCTTGATTTACTAATGTGTTTGATATAATTTCTTGACAACAATAAAACCGCAAGTAATAAAAGTACAGCAATCATGGTCGGACCACCCAAATGGATCAGGTATGCAACGGTTCCTGACGCAACAAATGCCACCAGGGCCGTAAAGAACCATCCACCTATCACGTTCAGGACACCTGCCACACGATACACGGCACTTTCACTACCCCAAGCCCTGTCAGCCAAGGAGGTACCCATGGCCACCATGAAAGTCACATAAGTTGTGGACAAAGGCAATTTCATGGAGGTGGCAATCGAAATCAATACACTGGCCACCATAAGATTAACCGCTGCCCTCACCATATCAAAGGCAGGCAGTTCGTGCTTTCTTTCAGACGACAAACTGATCACAGGTTTCTCAAACTGCCTTTCGATCTTTTTTTGAAGGCTATCGGGTAGAACCGTTGACAAATAGGTAGACATCATCATGGTAAACTTGACAAGGTTTCTCGATAAAAAATGAGGCTCAAATCTTTCCTTTGTATCGCTCTGGCTAGACAAATCAATCGAGGTCTTTACCACACCCTTTGCCTTGCTTGACAGCCATAAAGTCAGCACCATGACTCCTCCGGCTACAACCAAAAACAACGTGGGTGTTGGAACTTTTTTACTGAGCACCTGCATACTGAATTCAGTAGCAGGAATTCCGGATCCGTTCCAGGCCTCATATGATTGCCAGGCTGCAATGGGCACTCCAATGAAATTGACGAGATCGTTCCCTGCAAAGGCGAGTGCTAAGGCAAAGGTACCTACAATGATGATGATTTTATAAATATTGAACTTTAAGATCACTACTGACAGGTAAGACAAAATGGTCCAGATGATAAAGCTGACGGTCACAATTATCATGGTCTTCCCTTCAATTAATGGTTGGATCTGTGCATAATAATCTGTCCCTTTCAACCCTTTTATAAAAATGAAATAGGTAATAGCTGCCAGGGCAAAGCCTCCAAATACCGCGCCTACCCATTTGGCTTTTTTCTCAAAATCAAAAGAAAGTAATACCCTCGAAACGTACTGAACCAGGGCGCCGACAGAGAAAGCCACAACTACAGAGAGTAAGATGCCAAGTATAATTTCGGTTGCCTTCTGCGTATTAATGTAGGTCAATATATCCCCAAAGGACCCATTATCAGCTCCAATTTTTATTAAAGCCATGGCAACCGCGGCACCCAATAATTCGAATACAATGGATACTGTTGTGGACGTAGGCATGCCCAGGGTATTAAAAAAATCAAGCAGTAAAATATCTGTGATCATCACCGCCAGAAAGATGATCATGATCTCATTGAAATAAAACTCGCCCGGAACAAAAATTCCCTTTCTGGCCACTTCCATCATTCCACTTGAAAAAATCGCTCCAAAAGCGATTCCCAGGCTGGCAACGATCATGATAGTTCTAAAAGACACTGCTTTGGAACCAAGAGCTGAATTCAAAAAATTAACGGCGTCATTGCTCACACCAACAACTAAATCGGCTATGGCCAATACAACCAGTGCCATGATCATCAAAAAGTAAATATTTTCCATTATAAAATAAGGTGTAATTAAGGTTTAAATATAAAACAGAAAAAAATAATATACCCTATATTTTAAAATAATGTTAAAAAGCCTTTATTACTGTGAATTTTCAGTATATCAGAATCTAATTTAGTATTTAAAATTGCAAAAAAATGTATCTTTCGCCCATTAAATTTGAGGGATGAATTGGGAAAAATTATTATCACTAAAAAGGTTCGGAGACAAGCAAAAAAGAAATCGAATTGATCAGGATGAATCCAGATTGGGCTTTGAAGTAGACTTTGACAGGATCATTTTTTCTGATTCGTTCAGAAGCCTGCAAGACAAGACACAGGTCGTTCCTTTGTCACAAACAGATTTTGTTCATACCAGACTGACCCACAGCCTCGAAGTTTCGGTGGTTGCAAGGTCATTGGGCAGGATCATTGGAAAACATGTGATTGAAAAATATCCCGAACTTGGCGTAAAAGGATACCATCCCAACGATTTTGGCGCCATTGTAGCAGCTGCTGCATTGTCTCATGATATAGGAAACCCTCCTTTCGGACATAGTGGAGAAAAATCCATAGGAGAGTACTTTCTTTCCGGAAACGGAAAAAAGTTTAAAAAACAACTCAATGAAAAACAATGGCAGGACCTGATCGATTTTGAGGGAAATGCGAATGGGTTTAAAATTCTTACGGAGTCAGCGAATAATATCAAAGGTGGGTTACGCCTGTCCTATGCCACCCTGGGAGCCTTTATCAAATATCCTAAAGAGTCACTTCCCAAAAGGCCAAGCAGACATATTGCAGATAAAAAGTATGGTGTGTTTCAATCAGATCTGTCGTTTTTCAAAGAACTTGCAGATGAACTGGGACTAAACCAGACCGGAAATGGCAAATACACAGCCTATTCAAGACATCCGCTTGCCTTTATTGTTGAGGCAGCCGATGACATCTGTTACACCATCATTGACTTTGAAGACGGAATCAATCTGGGATTGATTTCTGAAGACTATGCGCTCGAATATCTGATCAACCTGGTGAGAGACACCATTAACACTAAAAAATACAATAGCCTGCAAAATACGCAGGACCGGATAAGTTACCTCAGGGCACTGGCCATAGGGAACCTGATACAGGAGGCGGCAAGGATATTTATTAAAAATGAAGAAAAGATTCTCTCAGGTGAATTTTCTCATTCTCTGTTAGAGAAATGCAAATATGAAGCCCAGATCAATGATATTATCAAATTAAGTGTTGACAAGATCTACCAGAGCAAAGAGGTCATTGAAAAAGAGATCGCAGGTTATCAGGTCATTTCAGATCTTTTGGACGTTTTTATCAGCGCCGTAAACCATACCCATGAAAACAGGGCCTCCAACTTTGACAACCTTATCCTGATGCTGCTGCCCGACCGGTACAAACAGATCAATGAAGACCTCTACAAAAGGCTGCTTGGAATTTGTAATTTAATCGCGAATTTTTCGGATGGCTATGCCATACTCCTGCATAAAAAAATAAAGGGAATTGATCTTGGTTAAAGGACTGCTGCATTAAAAATTATAAATGATTCCAATGCCCAGTTGCTGTTTCAACTGTAAGCGGGCTCCCAGAGTCTCAACCACACCCTCAGCGTTCGTCTCCTTTATTTTTATATCATTGTCATAGATCAGATGACTTCTGAAATTCGCCTGAAAAAGCTTGTTGATCTTAAACTGAAAACTAAGAACCCAGTCGAGGTCAATATTTCCGAAATCATTGATATAATCTGTGTACAAATCAAGATCATTGACCATGGCAACATTTTTGAAGATCTCCTTTTCCCATTTGGTTTGTATCAGCAGCCCCAGTTCATGCCTTGAATTTTCTCCGGGAACCACCCCAAAAGCACCTTCTTCCGAAAGCTGGTCATTAAAAACATAGGTCGATTTCAGCGTTACGGGGGCAAAATAAATTGAAAATAATTCAGGCTTTAAATTGTATTGGGTCCCGATTCCCAGGTGCACGTAGGCCGGCGCAAAGAAAGCTGAAATTGGGTCATCGTCATCCGGGTTTTTGTATCCCTTGGTAAACTGGGTCCTGAAATTGAACTGAGCAGAAAAATACCAGTTCGAAACTGTATCCTTTCTGTAACCAAAAGTCGATGAGAGCCTGATCTCATCATCAGTTTTGATCAGACCCTTATCCTGTTGTTGGTTCAGCCCGTAACGTGCCGAAATCTCATTTCTCCAAAGCGTATATATTTTCTCATAAATTCTTGAAAACTGAACCTTAAACAGCCCCGATACCGAATTCGATCCTCCAGCATTCCAATTCACGAAGGTTACCTCATTCAAATCAAGAGCAATACTATTTTTATGCTTCCACCAAACTGGGTCACTTGCTCTTTTTGTTCTGTTGATACTGACCAATTCAACCGCTTTTGAAAACCCGATGGTATCAATTCCATAGGTTTTCATGGTGGAAAAGTAATCGATGGATTTCGGAATCGGCACATAGGAAGTATCGGAGGTGTTTGGGTCAACCGACATCCTGTATTTCGGTGTTATCAGAATTTTACTACTGAGCTCTCCCTCCGAATTGGTGTCTATTTGAATATTATAATAAGGCCTCAACAAAGAATCAAGCATCGACCTTTCTATCTGAATCAAAAAAGGTGGTTTGTCCTGGCCGGCCTGCAAACTGTCAACGGGATCTGTGCTTCTCGGATAATCTTTGGTTTTGATAAAAGAGCTGTCCAGACGTTGCACTAAAGACATGGTATCCAAAGCAATTTTAACCTGAATTGAATCTTTGATCTGGGCGTTGACAGCAGATACGAAAAACAAGAAGAAAAGTATTTGAATAATTCTTAACATCAGACCAAATAGAACGACGAATTTAAGAAATTTTCTCTTTTAAAAAGCGTAGAATCACCTTTTCAATTCCATTTTCATCCAAGCCTACTTTACTGTACAGCTCATCTGCCGTTCCGTGCTCAATAAAGGCATCCCGAATTCCTAAACATTCGATGCGTACATCCCTGATATTCATTTTGTTGGCATATTCTAAAACCGCCGATCCGAACCCCCCAGCTATCGCCCCGTCCTCAATAGTGATCATTTTGTTATGCCTTGAAAATACCTGATCCAGTAAATTTTGGTCCAAAGGCTTTGCAAATCGCATATCGATGTGTTCAATGCTTACATTTTTCATTTTTCTTGTGAGTGTCCTGACATTTTCACCGATGGTTCCCAGGCTCAGAATCGCCATATCCTTTCCCTTTTTTAGGATCCTTCCCTTGCCCCTCTCCATTAATTGAAAATCCTTTTGCCATTCAGAATTCGACCCCCTTCCTCTTGGATATCTTATCGCAATCGGACCATCGGGCTTCCTTTGAGCAGTATACATGCAGTTTCTCAATTCCATTTCGTCCATGGGAGCTATAATTGTCAAATTAGGGATACACCTTAAAAAGGCAATGTCAAAAACACCGTGATGCGTGGGTCCGTCTTCTCCTACCAATCCTGCTCTGTCAATGCAAAACACAACCGGCAAATTTTGCAAGGCTACGTCATGAATGATCTGATCATAGGCTCTTTGCAAAAATGTTGAATATATGGCACAAAAAGGCAACATGCCCTGGGTTGCCATTCCTGCAGCCAGGGTAACCGCATGCTGCTCCGCAATACCTACATCAAACGCCCTTTCCGGAAACCTCTCAATCATAAATTTCATGGATGATCCTGTCGGCATGGCCGGTGTGATTCCAACAATTTTTTTATTTTTTTCGGCAAGTTCCACCATCGTGATTCCAAATACATCCTGAAATTTTGGAGGTAATCCCGATTCTGAAACATACTCAAGCTCTCCTGATAACCGGTCAAATTTACCCGGTGCATGATAGGTGATCTGATCCTTTTCCGCCTGGCTCAATCCCTTTCCTTTTTTAGTGATCACGTGGAGAAATTTTGGACCTTGAACCGTTTTTAACCTGTTGAGTTCTTTGATCAAACTTTGGATATCATGACCGTCAACCGGACCACTATAGGCAAAATTCAGCGCTTCAAAAATATTCTTTTGATGTGCATCCATACCGTTTTTTACTGATGTAAGGTAGTTTTTAAGCGCACCAACATTAGGATCTATTCCCATTTCATTGTCGTTAAGGATGATCAGTAGGTTCGAATTTGCCACCCCGGCATGGTTCAATCCTTCAAAGGCCATTCCGCTTGCTATACTGGCATCTCCAATAACTGCAATATGATTTTTTTTTATTTCTCCTTTGAGTTTGGAAGCAATTGACATTCCCAAGGATGCAGAGATCGATGTGGATGAATGACCCGTTCCAAAAGTATCATATTCACTTTCATCAAGTTTTGGAAACCCTGAAATTCCTCCAAGCTGGCGGTTGGTGTGAAACAGCTCCTTCCTTCCTGTCAAAATCTTATGAGGATAGGCCTGATGGCCAACGTCCCAGACAAGCAGGTCGTTTGGGGTATCAAAAACATAATGGATCGCAATGGTGAGTTCAACGACTCCCAAACTGGCTCCAAGATGCCCTTTTTTTGCTGAAACCACGTCAATAATAAAATCTCTGAGCTCTTTTGCAAGCGGATCCAGCTCGGCGAGAGACAACTTCCTGAGGTCGCCCGGATTGTTGATATTTTCTAAGATTTTTTTATTCACGAATACAAAACTACAATTATCTTTGGTCAAGCCAAGATAATCACTTTTTTAAAATTCTATGCGTAAAAGTCCTATTGGTATTTTTGACTCCGGTGTAGGCGGACTGACCATATATGAAGAGATCCATAAATTACTGCCTCAAGAAAGCATCATATATCTGGCGGACAGTAAAAATGCCCCTTATGGTGAAAAATCCAAAGAAGAAATTATAGAGATCAGTGACAAAAACACGGCATTTTTATTGTCAAAAGGATGTAAACTCATCGTAGTGGCCTGCAATACCGCTTCGACCAATGCGGTCTATTATTTACGTGAAAAATACGATGTTCCTATTATCAGGGTTCAACCAGCCATAAAACCCGCTGCCTTAAATTCTAAAACCAAAGTAGTTGGTATTCTCGCCACCAAGGGGACGCTAAAAAGTGAATTGCTGTTTGAAACCTCACAGCGTTTTGCCCAGGGTGTCCAAGTGGTTGAGCAGGTTGGTGAAGGCCTTGTTTCACTCATTGAGAGCGGCAAAATGCATTCTCCTGAAATGGATGCCCTGCTCAGCAAATATATTTCCCCGATGATTGAAAAGAATATTGACTATTTGGTGCTGGGGTGTACACATTACCCTTTTTTAACCCCGCAGATAAAATCCCTGGTGGGAGACGAAATAATTATTTTGGATTCAGGGGAGGCCATCGCCAGACAAACAAAGGTTATTCTTGAGCAGGAAGATTTGATCAATGACAAACCCACAGCGATCAAAAGGGTCTTCTACACCAATAAAAATACGGCCGTTCTTCAAAATATTTTGGATGAATTCGATGAAAATCTCAAAGCAATTAAAATTGATTTCTGATATGGAAAATCCATTTACACATGAGTATTTTATGAAGAAAGCGCTGATCGAAGCTGAAAAAGCCTTTGAAAAAAATGAAGTGCCTATTGGTGCCGTCATTGTGATTGATGACAAAATCATTGCAAGAGCCCATAATCTGACGGAAACACTGAATGATGTAACGGCTCATGCGGAAATGCAGGCCTTTACCTCGGCTGCAGATTACCTGGGTGGAAAATATCTGAAAAAATGCACTTTGTATGTGACCCTTGAACCCTGCCAAATGTGTGCCGGGGCGAGTTACTGGACACAAATCGATCAGATCGTTTTTGGCGCTTTTGATATCAGACGCGGATTTCAGACCCATAAAACCAAAATGCATCCTAAAACCAAGATTATCGGAGGTGTGCTCGAAAAAGAATGCAGTGCATTGGTCACAAGGTTCTTTGTTGAAAAAAGAAACCTGAATTAATCCTTGTTCCTGTCTTCAAGTTTCTTAGCGAAATCCTTAAAGGAATAGTTTTTAAGATCTTTGTTCTTATAACGATGATAAATAAACAAAGGCATCAGAATAAAAGCAAAAACCAGTACCCCTATTCCAATGAATTTTTCTCCTTCACCGGAAGATCCGGAGTTGACGTAATAGCCATAGACGATGAATCCCAATGCGGTGATTAAAATAATGATTAATACTTTTTTCATATTGTTCAGATAATCAAAATGCTAAATTACAAAATGTCTTATCTTTATTCTATTAATAATTTCGCTTTGATCATTGCTGCAAAATTGAATCTTGTTTTTTACCTGATCCTTTTATCTTCAAGTGTTATGGCCCAAAATCAGACACAACATCAAATAGTTATCGCGCACCGTGGAGCTTCGGGCTACCTTCCTGAACACACCATGGAATCGAAATCAATGGCTCATGCCATGGGGGCCGATTATGTTGAACAGGATCTGGTGCTTACCAAAGACAATGTTCCCGTTGTTATGCATGATATTTATTTGGATGATGTTACAGATGTGGCACAAATTTATCCGGACAGGTCAAGAGAAGATGGGCGCTACTATATCATTGATTTTACCCTTCAGGAAGTGCTTCGGTTGTCTGTGAACGAAAGAATCAATATTAAAACACAACAACTGGAGTTCCCGAACCGCTTTCCCCGGGGAAAATCATTGTTCAGGCTGCATACTTTTGAAAATGAGATAGAATTGATCCAGGGACTGAATCAAAGTTCAGGAAAACAGGTCGGAATTTATCCCGAAATTAAAAACCCTGCCTTCCACAAAAAACATGGAAAAGATATTTCTAAAATAGTCCTCGACATTTTAAAAAAATACGGATACCATCAAAAAACAGATCGCTGCATTTTACAGTGCTTTGATGCTGCTGAGCTAAAGCGCATACGCTTTGACCTGAAAAGTGACTTGTTTTTGACACAACTTATGGAGTTTCCTGACGGTATAAGTGATCTCAAGGACTATGCACATTACGCAGATGCGGTCGGTCCGCCGATATCTCAATTGATTGTTAGTTCATATAAAATTCAGGGTAAGACCTACAGTGACCTGATTACTGAGGCACACAAACTAAAGTTAAAAGTTCACCCCTATACTTTAAGAACAGAAGAATTGAAAGGATTTTCAAACTTTGATGCTTTGCTTGAATTTTGTTTTGACACCCTGAACATCGACGGGGCATTCACCGATTTTCCGGATAAAACAGCCAACTTTCTCAGGAGGTAACCTGTATCAGTTTCCTTCGGTAGGCAGTTAACAATCTGGATTTCGAAATAAATCCAAAATATTTGCCATTTTTTATGACCACAAGGTTCCATGCCCCGCTGCTCTTGAATTTATTTAATATTTCCTCTGCAGAATCCTTGCCGTAATAAATGATGTCAGACGCGCCGTGCATCAGATCACTTACCACAACCTTGTCATACAAAGAGGTGTCGAACATGATGCTTCTGATGTCATTTAAGGTGATGATTCCTAAAAACTCCTTGTTCTCATTGACTACCGGAAAATGATTTCTCGAAGATTTGGCCACCGCCTTTTTTAGAATCTCGCCCAGTTTCATTTCCGGAGACAACAGTACGAAATTCGTTTCAATGACCTTGTCAATGTCAAGCATCATCAATACATTTTTATCCTTATCATGAGTCATTAACTGTCCTTTTTTGGCCAGTTCCGCAGCGTAAATATTATGAGGCACATACTGCTTTGTGATCAGAAAAGAAATCGAGGAAACAATCATAAGGGGCACAAAGAGTTCATAGCCCCCGGTAATCTCGGCGATTAAAAAAATCGCCGTCAATGGTGCGTGCAGAACACCGGCCATCAATCCGGCCATCCCCACCATGGCAAAATTCGTTGAAGATAATTTATGGCTGAATATATTGCTGTAATTAATGATCACGGCAAAAACATAGCCGGAAACACTTCCCGTAAACAAAGTTGGAGCAAAAACACCTCCAATTCCACCTGCGCCAATAGTAAAAGACATGGCTACTACTTTAAACAAAACCAATCCTACCAGCAAACTTATGATAACCCAGATATTCTCTGATGCAGCATGAAAAATATTGTTCCTGACCACCTCCTCAATATTGCCTCTTAAAACATTATTGATCGTTACAAAACCTTCTCCGAAAAGCGGAGGCACAAAATAGACGATGACACCCAGCAATATGCCTCCAATCAATAGCCTCTTGTATGGGTTTTCAAACTGCTTGAAAAAATTTCCAATTCCGAAATAAACCTTACTGAAATAAATGGAAACCAGAGCAGATGCAACGCCAAGGAAAATAAAAAAAGAGACATCGCTCAAATGAAATTTGTCCTGAACCTGAAAATGCAGCAATACATCATCTCCAAAAAAGAAATACGAGGTCAGAACAGCGGTGATAGAAGCCAGCAAGAGCGGAATCATAGAGGCCAATGTCAATTCCAGGCTGAATATTTCAACGGCAAATACAATAGCAGCAATGGGGGCCTTAAAAATTGAAGACATCGTACCTGCAGCGGCGGCACCTATGAGCAATGTTCTTGTGGTCTGGTTTAAATGAAATAAACTTGACAGGTTGGAACCAATGGACGCACCTGTGGCCACCGTTGGGCCCTCTAATCCAACTGACCCTCCGAAACCAACGGTCAGCGGAGCCGTTATCAGGGAAGCCCACATCTGCCGTCTTGGCATCCTGCCCTTTAATTTGGAAATGGCATATAATGTTGATGGAATTCCACCTTCCACTGGTTTTTTTACAATATATTTTATACTCAGCAAAACCAATAAAAACCCGATCACAGGAAAAATAAAATAAAATACACTATGTATTTCTCTTATAAATTCCCCCTCCAGCAACTCCTGGATAAAATGGGTCAAGTTTTTTATGGTGACTGCAGCAAGTCCTGTCAACAATCCGATGATGGCACTGGCAATATAAATAAACTGTTTGTTGGAAATATGCTTATACCTCCATTTTAGAAACCTTATAAAAAACCTTTTGCTTCCTGACATTTTCATAAAGGTAAATTAATTCTTCCTCATTGATTATCATCAGTTAATAATTGGATCATTCAATGCACAAACATCAGATCCATTACAGGTCCAATTTTAAACGTAACTCTCTGAGCTGTTCTTCATCGATAGGCGAAGGCGCATCGATCATGACGTCTCTTCCTGAATTGTTCTTGGGAAAGGCGATAAAATCCCGGATGGTTTCCTGCCCGCCCAAAATAGCAACCAGTCTGTCCAGTCCGAAGGCCAATCCGCCATGAGGCGGAGCACCATATTCAAAGGCGTCCATTAAAAATCCAAACTGGTTTCTCGCTTCTTCCTTTGTGAAGCCAAGCAGGTCAAACATTCTGGACTGGGTTGCTTTGTCAAAAATTCTGATGGACCCGCCACCAATCTCATTTCCATTCAAAACCATGTCATATGCATTTGCCCTTACTTTGCCTGGTTCTGTATCCAGCAAATGCATGTCTTCAGGTTTTGGTGAGGTGAAGGGATGGTGCATGGCGTGAAATCTATGGGTCTCTTCATCCCATTCCAATAATGGAAAATCAACGACCCACAAAGGAGCAAATTCAGCCGGATTTCTCAAATTCAGCCGCTCTGCCATTTCCATTCTCAAAGCACTCAGCTGGGTCCTTGTTTTCGCTGCTTCACCTGCCATCACCAGTAAGAGGTCTCCCGGATTGGCATTCACTTTAAGAGCCCAGGATTTCAGATCCTCCTGACCGAAAAATTTATCAACGGAAGACTTGAGCGATCCGTCCTTATTGTATTTTACCCAAACCAGCCCGTTCGCACCGATCTGAGGTTTCTTAACAAAATCTATTAGCTGATCTATTTGCTTTCTGGAATATTCTGAACATCCCGGAACGGCGATTCCAACCACCAGCTCCTGGCTGTCAAAAACACCGAAGCCTTTTCCTTGAGCGAGGGTATTGAGTTCACCAAATTTCATGTCAAACCGGATGTCCGGCTTATCATTCCCATAGGTACGCATTGCCTCTTCATAGGTCATTCTTGGAAATGCTTCAATTTTAAATCCTTTAATATCCTGCAACAGGTGCCTTACCAGTCCTTCAAAGGCATTGAGAACATCTTCCTGCTCAACAAATGCCATTTCGCAGTCAATCTGGGTAAATTCAGGTTGTCGGTCTGCCCTGAGATCTTCATCACGAAAACACTTAACGATCTGGAAATATTTATCAAGCCCACCTACCATTAATAACTGCTTAAAGGTCTGAGGAGACTGAGGCAGGGCATAGAATTGCCCTTCATTCATCCTTGAAGGAACAACAAAGTCTCTCGCTCCTTCCGGAGTTGATTTTATCAGATAAGGTGTTTCGACGTCCACAAAACCTTCTTGAGACAAATAATTCCTGACTGCCATGGTCACCTTGGATCTAAATACAAGGTTTTCACGAACGGGATTCCTTCTGATATCCAAATACCTGTATTTCATTCTCAATTCATCTCCTCCATCAGTTTCGTCTTCAATGGTAAAGGGAGGGGTTTTTGAGCTGTTCAGTATCTTCATCGAGGTGACCAGAATTTCAATCTGGCCCGTTGGTATCTGAAGGTTTTTGGCTTCCCTTTCAATGACGTTTCCTTTAACCTGGATTACAAATTCCCTCCCAAGAGTTCGTGCATTTTCAACCAGAGAAACATCTGATCTTTCACCATCGAAAATCAGCTGGGTAATACCATATCTGTCTCTCAGGTCAACCCAAATCATAAATCCCTTATCTCTGACCTTCTGAACCCATCCAGACAAACAAACCTCCTGATTGACATGATCCAATCTTAACTCTCCGTTGTTATGACTTCTGTACATTTTAATTTTCATTTTATTGAAGCTGCAAATTTAATCAATTCGCTAACAGATGAAGCTTTTTTAAAACAATTTTTAAAATTCCTGTAGACAAAAGGTTGGGAAATGAGTTTCATATTCGGTAAAAAAAATAATTGATGTTATTTCCATTCATTAAGGTTTATATTTGTAAAAAAATCAGCGTGTGAACCTAAAGGAATCAAGCAATTCAAAACTGTATATCGTTCCCACTCCTATCGGTAATTTAGAGGATATAACCTTGAGGGCCTTGTCGGTTCTTAAACAAGTAGATGTTATTTTGGCCGAAGATACCCGGACCTCAGGGAAATTGTTGAAGCACTATGATATCAATACGCCCATGCTGTCGCATCATATGCATAATGAGCATAAAATGGTTGACCGCATTGTGGATCGAATTGAGGGAGGCGAAAATTTTGCACTCATTTCCGATGCCGGTACCCCTGCCATATCCGATCCCGGGTTTTTATTGACGAGGGCCTGCATTGAACGCGAGGTAGAAGTGGAGTGCCTCCCCGGGGCTACTGCTTTTGTCCCTGCACTTGTCAATAGCGGGTTCCCGAATGACAAATTCGTTTTTGAGGGATTTCTCCCCTTGAAAAAAGGAAGGCAAACACGACTGCAATTTTTAAGTGAAGAAACCAGAACCATGATATTTTATGAATCACCCCACAAATTGGTACGTACCCTTGAACAATTTGAGCAGTTTTTTGGTGAGGATCGCATGATTTCAGTTTCAAGGGAACTGACCAAAATGTATGAGGAGACTTTGCGTGGTCCTGTAAAGGAAATTAAAACACATTATGCCACTCATACGCCAAAAGGAGAGATTGTGATCGTGGTGAAAGGCCTTGCTGACAAAAAAACAAAAGGCAGATAATTTTAAATCAGCTTTATGAAATTGATCCTTCGGACATATAATCTCAGGTTGAAACATACCTTCACCATTTCCAGGCAATCCTTTGACACAAAATCAGTTTTGATCGTGGAACTGACCCAGGGCTCCTTCTCAGGTTACGGGGAGGCTTCCGAAAATCCGTATTACCATAAAACGGTGGATCATATGATCAATGATCTGCTGAAGGTTAAGCCGGTTGTTGAAGCATATTCAGAAGCAACACCAGAGCTTTTCTGGAGTCACATGTATCCATTGCTTAAGAACAATATGTTTGCCTTATGTGCCCTTGATATTGCCTTTAATGATCTCTATGCCCGAAAAAAAGGCAAAAAATTATATGAACTCTGGGGGATGAAACCGAATAAGAATATTTTATCAAATTTTACCATCGGGATTGACAGTATCGATAAAATGCTGGCGAAAATGAAGGAAACCCCGTGGCCTGTATATAAGATCAAACTTGGAACAAAAGAAGACCTTGGCATCGTAAGGGCTTTACGTCGGCACAGCAATGCTGTTTTCAGGATAGATGCCAATTGTGCCTGGGGGGTGGAGGAAACTTTGCATAATGCGGTTGAATTGAAAAAACTGGGGGTCGAGTTTTTGGAACAGCCACTGCCTGCCGAAAACAAGGAAGGACAGAAGATGATTTTTAAAAGGTCCGTTTTACCCCTAATTGCCGATGAAAGCTGTCAGGTTGAGGCCGATGTGGAAAATTGCTTCCAAATGTTTCATGGCATCAATATCAAACTGGTGAAATGCGGTGGCCTGACGCCGGCCAGACGAATGCTCAAAAGAGCAAAAATCCTTGGAATGCAAAAAATGGTAGGCTGTATGACGGAATCTTCCATTGGAATTTCGGCCATCGCCCACCTTCTGCCTGAACTGGATTACGTCGACATGGACGGGGCCTTACTGCTAAAAAATGATATCGCCGAAGGGGTAAGGCTGGAAAAAGGAAAAATAAGCTATTCCGAACTCAATGGAACAGGTGCTTCGCTTCTGGATAATAATCCAATCAGGATCATAGGCTAAACTATAAATATTCTTATTTTTGAATTCAAATTAAATTGCAAAACTACAATGGCACAAGTAATAAAAACACAATGGCTCGGAAACATGTTGTTCAATGCGGATACCCTTGGTGGAAATTTTAAAATAGACGCGGCGGCAGAATCCGGAGGAGAAGGAAAAGGGGTGAGACCCAAAGCCCTGATGCTTACCTCACTCGCTGGTTGCACTGGAATGGATATCGTTTCACTCTTAAAAAAAATGAGGGCTGAGGTGGACAATCTGGAGATTGACGTGGCCGGCGAATTAACTGACGAACACCCTAAGTACTACAACAAAGTTACCCT
>JAHEHF010000074.1 GCA_024644745.1 Flavobacteriaceae bacterium
ACTTCCTGTTCAATGGCAAAAATGGCATCTTTAATGTCTTTTTCGGTCAAAGCCGGCAGTGAGATATTTGTATTTGGAAGGTTTACACCCTTTTTGGATTTCAGGGGTCCGCCTCGCATCACTTTCGTTGTCACACTATTGTTTCTGTCGGTAGCAATAACCTCAAACAAAAGTTTCCCATCGTCAACAAGGATTTTTTCACCTTTTTCAACATCCTTCGGAAAATTTTGGTAGGTCATGAAGGCCTTTTTTTCGTCTCCTGTACAAGGTTCAGTGGTAAAGGTGAATTCATCCCCATTTTTTACCTCAACCCCTTCTTTCATGACTCCAACTCGTAATTTTGGGCCTTGCAGATCGGCCAGAACGGCAACATTGAAATTGTTTTCAAGATTCAATTCACGAATGTACCTGATTCTGGTTTTTACATCTTCATAATCTGCATGAGAAAAATTGACTCTAAAAACATTAACCCCTGCGATCATCATTTCTTTGATCATTTCTTTACTTGTAATAGCAGGTCCTAGGGTGGCAACTATTTTGGTCTTTTTTCTTTTTTTTATCATCTTTAAAAAATTAAATTATCCCTCGATTTTAAATTCATGGGCTCAATTGCATAGCATGCAATTATATTATTGATTTTATTGATATTGTGAAGCGTTTCATTTATTTCATGCGCTCCTTTTAATCCGGTTATTTTGATGAAATAATCTATTTGTTTCTTTTCAGGGATCAAATACGCAATTTTTGTCTCTTCGGGAAATAAATTACTTCCCTTTGAACTCACGTCTTCGGTGAAGACAAATTTATTTGCGATCAGCGACCATGATTTAAAAGCAGCTTTATCATCAAATGTAAAAAGAGGAAAACTACAATTTTTGCTTGAAAAATCAAGATCCTCTTTAAATCGTTGCAAATGGATGTTCAAAGAACCGTTTAAAAAATATGCCATTCTGTAATCAGCCAGGATCGAATGTATTCCGATCAATGCATAATCATGATCATATTCAAAATCAATGGAATGAATTTTTGACACAATTATAAATTTGAAACAAACATTTTTGCAAAAATAAAGATAGTTTCGGTAAAACAGGTCAATTTTATAAGAAATCAGTAGAGAATTAAGAATAAGATTGGATATTGTTTAAGGTCAGGTTTCAATTTGGGGCTTTAACTTGTAATAGGCCCTCTTGGAAGCAATTTCCTCAGCTTTCTTTTTTGAAGTCGCCCTTCCTTTTGAAATGATATCCTGATCTACCGATAGTTTTACACTAAAATGCTTTAAAGTATCATTTCCGGTGTCTTCATAAACATGGTATCTGATCTTTTTTTTATTTTTCTGACTCCACTCGATCAATACACTTTTATAGCTCGTAATTTTACCTTCAAGTCTTTCAATATCAACATAGGGCTCAATAACAAAACGGTAAATGAATTTTTCAGTAAACGAATATCCACGATCAGAATGAATGGCTCCGATCAAGGCCTCAAACAGGTTCCCGTGGATGTTATCTCCAAAGTTGTTGTTTGAAATCGAGCTTTCTACAAATCTTTTGAGGTCCAGATCTTTGCCCAGTTCATTGAGATGCTCACGGCTAACAATTTTTGAGCGCATTTGAGTAAGGTAGCCTTCATTTCCGGAAGGAATCTTTTTAAAAAGGTAGTTCGCAATTACCGCTCCCAGGATGGCATCCCCCAAAAATTCAAGACGCTCATAGTTCAAAGGGCGCCCCTTTTCATTGGTTCGTTTGAGAGAGCTGTGCGTAAATGCTTCTTTGTAGAAATTTATTTTTTTCGGCCTGTAACCCAGTATTTTCTTTATCGCCATAATAAATTCTTCATCCTCTGCAGGACTAGAATTTGTTATTTTGCGAATAAAATTCATTTCAATATTAATCTTCGAATTTTCTAAATAAAATACAGGCGTTATGACCCCCAAAGCCAAAAGTATTGCTCATAGCAACTTTGACATTTCTTTTTTGAGCCTTGTTAAAAGTAAGATTCAGTTTCGGATCAATCTGGTCATCATCCGTGAAATGGTTGATCGTAGGTGGCACGATCCCATTTTTTATAGATAAAATGGAAGCAATGGCTTCTATGGCACCCGCAGCACCCAGCAAGTGTCCGGTCATTGATTTTGTCGAATTGATATTCAACTTGTAGGCATTTTCTCCAAAAACAGACTGGATCGCTTTTAATTCTGCCACATCACCCAGCGGGGTGGAAGTTCCGTGCATATTGACGGCATCCACATCTTCCGGCTGAATACCAGCATTTTTCAGACAGTTGAACATCACATTTTTAGCTCCTAACCCTTCAGGATGTGGTGCTGTAATATGATGGGCATCCGCTGAAAGGCCTCCTCCGATTACTTCGGCATATATTTTGGCTCCTCTGGCTTTGGCGTGTTCAAGTTCTTCAAGGACCAAAGCTCCTGCTCCTTCTCCCAGAACAAAACCATCACGGTCCTTGTCAAAAGGCCTGGAGGCGGTTTTTGGGTCGTCATTACGGGTTGATAAGGCGTGCATGGCATTGAATCCGCCCATTCCTGCAATCGTAACTGCTGCTTCTGACCCTCCTGTTACAAGGATATCTGCCTGACCCAGCCTGATGTAATTCAAGGAATCAATGATCGAGTTGGCCGAAGATGCACAGGCCGAAACCGTTGTAAAGTTAGGCCCCTGTAAATTGTATTTGATCGAGATCTGTCCGGGGGCAATATCTGCGATCATTTTCGGGATAAAAAACGGGTTGAACCTTGGAGACCCATCTCCTTTGGCATATTCAAGCA
Source organism: Flavobacteriaceae bacterium (assembly GCA_024644745.1). Taxonomy (GTDB): domain Bacteria; phylum Bacteroidota; class Bacteroidia; order Flavobacteriales; family Flavobacteriaceae; genus Lutimonas. Next base: position 2,789 of record JAHEHF010000074.1, read on the forward strand.
CCTCGTTTTGAAAGGTCTCAAGACCTCCTATCCCTGCGCCCCAGATCACACCAATTCTGGAAACGTCTTCTTTGTCAAGATCCAAACCTGAATCTAAAATGGCTTCATCTGCAACGACCATCGCATATTGCGTGAATCTGTCCATTTTTCGAGCTTCTTTTCTGTCAATATAATCTGTGACATTAAAGTCTTTGAGCTCACAGGCGAAACGAGTTTTGAATTTAGAAGCATCAAAATAAGTTATAGGTGCAGCTCCGCTGACACCATTGATCAGTCCTTGCCAGTATTCTTCAACAGAATTACCGATCGGGGTCAAAGCCCCTAAACCTGTAACAACCACTCGTTTTAATTCCATCTCAACAATTATTAGTAATAAAAAAACAATAAATTACGAGCTTTGTCCTGATTGGAAAAGCTCGTAATTTTATAAGTAAAGTATAATTTATTTAGCTTCTTCTATATAGCTAATTGCTTGACCAACGGTACCAATGTTTTCGGCTTGGTCATCAGGAATCTGGATGTCAAATTCTTTTTCGAACTCCATAATTAACTCAACTGTATCCAATGAATCTGCTCCTAAATCGTTTGTAAAATTAGCTTCGTTAGTAACTTCATTTTCGTCTACTCCTAATTTATCAACGATGATAGCTTTAACTCTTGATGCAATGTCTGACATAATTTTTTAATTTTAAATTTTAAATATTGGGGCAAAAATAATATATTTTAGTGTGAAATTGATAAAAAGTATAAAAAATTAAATCCAGTGAATCTGATAAATACTTCGGGTTTTACTTTTTCATTAACATATTTATGCTTTTTTTTGCCAAGGCCCAATAATATTCAAATATGCTTCGGATTGTAATTTTTGCCTCAGGTTCAGGAACAAATGCTGAGAATATTATTGAATATTTTACGACCAGAAATAGCGTCACAGTTTCATGGGTCATTACCAATAATCCTGATGCAGGGGTTCTGGAAAGAGCTGGTAGACTGAATGTGCCCTCAAGGGTAATCAGCAAAAAAGAAATGTCTTCAGCTGATTTTCTGGAGTTCTTAAAAGAGGAGGCTGATTTTATTGTTCTTGCCGGTTTCTTATTAAAGGTACCCGATTCAATTGTCAATGCATTTCCCAGAGCCATTGTAAACATTCATCCCGCTTTATTACCAAAATACGGTGGAAAGGGAATGTATGGAATGCACGTTCATAAGGCAGTTGTGGCCAACAAGGAGCCGATTTCCGGGATTACGATTCATTACGTGAACGAACACTATGATGAAGGAGCCATTATATTTCAGAAAACTGTTGCTCTTGAAAGGGATGACACCGCTGAAGATGTGGCCGGAAAAATACACGTTTTGGAACAGGAAAATTTTCCTAAAGTGATTGATGAAATCTTAAAAGGCAAAAATGAAGGTTAATGTTTATACGGATGGTGCCTGCAGCGGAAACCCGGGAAGGGGAGGTTATGGTATCATTATGGAATGGGTAGGCAAACCTTATGTAAAAGAATTCTCAGAAGGTTTCAGACTGACTACAAATAACAGAATGGAATTGCTTGCTGTGATTGTGGCCCTGGAACAGCTTAAAAAAGAAGGAATTGAGGTAATGATTTATTCTGATTCCAAATATGTTGTGGATTCTGTAGAAAAAGGCTGGGTATTCAACTGGCTTAAAAAGGGTTTCAAAGACAAGAAGAATGCTGACCTATGGAGAAGGTTTTTAAAAGCATATAAAAAGCACAAGGTTAAATTTCACTGGATCAGGGGGCATAATGAACACCCGCAAAATGAAAGATGTGATCAGTTGGCGGTAAAGGCAGCTCAGGGTACAAAGCTTTATGTTGATGAAGGATTTGAAGCCCTTCAAAATGCCGGGTCTGGAGGCCTTGACCTTTGAACGACAAGAAATGGGTTCTTGTTTCTCCTTTATAAAGAGGTGCAGTAAATCAACTTGTCCCTGCTCTCATTTTCAAGAATCAATATGTCGTCAACTATAGTATAGTGTCTTATCTGCTCCAGATACCTGGACATCATGTCTTCGGTTTTCATATCCTCGCACATCTTCCGGGTCATTCCCAATGGACCAAAAGTGAGGTCATTTCCACTTTTTGAAAAAGAGCCAAAAAAATTGTTGCAGCCCGTTGATCCGGCCACTTGCCCATTTTCTTCTTCAAATGATATTGTAGGAGAACCTGAAATCACTTCCATACCTTTTAACTTTATGACCTTCCAGTTTTGAAAGAGTGATATTTGATCCGGGACCGCTTCTTTTAAAAGGATTTCCTTCAGGGTATATTTTAGACTTGATGCATCTGCGGGAGGATTATCCACCCGTGTAACTGTTACCAATAGTTTATAATTGAACCCTTTTTCGTAAGTAAAACCTTCGATCTGATCATAAAAATTACTCCATGCCTCTTTGGATGTCTCCCTGATCAACATGCATTTCTGCTGACCTACACCCGTGCAATCTGCAAGTTGAGGAGCCACATAAATCGTTTTAGATTCTTGTTGAAATAAAGAACCACAGCTTACAGTCAATAAAAGAAAAAGGTATTTAAACATCATATCAGGATAACATATTTATGGCCCGAAGCAGTGCCTCAATGAAAAGGTCAATCTCTTCGATGGTATTATAGAATGAAAAGGACGCCCTTACTGTACCAGGAATTTTATAATAATCCATAATGGGCTGGGCGCAGTGGTGTCCGGTCCTTACGGCGATCCCTAATTTATCCAGGATCGATCCTATGTCATAAGGGTGTATTCCTTCAATATTAAAAGAGATAACGGCCGTTTTTTGTAAAGATGTGCCATAGATGACCATCTTGTCAATTTCTCTTAATCTTTTTGTCGCATGGTCAAGCAGGGTTTTTTCGTAGGCGGCAATCTGCTCAAAACCCAATTGATTCATATAATCCAGAGCCACCCCAAAAGAGATGACTCCTGCAATATTGGGAGTGCCTGCTTCAAATTTATGCGGAAGATCGGCATAGGTGGTTTTTTCAAAAGTCACTTCACTGATCATTTCCCCACCTCCCTGATAAGGAGGTAGCCTGTGAAGCCATTCTTCTTTTCCGTAAAGCATACCTACCCCTGTCGGCCCACATATTTTGTGTGCGGAACAGGTATAGAACTCACAGTTCAATTCCTGAACATCAGGCTTTATATGTGGTGTTGCCTGTGCGCCGTCAATGAGCACAGCTGCCCCGTAGTCATGCCCTTTATCAATGATTTCCTTTATTGGATTGACCGTGCCCAGGGCGTTGGAAACGTGATTGACAAAAACCAATTTGGTATGGTTCGAAAGCAGTCTTTCATAAGCTTTCATATCCAATTCCCCTTGCTGGGTCATCGGGATCACTTTTAGTGCTGCCCCGGTTTTTTCGCAGAGCATTTGCCAGGGTACAATGTTGGAATGATGTTCCATGGCAGAAACAATGATCTCATCCTCCTTTTCCAGGATTGATTCAAACCCTGAGGCAACAAGATTGATGCTGTGCGTCGTCCCTGAAGTCAATATGATTTCATGGGACCTTGCCGCATTAAAATGATGTTGAATTTTCTCACGGGCCTCTTCAAAAGCCTTTGTAGCTTCCTGGCTCAGGGTATGGACTCCGCGATGGATATTGGCGTTATAATTGCTGTAATAGTCAACAATGGCATTGATCACTGCCCTGGGTTTCTGCGAAGTTGCCGCGTTGTCAAAATATATCAACGGCTTGCCGTTGACCTCGCGATCGAGAATAGGAAAATCTTTTCTGATTTTTGTTATATCGAACATATCCTTATTTAGAATGAATCAAAATACAAATATACAATACTATCATCGCAATAACGCCAATTCATAAAGCGAATATTTCTTTATTTTTGTTTCAATCACCATTGAAATCAGATTCATGAAAAAATTTGTCAAATACCTGATTGCAGCATTATTGATCATTTTAATTTATGTGGCGTATCTGGAGTATCCGAGATTGAATATCATCACGGGCTTTGCATCAAAAAACATGACTTCGGTACTTTTTTTAGGGCATCGCAGTCAGGAATCGGTTGAGCAGGGAGAAAATGGCTTTTCACCGATAAACTTAGCGCGTTGCGAGGTTGATCCGGTTAAAAGTAAGGTGACCGCTTCGATTTACGGTTTGAACAAGAGAACTGCGGTATATTTTGAGGGTCTGGGAGCCATTCTTGTCAACAAAGATTTTGATGAAAACGAGCCACGACTCGTTCCAAATCGCAGCAGGATCCCCTTGGAATTGCCTTATCCTTATGGACACCTGCCTCAAAAAGATACCGTTTTTGGAGAAGTGGATTACCGCAAGTTGAAACTTGCAGTATCAGATGCCTTTGACGTGCCTGGGGAGCAGTTGCAAAAAACACGATCTGTATTGGTTTTGTACAAAGATCAGATTATTGCCGAAAAATATGCAGATGGATTTGACAGTGCTTCTCTAATGCACGGATGGTCCATGGCAAAGAGTATAACGGGCACCATTTATGGGAGGCTTGAAAGATTGGGTAAAATAGATATCAATGAAACAACCGGCTTGCCGGAATGGGAGGATGATGCGAGGAAAGACATTACGTACAGCAACCTTTTGCAGATGAATAGTGGTCTGGATTGGGAGGAAGATTATTTTAAAATTTCTGACGTGACCAAAATGCTTTATCTGGAGTCAAATATGGGGCGGTCTCAAATTGACAAACCGCTGGTGGGAACACCTGATCAAAGTTGGAATTACTCTTCGGGTACCACGAATTTGCTGGCGGGTCCGTTGTTGAGAATGCAGTTCAGTAATTACCAGGACTATCTGGATTTTTGGTATATCGAATTGCTCGATAAAATTGGCATGCATTCAGCCCTTGTCGAAACTGATATTGCTGGAAATTATGTAGGATCATCTTATGCCTGGGCCACTACCAGAGACTGGGCAAAACTCGGGTTGCTTTATATGCACAAGGGTCACTGGAACGGGGAACAGGTTCTGGATTCGACATGGATAGACTATACATCAAAACCTACCAATACTTCTGAGGGTAAGTATGGAGCACAATTCTATCTCAACGCGGAGGGTTATTTTCCAAATGTACCCAGGGATCTTATTTATTGCAGTGGATTTCAGGGACAATTTGTATTTATCATTCCAAGTAAAGGATTGACTATTGTCAGAATGGGTTTGAAGGGGGAACAGGTTTTTGACATTGACCGTTTTTTAAAGGAGATCATCGCCAGTATAAATTAAATTTACAAATCCATTCCCAATTCCACATCGAGTTTCTCTGTAAGCAATTTGTTGATTCTTGACTTTAAGGCTGGAATTTTGATCTTCTCAACGACATCATTACAAAAGGCGAACAGCATTAAGCCTTTGGCCTCTTTTTTTGGTATGCCCCGTGACTGCAAATAAAACAGCGCACTGTCGTCAAGCTGACCAATGGTACAACCATGTGAGCATTTTACGTCATCAGCAAAAATTTCAAGCTGAGGTTTTGCATTAATGCTTGCCTTGTCACCAATTAGCACATTGTCGTTCTGCTGATAAGCATTGGTTTTCTGAGCCTCTTTGTCAACTATCACCTTACCGTTGAAAACACCAGTTGACCGGTCGTCATAAATACCTTTATACATTTCGTGACTTTCACAATTCTCCGTTTTATGGTGAACCAGGGTGTGATTATCAACATGCTGCTTGTTACCAATGACGGTAATCCCGTTCAAATTAGATGTTATGTGCTCTCCCTCATGGTGAAACTCCAAATTGTTTCTGGTGATGTTTCCTCCAAAAGAAAAAGTGTTTACAGAAACAATGCTGCTTTCCTTCTGTTGTATGTAGGTGTTGTCTATCAACGAAGCATTGGCATTGTCATTTTGAATTTTATAAATGTCGGCAATGGCTCTTTTGTGGGCAAATACTTCAGTTACCGCATTCGTAAGTACGACATTGTCACTTAAACTCTGATGTCTTTCATAGATCTGTACATGCGAATTTTCGCCAACCACAATAAGATTTCTGGGCTGCAGCATGATCTCTTTCTCACTGCCTGTTGAAAAGTTCAATATTTGAACAGGCTTTGGAAGAACCACATTTTTTGGAATATGGATAAATGCCCCTTCTTTTGAAAAAGCCGTGTTTAAGGAGGTTAAACCATCTTCAGTTGAGGCAACAGCACCAAAATAATGATCAACGACCATTTTATATTTGGGTTGCTTTAACGCAGATGACAAAATGCATACATCTGCCATTTCATGAGAGGTATCAGATAAAAAAGAACTGTAAACCCCATCAATGAAAACGATCTTGAAAGATTCTATTTCGTGTAAAAAATACTTTTTTACTTCTTTAAGCTCAATGGCGGTTTCACTTTGTGGAAATAATGTATAATCATTTTTAAGAATTGAATTCAGGGAAGTATATTTCCATTCTTCGTTCCTTTTTGAAGGGAAACCATATTTTTCAAAACTTTCTAAAGCTGCAGTGCGGATCTCATGGACTTTTGAATCCAGATCTATATTCCCCTTATTTTCAAAAGCCATAAAAGAGGCCACTAATTTTTCTTTTAAATCCATAAAATCATATTAAAACTGAGGTTCAGGCGCCAAATAAGGTCCAATCAATACGATTGTGCCTCAAGCCTTACTTTTATACTCAATTCATTATTTTAACCAATCATACCCCTTTTCTTCCAACTCATGAGCGAGTTGCTTGCCACCTGATTTAACGATTTTCCCGTTGTGCAATACATGCACATAATCCGGGATGATATAATCCAGCAATCGCTGGTAATGCGTGATCACGATCACAGCATTGTCTTTACTTTTCAATTTATTGACTCCGTTGGCAACAACCTTTAAGGCATCAATGTCCAGGCCTGAGTCGGTCTCATCTAAAATAGCCAGACGCGGTTCGAGCATCGCCATTTGAAAGATCTCATTTCTTTTTTTCTCACCACCTGAAAAGCCTTCGTTCAAAGACCTTGAAAGGAACTTTCTGTCCATTTCAAGCAATTCAGATTTTTCCCTGATCATTTTCAGCATGTCCCTTGCCGGAATTTCTTCCTGCCCCAGCGCTTTCCTTTTTGAGTTGATTGCCGTTTTGATAAAATTGGTCGTCGATACCCCGGGAATTTCAACTGGATACTGAAAGGACATAAATACGCCTTTGTGGGCTCGTTCATCAGGCGCAAGTTCTAAAATACTCTCATCGTCTAACAGGATATCACCATCCATGACTTCATAGGTCTCATTACCTGCTATCACAGACGATAAGGTACTTTTACCAGATCCATTGGGCCCCATAATGGCGTGCACCTCTCCGGCTTTTACCTCTAGGTCAATTCCTCTGAGGATTTCTTTGTCCTCAATTCCAGCGTGTAAATTTTTAATTTTCAGCATTTTTTATAGTGTCTTTGTGACTTTATGTTTTTTTTAATTATTTATCCTACAGAACCCTCCAATGAGATTTCCAATAATTTTTGTGCTTCCACGGCAAATTCCATGGGTAATTTGTTGAGTACCTCCTTGCTGAAACCATTGACGATCAAGGCAATGGCTTTCTCGGTATCAATACCTCTCTGGTTGCAATAGAACAATTGGTCCTCACCAATTTTACTGGTAGTGGCCTCGTGTTCTATCTGAGCCGATTTGTTTTTACATTCAATATAAGGAAAGGTATGGGCACCACACTCATTTCCCATGAGCAAGGAATCGCACTGTGAAAAGTTTCTGGCATTTTCAGCTCTTGAATTCACCTGAACCAATCCACGGTAAGAATTCTGAGATTTGCCTGCTGAAATACCTTTAGATATAATGGTGCTTTTGGTGTTTTTTCCCAAGTGTACCATTTTGGTTCCCGTATCGGCTTGCTGAAAGTTATTGGTCACGGCGATGGAGTAGAATTCTCCAACCGAATGGTCACCTTTCAGCACACAGCTGGGATATTTCCAGGTTACGGCGCTACCTGTTTCCACCTGGGTCCATGAAATTTTTGAATTGTTATGGCAAATACCTCTTTTGGTCACAAAATTGTAAACGCCTCCCATTCCTTTAGCATCTCCCGGGAACCAGTTTTGAACTGTAGAGTATTTGATTTCAGCATCGTCCAAAGCAATCAGTTCAACGACTGCGGCGTGCAACTGGTTTTCATCTCTCGCAGGTGCCGTACATCCTTCCAGGTAGCTCACATAACTTCCTTTGTCGGCAATGACAAGGGTTCTTTCAAATTGCCCTGTACCTCCCTCGTTGATCCTGAAGTAAGTTGACAGTTCCATAGGGCATTTAACACCCTTTGGGATATAGCAAAAGGAGCCGTCTGTAAACACAGCTGAATTCAGGGCCGCATAGAAGTTGTCTTTTTTAGGCACAATGCTGCCGATGTATTTTTTTACCAATTCAGGATGTTCCTGAATGGCTTCTGAGATGGGGCAAAAAATGATCCCTTTCTCAGCAAGTGTTTCTTTGAAGGTCGTTGCCACTGACACAGAATCAATAACAATATCCATAGCAACTCCTGTGAGTCTTTTTTGCTCATCTATAGAAATACCCAGTTTATTAAAGGTCTTTAAAAGTTCAGGATCTACCTCATCCAGACTCTCCAGTTCTTTTTTGGGTTTTGGCGCAGAGTAATAACTTATAGCTTGGAAATCAGGCTTTTCATATGTAACATTGGCCCATTCCGGTTCCTTCATTTGCTTCCATATTTCAAAAGCATCCAAACGCCATTCGGTCATCCATTGGGGTTCATTCTTTTTCTTTGAAATTGCCACGATTATATCAGCATTCAGGCCCTTTTGAAATGTTTCTGATTCTATATCAGTGTAGAAACCATATTCATACTCCTTGGTTTCGAGTTCTTTTTTAAGATCGTCTTCTGTATACTTGCTCATAATGTCAGCAGATTATAAAATTAAAGGGAGAAGCTTTCCCCACAGCCACAGGTCCGGTTTGCATTGGGGTTTTTAAAGACAAAGCCCGTGCCGTTCAGGCCACCGGAGTAATCAAGTTCAGTACCCACCAGATATAAAAAACTTTTTTTGTCAACAATGATTTTGATATCGTTGTTTTCAAAAACCTTATCATTTTCTTTTTCCTCCTTGTCAAAGCTCAAATCATATGACAAGCCGGAACAGCCGCCACTCTTTACACCCACGCGAATAAAATCCCGGGAGGCATCAAAGCCATCTTCTTTCATCAGTTCAATGGCTTTTAGTTTTGCTTTTTCAGATACTTGTATCATAATAAATTAGATTCATTCTAAATAAGTGCAAAGATATGCTAAAATATACACTTAAGAAATTTTATGAAAAAAAAATAGGTGGTGAACACAATAATAAAAATTTTTTTGCAGCATAAAAAAAGCGCAATAAAGCTCAAATGAAGGCGTTTCGGATATTAACAATTTTCTCGAGTTATTAACACCTTCTTAACAGAATTCATCTGTGTTTCAAAAGGTTTTCAAAAATATCTCGACTTATATTGTTGATATACAATGAGTTAAAATTAAATAGTGAGATATGAAAACCGGAAACTCCCCATTCGGTAGGCAATCAAAAGAGGACAATTTTACCCTGTTATCGCAAAGAAATTTTGCTTTAACAGGCTTTACATTTAGACCAAACAACAACAATAACAATGCAAATTGTATGAATAATTTAACAATGAACCCTAAAGAAAAATTAGATTTTACCAGAAGGAAAAATCATAATCGATCTTATTACAGTTCGAAAGGACTTAAAATATTGATGATTTTTGGACTCCTGTTGTTCAGTGTAAGTCTTTTTGCACAGAACATTGGAGATTATGGAGCAATAAGTAACGGAGACTGGGATGATCCTTTGACTTGGGGTATTTGGGACGGAGATGGATTTGATACACCGGCAACAGAGTATCCGGGTCAAACAGCAGGAACTTATGACGTTTATGTTCCGGATGGGTTTGTAGTTATTTTAGATGCTGACATAACACAAAGTTTTAATTCATTAACGATTCAGGGCGAATTGCAAATTGACGGAAATTCCTACCTGGAAACGAATTTATTGGTTATTACCAGTACAGGTTTTATTGATTGGGGTGGGAACACTCAGTATAATTTGGAATTTCCGGCGGGCACTATTATCGTCATTGAAGATGGGGGCCAATTGGATACAGACGGTAATAATTGTAGTGCGAGCAGATCCATTGTCATTGGAGGTGAAACCTTTTCTGTCTGTAATCCAAACGCAGGAAATGATGAGATATCTTTTGCTGATCTTGTTGCAAATGGAGGGAACATATTTCTCGTTCCCACATCTAATAGTCCTATTTGTGAAGGAGAAAGCCTGAATCTAGAGGCCGGATTCTCAGGAGCAGATCCATCGGATTATACCCTTAGCTGGTCCGGAACAGGACCTGGAGGTTACACTTTCAGTTCTTCAACAGAAAACCCAACCATAACAGGTTTAACATCTGGAAGCTACACTTATACAGTGAATGTCACGGTTCTGGGAACATATGATTATGAAGAATCGGTTGATGTTACTGTGAATCCGATATCGGCTTCAATATCAAATGACAACGGACTGGCCTTGAGTTGTACCGTACCCAGCACGACCTTAACGGCGAGTGGGGGCGTCAGTTATTCATGGTCAGACGGGACTAATGTAGTGGGAACTTCAGCAGATTTAACTGTAACCACCGCAGGTACATTTACAGTAACGGTAACCGGAGCAAATGGTTGTACCGATACTGACACGGTAGTGATCACTGAGGACGTTACCCTTCCTAATGTGGAGGCTGGCGCCACAGCGGAGCTTACTTGTCTGGTGACG
>JAHEHF010000022.1 GCA_024644745.1 Flavobacteriaceae bacterium
TTTGAGTTTTTTGTTTTTAAATAAGCGAATTAAGCATTTTCTTTTTTATATTTGTTTTAAATTGTATTAAAATCGTAACTGAACCATGAAGAAATATTTACTTGAACTTTGTGTTGTATTAATTTTCTTCTTTTTTACCACTTCTCATGCACAGACTCGTTTTAGCCATGAAGTTGGTGTGAACATTGGTATTGCCTCATTTCAACCTGATTTCGGCTTAAGTACGGAATTTGAAAGCGCCAACCAGGCGAATATGATCTACGGTTTTGCTTATTATTTGAAATTTTTTGGTAGCCAGTATAACTGGAGAAGCGGTTCTTCCTTCTTCAGCGAACACTTTAAATTGAAGTTTGAATTTTCATACACCAATAACACCAACATCAATCATGATGGTGCCAAAGATGCCGGTTCGGTTTATGACAAACTTAGTCGGATGACAGGTCAGATCAAATTGTATAATGGAGGTTTGAATCTGGAATATTATATTTTTGAACTTGAAGATTATTCTTCTTTTTACAGAAGTTCAGGAACCATTAACCCCTTTGTAACTCTCGGTTTGCATTACAGTTATTCGCAACCGGATATTTTCGTTGATGGTGTTTCTTTGAAGAAAAGTCAGGGTGAACCTTACACTGATCTCATCCCTAAATGGCAGAATGGCGCTGTATTTTTAGAGCCGGAAAACATTTTTTCAGCAACAGGTGGTGTTGGTGTCCGTTTTGGCCTGGATAAAGTTGACTTCAGTCTTGAAGGCCGTTACCAATATTATTTTTCTGATGTTGTTGATGGTTTAGACGCACCTAATGATCCGGGAAACAAAGGAAACGACTCCATGGTGTTTTTCAACGCTGGAGTTATTTATGTCTTCGGTAAGTATTAGACCTTTTGCAATGCATTTTCAAGATCTCTGATGAGGTCTTTTTCACTTTCTATTCCAACACTCAATCTTATCAGGGAATCCGTTACGCCTGTTTTTTCCCTTTCTTCTTTTGGTATGGATGCATGTGTCATGCTCGCAGGGTGTCCGCTCAGTGATTCCACTCCTCCCAGGGATTCCGCCAGGGTAAATACTTTTAAACTTTCGAGTACCCTTATTGCATCGGCTTTCTTGTTACCCTTGATCGCAAATGACAGCATACCTCCAAAATCTTTCATTTGAGCCCTTGCTATTTCATGATTTGGATGGTTTTCAAACCCGGGCCAATATACATTTTCAATCTTAGGGTGCTTTTTCAAATAATTGGCGACTGCCCTTCCGTTTTCACAATGTCTTTGCATTCTGACATGAAGGGTTTTGATCCCTCTCAGGACCAAAAAGCTATCCATGGGTCCGCATACTGCCCCACTCGCATTTTGAATATAATAAAGTTTGTCTGCCAGCTCTTTATTTCTGACCACCAGTGCTCCCATGACCACATCAGAATGCCCTCCAAGGTATTTGGTGGCAGAGTGCATGACAATGTCAGCACCTAAATCCAAAGGACATTGCAGATAGGGGGTCGCAAAGGTATTGTCAACCACAAGAGTCAAGTCATTCTTCTTTGCTATTTCAGCACACTTTTTGATATCAATGATATTCAGCATCGGATTTGTTGGCGTCTCAACCCATATGATCCTTGTCTTGTCATTGATGTATTGTTCAATGTTCCCTGCCCGTTCCATTCCAATAAAATGAAATTTGATCCCAAACTTTTTGAAAATGGTTGAAAAAAGGCGAAAAGTTCCACCATAAAGATCATTCGTCGAAATGACCTCGTCTCCTGGTTCGAGCAACTTCATAACCGCGTCGATCGAAGCCAGACCCGATGCAAATGCCAATCCGAAATTCCCATTCTCTATGCTGGCAAGTGCATTTTCCAAAGCAGTCCTTGTCGGATTTCCTGTTCTTGAATACTCATAGCCCTTGTGCTCGCCGGGAGAAGTCTGGGCATAGGTCGAGGTCTGATAAATCGGTGGCATTACAGCGCCTGTGCTCTGGTCATGTTCCTGACCCCCGTGAATTACTTTTGTGTTAAATTCCATATGAATCAGCTTAAACAGTTTTCATGATTGAAAGAATGACACCCAGGTGAATTCCGTCGTGATATGCACTAAATGCAAGCGCCTCTTCGATCTTACTCAATTCAATATTGGCACTTGTCATATAGGTTTTGTAATCGGTAAATAGCCCTGCTTTATAATCAGACTGTGTTTTCAGCACCATTTTAACCAAATGGTCTTTCACATAAGAAATGTCCTCTTCAGGAACTTCTTCCGATGCTACAGTTCCTTTGCCGTATTTGTTTACCATAGCCTGGTCGATTTGCAAATCCAAACCCGATAATCCGTAGCATAGTAAATGTTGGGTGACAAGCAAATGAGCAATGTTCCAAAAAATCGAATTTCTATGGTTTTCAGGAATCTTCACAAGGTCCTCGTAAGTCCTGTCTTCCATGATCTTCAACAATGTCTTCCTTGTAAATATTGCAGTCTCAAATAATTTGTCCATGGTTTAAAAATAAGTAACTTTAGGCTTATTAAACCCTTTTGGATCAAAAATAAATGAAAAAAATATATTATCTCAAAACATGTGATTCCTGCAGAAGAATTCTAAAATCTATCCCACTCGAAGGGTTTGACCTTCAGGAGATCAAATCGCAACCCATTACCCCCGAGCAATTAAATGAAATGCAGGTTATTGCAGGGTGTTACGAGTCACTTTTTAGCCGCAGAGCAAAGAAATACAAGGCTATGGGGCTCAAAGACCAGGTGTTGGAAGAAGTCGATTACAAACAACTTATCTTAAGTGACTATACCTTTTTAAAGCGTCCGGTTGTCATCATTGACGACAGCATTTATATTGGTAATGACAAAAAAAACATAGCACGACTCAAAGAAGATCTGAACATAACCTGATATAAAAAGCCTTGTGCCAATTTAAAATAAAACAGCTCTTGACTTGAGATGCATCAGTCTAAACTGCAGTTTATAGAAATTTTCTTTCGATGATCTCAACAAATCTTTCCTCCAGGTCTTCTTTGCCCTTCCAGTTATAGTTCGGTTTTACCTGATATTGAAAATAATTCAGGGCCTCTGCCTTTGTGCTGCACTTATTTAATTGGGTCAAAACTTTATTAAAATCAGCCTGGCTAAAATTGAATAATTTATTGACAAAGGCTATTCTGTCATTTAACCCTACCTGAAAACTGCTTCCGACCAATTTATCATTGAGAGAAAGTTGCCTTGAGGCTTCCTTTTTTGTCACAAAAAGGTTCTCAGTTTCATCAAGGGAAATGGTGTCTTTGAACTCGTCTTTCTGACTCATGTCTTCCTTGATCCCATCGAAGGTAGGCACAAATAAATCTGAAAGGCTCAGGGGAGCATCTTCCTCATCAACAGCATCAGCTTCCTCTTGCACCTCAAAAGTTATTTTATCATCATGCTTTACAGAAGTGTTTTCTGTTTCCTGTTCTTCCGGAGTTAAAGCAGAATCATTCTCTTTTTCATAACGAAAAGAGGTATCCGGCTCAGGCTCAGGTTCACCCTTTTCATTCAGGGTCTGATCCTTTAACATATGATTCAAAACGAGCAATTTCTCATAAATATCCCTGCTTTGATCCAGTAAAGAAACAATATCTTCTTCAAGTTGCGCTTCCAATATTCTTTCAGCTAAAATCTTTAATTCTTTCTGTAAATTCGTGTCCATTAATTCTTATTTTGGGAGGTATTGGTCGCTGAGGGAGTAATATACAAAATTAACATTTTCGAAAGAAAATTCTACTAAAGAATTTCATTACTTTTGCTTTGGTAATGTATATTTTGATTTGAAGACTTTTTGCGCTGTTCAAATCAGTAAAGCTTTCCATAAAGCGATTGAATTAAATATGTTTTTAGAAAACACGGTAAATCATACAGAAAATTTCGGATGGATCGAAGTCATCTGCGGATCTATGTTTTCGGGTAAAACCGAAGAACTGATTCGGCGTTTAAAACGCGCCCAGTTTGCAAAGCAAACCGTTGAGATCTTCAAGCCCGCCGTTGATACTCGATATGCTGATGAACTGGTTGTGTCTCATGATGAAAATGAGATCAGATGCACTCCTGTACCTGCTGCGGCAAATATCAGATTGTATGCCAATGAAATTGATGTAGTTGGAATAGATGAAGCACAGTTTTTTGATGACGAAATCGTAAGTGTTTGCAATGACCTGGCCAATATGGGTGTAAGGGTCATCGTAGCTGGTCTCGACATGGATTATAAAGGAAATCCATTTGGTCCTATGCCGGCGCTTATGGCTACTGCAGAATACGTTACAAAAGTTCATGCCGTCTGTACCAAAACAGGTAACCTTGCGCATTTTAGCCATCGGAAAGTGCATGACGACAGGCTGGTTGTATTGGGTGAAGTACATGAATATGAACCCCTGAGCAGGGCGGCCTATTTCAGAGAGCGTCAAAAGGAAGAACAAGCTAGGCAGGAAACATCCAATGACAGCAATGAACAATAATCCTACGGTTTTAGAGATCAATCTGGGTTCAATTGAATATAACCTGGGTTTTTTCAGGTCAAGGCTCGACAAAAAGACAAAAATACTGGCTGTAGTCAAAGCTTCAGGTTACGGAACCGAAGCAGTTTCCGTTGCAGGAAGACTTGAAAAACTCGGAGTTGATTATTTTGCCGTAGCCTATGCCGATGAAGGGATTGCTCTTAGAAAATCAGGGGTGAAGACGCCCATACTGGTTCTCCATCCTCAGGTTCAGAATCTGGAACTTTTGATTCAATATGATCTGGAGCCAAATTTGTATAGTGAAAAAGTACTGGACTCCTTTCTTGAACAAATCAAGAAGTCAAACAGGGGAAATTACCCTGTTCACCTCAAATTCAACACCGGATTGAACCGGCTCGGGTTCAGGAAATCTGATCTCAATCTGATCTATTCAAAGCTCAAGGAAGTTTCCTTGGTCAAAGTAAAATCCATATTTTCCCATTTGGTTGCTTCGGAGGATCAAAATGAAAAAGAATTCAGCTTGAATCAAATTCATGAATTCAATTCTATCGGAAAGTCATTTGAACACTTATTTGGTTTCCTCCCCATGATGCACATGTCGAATACCTCAGGAATTCTCAACTATCCTGAAGCCCACTTTGATATGGTAAGACTCGGTTTGGGGCTTTATGGTTTTGCGAATGACCATGATGTTACTTCAAAACTGAAAAACGTGATCAGCCTGAAAAGTATCATCTCTCAGATTCACCATATAAAGAAAAATGAAAGTGTAGGTTATAACAGGGGGTTTTTCGCCAAAAGTGAAATGAAAACAGCCACAATTCCGTTGGGCCATGCTGACGGCCTCTTCAGAAGTCTGGGGCAAAACAAAATCTTTGTCAGGATCAAGGGGCAAAAAGCGCCTGTCATTGGAAACATATGTATGGATATGATTATGATTGACATAAGCAACATTGATTGTGATGAGGGAGATGAAGTCGTTATTTTTGACAGTCAAAAAGATATCCTTGCTATGGCAGAACAGGCCGGCACCATCAGTTATGAAATAATGACAGCCTTTTCAGACCGCATAAAGCGACTGCCTGTTTAGATTTTTTGTATATTTCGGCATATCTAACCAAAAATTTAAGACCATGTTAAAAGAATTTAAAGAATTTGCCATGAAAGGCAGTTTGCTGGATATCGCCGTCGGTTTTGTGATGGGAGCTGCTTTTAAAAGTGTTGTTACCTCTTTTACTGCAGGTATCATATCGCCATTGATCGGACTTGTGTTAAAATCTGACCTCAAAGACCTAAAATGGATCGTAAAAGAAGGTGTTGCAGATGCTGATGGGAACATCGAAGGAATGGTAGCAGTACTTTACGGTGAGTTCATTACCAATGTAATTGATTTCATTATAGTTGCTTTTGTCATGTTCCTTATCGTTAAGGCCGTGAATCAACTAAAAAGAAAAGAAGAAGAGGCTCCGGCTCCTCCGGCAGGCCCATCGCAGGAAGATTTACTCACTGAGATCAGAGACCTGCTGGCCAAGAAATAAGTTTTATTTTTTCAAACCCACAATTCAGCAAGAGCAAGTACATCTTCTCTTGCTGAATTTTTTTTACAGTAATTTTCCTTTCCGACATAAAGGAAAAAATAATCTTTCGAACCTGTAGCTTTTATCTGGTTTTTAGCTGATCCGCTATCTTCCTGTCATTGGAAAGTCTCGGGATTTTATTTTGCCCTCCTAATTTCCCAACCGACCTCATGTACTTGTCAAAACCATTTTTAACAACCCTGGTGACAACGAGAGGCCTTAAAATTTTTCCTTGTATCAAATCGTAATAATAACTGTTCTGCTGCTGCATTTCCTGATCGATCTTTCGTGAGAATGACACAAGGTCATCAGGTTCATTTTCAAATTCAATGAACCATTCATGGTAAGGCAGAGAATCTTCATGAGGATTTACCTGGGGTGCCACCGTAAATTCCTTGATCTTGACATCGGTCCCTGATACGGCGTGCTGTATAGACTGCTCCACTTCTTTACCGATAACGTGTTCACCAAAGGCTGAAATGAAATGTTTGATGCGCCCCGTAACAATGATCCGGTAAGGCTTTAAAGAGGTGAATTCAATGGTGTCCCCAATATTATAGGCCCATAAACCCGCATTCGTGGAAATAATCATGACATAATTTACCCCCAGGTCAACATCTTCAATCGTAATGCGTGCGGGTGCATCTTCGAAAAATTCATCTGCCCGAATAAACTCATAAAAGATCCCGCTGTTCAGCAACAACAGCATACCCATATCCGTACCAGCCGCTTTATACTGCTTGTCCTGATAAGCAAAGAACCCTTCAGAAGCCGGAAACAACTCAATGGCATCTACTTTTTTCCCTAAGAGATCCTCCATGTGCTTCCTGTAAGGTTCATAATTGACGCCCCCGTAAACAAACAAACTCAAATTTGGAAAAATCTCAGTTACTTTTTTACCCTCGTGTTCCATTAGTTTCTCAAAGTACATTTGAACCCAGGAAGGAATTCCACTGATCAGACGCATGTCTTCCACAACTGTTTCCTTAACAATCGCATCAACTTTAGATTCCCAATCATCTATGCAATTGGTTTCCCATGAAGGTAAACGGTTCTTCTGCAAATACTTTGGAACATAATGGGCTACAATTCCAGATAACCTGCCTGTTTTAACAGCATTGGAATCATCTACCTCAGGAGATCCCTGAAGAAAAATCATTTTCCCGTCGACAAACCCGGAATTTCCAGTTTCAGCAATATACAACAACAGAGCCTCCTTGGCCGCTGAAATCTGATACGGCATCGATTCTTTCGTGATTGGAATATATTTTGCCCCTGAAGTCGTACCCGACGTTTTTGCAAAGTAAATGGGTTTTCCTTTCCACAATACATCCTTTTTCCCCTGGCGGATCATTTGGATATAATCCTTTAATCCTTCATAGTCTCTTACAGGAACATGCTTTTTAAAGTCCTCATAGTTTTGAATCTGATCAAAATAATGGTCTTTGCCGAAAACCGTATGCCTGGCGGTACTGATCAGGTTCTTAAAAACCTTTTCCTGGGCCTGTTGAGGCTGACCCGCCCATTTATAAACCTTTCGGGCCATAAAACCGGCGTATATTTTTGCAAAAAATGATTTTACCACGGATTAAATCTGAAATGTTAAAAAAGACCTGAAAACAAGGTTATTCAAAGTTAATATAATTTGTAGGATTCACCGGATAGCCTTCATTCCACAGCTCAAAATGTAAATGAGCACCTGTAGAAAATGTTCCGGTTGAGCCTGCACTGGCGATGGCTTCCCCGGTTTTCACCAACGCTCCCTGTTCCTTGTAAATCGATGAATTATGCTTGTAAACTGAAATAAATCCCTGACCGTGCTCTAAGACAATAACATAACCCGTATCAGCCGTAAAACCCGTAAAAATGACCGTTCCGTCTGCGACAGCTTTCACCGGCGTATCTACATTGACAGCAATATCAACGGCAAAATGTTTTTCCTTGTCGTCATAATTTTGTGTTACCTGGCCCCTTATTGGCGCCGTAAAAACGATATCCGTATTTTTTTTTGCCTGTTGAAAGACACTGAATCTGTCTAATTCTTCAACTTCCTCCCTGAAGGCAGAGTCCACCGCAGAGGGTGCAAAATTAATTTCTTCTATCTCGTATTGCTTGAAAACAGAATCCTTGTTGAAAGTAACTCGTTTGATCTCGCCTTTAAGAACCTGTTGTATATTTTCAATGTAAAGATCATTAACCGAAAGGACCTTGTTCAAAGAATCTACCTTATACACCAGATTTGTTGCCTCCTTTTTCAGTTCGGTAGAGGAATACCCTTGTATGTATTCCTTCAATGGGGTTAAAGCGATCAGCAAAATAGTCAACACGATCAATAAAACGGAAAATATCCCTCCAAAAACAAAGGCATTCAACCGGTTTAACTTGAATGAAAAACGCTCTTCAAAAGTATCCTCATTCAATACCACGAACCGATACTTGAAGGTTAGTTTTTCTTTTAATCTCTCTTTTTTACTTTTGGCCATTTTTCTTCATTCTAAGCAAAGATACAATGTTTTTAAATTTCCGGTTCTGCAAATTCATCAGACCGGAATGCGAGCTACGACCCCCGATTCTTTACTTGTAAAAATTCATTTCATCCATATATTTCCATGCTCTTTCAGGCATAAGGGCTCTCACATTTTTATTTTCTTTTACAGCTTTGCGGATAAAGGTAGCCGATATTTCGACAATGGGAGCTTCTATCAAATGCACCTTTGGATGGCTCAACAGATCAGGCACTCCTTTTTCATCCCCAATTCTTGGATACACATACAATTCATGACTCTCAAGTATTTCTTCATGGTTCTTCCATTTGTGAAATGACCGTAAATTATCCTGCCCCATAATCAGACTGAATTGATGCTGCGGGTATTTCTCAAACAAATGAACCAAAGTATTAATGGTATAATTGGGTTGGGGTAGAGTAAATTCAATATTGGAAGGTCTTAATTTTGGGTAATCAAAAGTTGCTTCCTGCACCAACTGGTACCTGTGATGGTCGTCGAGCAGGGATTGCTTCTTCTTAAATGGATTGTGCGGCGTTACCACGAACCAGACCTCATCAAGATCCGAAAACTCCACCATGTGATTTGCGATGATCAGATGCCCTACATGGATGGGGTTATAGCTTCCAAAAAAAAGTCCTATTTTCATGACAATAAGATTTACCCATGCATTATTTCCCGGATATAAAATTCCCCACCAAAGTTTCCGCTTCTTTCTTGGCCGCTTCAAGATCATCATTGACGAGAATCACATCAAAACGCCCGGCGTAGCTGATTTCCCTTTCAGCTTTGGCGATCCGCTCCTTGATCTTCTCTTCACTATCTGTTTTTCTCGCTCTCAACCGAAGTTCCATCGCCTCCAAAGAAGGTGCCTTTACAAAAACAGCGAGGGTTTTCTCCGGAAATTTCTTTTTGATCCTTAGGCCGCCAACCACATCTATATCAAAAATAGCATGTTTGCCTTCTGCCCAAATTCTCTCCACCTCAGACTCTAAAGTTCCGTAAAAATTATCCTTATACACCTCTTCCCATTCCACAAATTCACCGGCTTCTATATGCTTTTTAAACTGTTCTAAACTAATGAAGTGGTAGTCTTTCCCATCAACTTCATTGCCTCTTTTTTCTCTGGAGGTCACAGAAATTGAAAAATCAAGATTGAGCTCCTTCTGCTTCAGCAGATGATGTACGATCGTTGTTTTCCCTGAACCTGAAGGTGCCGAAAAAACAATTAATTTACCTGGATTTTCCAAATTCATTATAAAACATTTAACATTTGTTCTTTGATTTTTTCAAGCTCATCCTTCATTTCAACCACCACCTTCTGCATGGGTGCATAATTGGCCTTGGAACCTATCGTATTGATCTCCCTGCCTATCTCCTGAGAAATAAAACCGAGTTTTTTTCCATTGGAATCTTCACTATTGAGTTCCTGCACAAAATAACTTAGGTGGTTATTGAGTCTTACTTTTTCTTCTGTGATGTCAAGTTTTTCAAGATAATAGATAAGTTCCTGCTCAAACCTGTTCTCATCAACCGTTTGCTGCAGTTCACTGATCGATTTTTTAAGTCTTTCTCTGACCTGTTCAAGCCTTTCTGAATCCAGATCCATCACATTTTCCAATTTTTCCTCCAAGGTTTCCACGCGCTGCTCAAAATCTGATTTAAGTTCAGCTCCTTCAGATGACCTGTGGGCCTCCAAGCTCAGGATCGCCTCCTGAATTCCCTTCTCAATGATGCTCCACTCCGCTTCATCCAACTCTTCTTTTTCCGTCTTAAGAACATCCGGCAAACGCATGGCTATGGACAGAACATCCCCTTCTTTGCGAATATTTTCAAGCTGATCTATATAATTTGCAACGATACCAGCATTGATTTTTGTCGAAGTCTCGTCGCTTGTTGATTCAATATAAAATGACATGTCTACTTTGCCCCTAATCAGCTTTCTGGCAATGAGTCTTCTGACTTCAATTTCTTTTTCCCGATAAACACCTGGAAACCTGGTATTGATATCCAGGTTCTTACTATTGAGAGACTTTATTTCAAGTGTAATCTTTTTTGTGTCAAGCTGTATAACAGACTTGCCATATCCTGTCATGGATTGTATCATATTACTGAATTAAATTTTAACAAAGTTACTAATAAAAAAATGCCAAAATGCTTTGAAGTCTTGATAATAATAAATCAAGGCATTGCCTCCCTGGGTTTTCTGGTCACTAAAAACACTCCTATAAAAATGAGCAGCGTTGCCAATATTTTTACCGCGTTCAAGGTGTCGCTTCCCACTAGCAAAGCATAAGCGCTGGCAATAACAGGCTGCAGATAAATGAATATGCTCAGTGTTGTTGGTTTAAGTTGTCTGATGGCGATCAAATTGAACATATAAGTCATAAAGGAAGTAAAAACCACGATAAACCCTATTCTGTATACCACGGGAACCGGCAGCTGGGGCCAGTCGATCATACTGAACTCCTTCATGCCGAATGGCAACACAATGACGAGTCCAAATAAATAGAGCCATTTGGCAAGGGTTATGGGATGGTATTTTTTTGTCAGGTTCTTGATCATGATCAGGTAAAGTGAATAAAAGGAAGCATTGGCAAAAACCAGAAGGTTTCCCAGTTTAGGATTCGGGGCAGTACCAATTTCTCTTCCCAGGACGATCAGTAAAATGGCTCCAAGCATCCCGATGAGTATTCCTCCGATTTTTTTTGCCGTTGGTTTTTCCTTTATGATAAAAGCAGAAAAAGTAAGGACCAATATCGGGGTAATCACCATAATCACCGAAGCACTTATCGGAGTGGTCATGCTTAATCCTTTAAAAAAGGACAATTGATTCAGAGCCATCCCAAAAACAGCAGCCAATGCAATTCTTGCATAATCCCTAACAGCTATCTTTTCCTTTTTAAAAAAAAGGCCAACGATCCAGAAAAGAATTGTCGCCCCAAGAACCCTGAGCAAAATGAAACCAAAAGGTTTCACATATACCGGCATGACCTCCTTGGCTATGGTAAAACTGACCCCATAGATCAGAGCAGCGAGAAATGCCAATAAAAAAGCAATGTTTCTTGAATTCATTCTTTCACATTTCTTATTTGTACTGAACTCTTCTATAAAAAATGAACCACGGAGCCAGAGCTCCGTGGTTTCTAATCATTATCAAAGTAAAAACAGCTCTTATTTATTGGCTGAATAACCTTTGCTCACCTCATCCCAATTGATCAAATTGAAGAAAGAGCTGATATAATCTGGCCTTCTGTTTTGGTAATGTAAATAGTATGCGTGTTCCCAAACGTCCAATCCTAAAATCGGAAAACCTCCACAACCTGTTCCAGGCATGATCGGGTTGTCCTGGTTTGGTGTGGAACATACTTTCACCTTTCCTCCCTTATGAACACATAACCAGGCCCACCCTGAACCAAATCGGGTAGCGGCAGCTTTCGAAAACACATCTTTGAAGCCCTCATAGGAGCCGAATTCTTCATTGATCGCAGCAGCCAGTTCTCCTGTAGGAGCTCCTCCTCCTTCGGGAGACATTATTTTCCAGAAAAGATCGTGGTTGTAAAAACCTCCTCCATTGTTTCTTACAGCCATATTGCTCATGTCAAGATTTTCCAGAATATCCAAAATTGGTTTTCCTTCAAGATCGGTTCCTGCAACTGCATTGTTCAAGTTGGTCGTATAACCATTATGGTGCTTCGAATGATGAATCTCCATGGTTCGGGCGTCAATATGAGGCTCTAAAGCATCATATGCGTATGGTAGTTTTGGTAATTGAAATGACATAATATTAAATTTTAGTTTTTAGTTTATTTTTACCAAAGATAAGAAATCCTTGTTGCGGAATTCAATCTTATCAAATAGAAAATATTTATTTTAACATAATTCAATGCTATTTAATGACCTGTCCTTATTTTGTGCAGACACTCGGCAACTGCACTGTGGGATATGGTTTTCCCCTTGAATTCTTTGCAAATCAATTCCTTCTCGTGCAAATTTGCCTCCATCTGGTTCAGGATATTCATCAGGTGCATTTTCATGTGCCCCTGCTGAATTCCTGTGGTTGTCAATGCCCTTAAAGCAGCGAAGTTCTGTGCAAGACCCGCAACCGCCACAATCTGCATTAATTCTTTTGCTGTCGGGTTTTGCAAAATCTCCATGGAGAGCTTGGCCAGTGGGTGCAGTCTGGTTAATCCGCCTACCGTCCCTAAAGACAAGGGAAGCTCAATCCAAAACTTAAAATATCCTCCTTCTATTTTGGCATGTGTCAGGCTTCTGTACCTTCCATCTTTAGAAGCATAGGCATGTGCCCCGGCAGCAACCGCCCTGAAATCATTCCCTGTAGCCAGGATCACGGCATCTATGCCATTCATGATTCCCTTATTATGGGTAACGGCCCTGAAGGGTTCTACTTCTGCTATCTGAACGGCCTGAATAAATTTACGGGCATATAATTCAGGATCTTCAGGAAAAAATGACTCTATTTTACAGGAGACCTCTGCTTTGACCAGGCATTCCGGCACATAGTTTGACAAAATGCTCATGACAATAAAAATGCCTTCTTTTTTAAATGAGTGGGCAATGGCCTCAAGACATGAATTGATGAAATTGGCGCCCATGCTGTCACCGGTTTCGAAACGCACGTGAAGCTGGTAATAATCAAGAAGGTCCGCAGTGCGGTCTCTCAATTCGATGTCTAAAATACCACCTCCTCTTTTTCTCATATTGGCAGTGATCTCATCCGTTGCGCGGATCAGCTCATCCTTTACCCCTGAAAAGTATCGCTCAAGGTCATCCTTACTTCCCGAATAGGTGAAATGTACCTGGCCAATTTTAACAGTAGAAAGAACCTCTGCCTTAAAACCGCCTCTTTCTCCCCAAAATTTAGCTGTGAGTGATGCAGCTGCAACGACCGAACTTTCCTCTATGGCCATGGGAATAGCATAAGGCTTGCCATTGATTATAAAATTCGGGGCAATGGCATAAGGAACATAAAAGTTGCTTATGGTATTCTCTATAAACTCGTCGTGCAGTTGCTGCAGGTCTTTGTCGTCATTTAAATATTGATGAAGCGTTGCCTTGCCCTTTTCCTTGTCCTGAAAAAAATTATCAGCAAGCCAGCTAATCTTTTCTTCTTTTGTAAACCTGGAAAATCCCTTGACCATTTTTGACATATCAGGTGAATTAGTGCAATGCAAATATAATCAATAGCAAAAGAATTATTTTATAGATAAAATTCACCAAATAAAAGCAGAACTTGAACAAATTTCAACAGGCATGCCACTTTGTTCAAAAGTTTTTCTCTCAGCGCCCTTTTTATTCAATTTTTATGGATGAAAAGTAATTTATAAAAGTCTTGATCTCACAAACTTTCTCCAAAAACTGAGAACTGATTTCATATAATTTCGTAAACTTGGGAAAAATTTTTGATAAAGCCTGCTCATGAGAATTATTCTTATTCTGTTATTTGTCCTAAGCCAATCCGTTTCAGCCCAAAATAAAGAAATAACCCTCGAAGACATCTGGGTCAAAAACACTTTCCGAACAGAGTCGCTTGAAGCCTTCCACTCGATGAAAAACGGAGACTTCTATACCATTCTTAATCACAATTCTTACGGCACCTATCTAGACAAATATGATTACAAAACACTCGAAAAAGTAGAAACCCTTGTCATGAGCAAGGACCTTGAGGGTATTAAAAACTTTAATGACTACACTTTTAGTCAGGACGAAAAAAAACTGATCATTGGTGTTGACCTGGAACGGATCTACAGGCGGTCCAAAAAAGGCAGGTACTACGTTTATGACCTGAACACAAAGAGTCTTGAACTCATCTCTGAACTCGAGATCCAGGAGCCAACATTTTCTCCGGATGGAAGCAAGGTTGCCTTTGTTCATCAGAACAACCTCTATATAAAAGACCTGCAATCAAAAGAGACCCGACAGATTACAACCGATGGAGAAAAGAACAAGGTCATCAATGGCATCACCGACTGGGTCTATGAGGAGGAATTTGGTTTTGTTAGAGCCTTTGAATGGAATCCTGCTTCCGACAAACTGGCTTTTATTCGTTTTGATGAATCCGAAGTGCCCGAATTTCAGATGGACACATACGGAAAAGGCCTGTATCCCGAATCACAAACCTTTAAATACCCGAAAGCAGGAGAAAACAATTCTAAAGTGAGCCTTTATGTTTATGACCTTTCCGAAAGCAAAAAATACGAAGTTGACCTGAAGGATTTTAAGCCATATTATATGCGCAAAATTCAATGGACAAAGCAAGCCGGTCAGTTGGTGATTACAACCCTTAACAGGCATCAAAACAACCTGAATCTCGTTTCATATGATACCGGAAGCAAACAAGCTTCCCTGCTCCTGAATGAAACAGAAGATGCCTATATTAAAGAAAATAATGACCTGACCTTCCTCGACGACAACAGTTTTATCTGGAGCAGCGAAAGGGATGGTTATAACCACCTGTATCATTACGATCCAAGCGGGCAGCTTAAAAATCAGATCACAAGCGGTAATTGGGAAGTAACCAAATATTACGGTTATGACAATAAGTCGAAAAAAGTCTTTTACGAATCAACCGAGGAGGGTTCAATCAACAGGAGTATTTACTCGATAGGTATCAAAGGGAAGAAGAAGAAGAAACTCAGCACATATATCGGTGAAAACAGGGCGGCTTTCAGTAACAGCCTGAATTATTTTGTGAACACTTATTCCAGTGCCACAACGCCCCCCGTTTATACACTGGTAGATGCCCGAACCGGTGAAGCCTTAAAAGAAATCAAAAACAACCTGAATATGGCAGAGAGAGTCTCCGAATTCAATTTACCCGTAAAAGAATTCAGTAAACTCAAAACCATCAACGGCGATTTCAACATGTGGATGATCAAACCCATTGATTTTGACCCAGATAAAAAATATCCCCTGTTGATGTTCCAGTATTCCGGCCCGGGTTCTCAAAGCGTTACCAATAGATGGAACAATGCCTGGAGGCATGATTACTGGCACATGATGCTTAGCCAGAAAGACTATGTGATTGTATGCGTAGACGGGAGAGGGACCGGTTACAGAGGAAGGGATTTTAAAAAAGTAACCTATAAGGAACTGGGGAAATATGAGATTGAAGATCAAATTGAATCGGCCAGGGAATTAGGTAAAAGGTCTTATATAGATGAAAACAGGATCGGGATCTGGGGCTGGAGCTATGGAGGGTTTATGAGCTCCCTGGCCATTACAAAAGGAGCCGATGTGTTCAAGATGGCTATCGCAGTTGCTCCTGTCACCTCATGGAGGTATTACGATACCGTTTATACAGAAAGGTTTATGCAGACCCCTCAGGAAAATGCTTCCGGTTATGATGAGAATTCCCCGGTGAATTTTGCTGAACTGCTCAAGGGTGATTACCTCCTGATCCACGGAACAGGAGATGACAATGTACATGTACAGAATTCCATGCAAATGATCAACGCCCTCGTTGAAGCCAATAAACAATTCGATTACTTTGCCTACCCTGACAGGGCTCATGGGATTTACAAGGGCAAAAACACCCGATTACACCTTTTCAAAAAAATGACTACTTTTATTGACCGCTCTCTCGGAAACAATAAAGAAAAAGAGCAAAATATCATCGACTAATTTTAAACAACATTTTATGGCATCCATAGCAAAAACACCGGATCAAAAAGAATTTCTTGGGCATCCTGTTGGTCTCTTCATTCTTTTTTTCACCGAAATGTGGGAGCGATTCTCCTACTACGGCATGAGGGCAATACTTGTTCTCTATCTGGTTCAGGCCACCACTGATGCAAATCCCGGTTTGGGATGGTCCAATGGTGAAGCGCTTGCCTTATACGGATGGTATACCATGCTGGTTTATGTAGCCTCCATTCCAGGCGGATGGATCGCAGATAAATTCTTGGGCTCCAAAAAATCAGTGCTGTATGGCGGAATTCTTCTCGTTGCAGGACACAGTATCCTCGCGATTGAAGAATACTGGGCCTTTTACACAGGACTGGGGCTGATCGTCGCCGGGGTCGGTATGTTAAAGCCTAATATTTCTACCATGGTAGGGGGCTTATATACCAAGGGAGACATTCGAAGAGATAAGGGGTTTACCATATTCTATATCGGGATCAATGTAGGTGCTTTTTTATCGAGTTTGATCGTTGGTTATGTGGGTGAAGTACATGGTTGGCATTACGGTTTTGGTTTGGCCGGTATAGGAATGGCCATGGGTTTGATACAGTACCTGCTGGGTCAGAAATATTTAAAAAACGTAGGGAATTTTTTAGGGGTTTCTGAAAACACTGTTGATAAAGAGGCCATGAAAAAACCACTTACAAAAATTGAAAAAGACAGGATCATCGTGCTGATGATCTCCTTTTTACTGGTGATCATCTTTTGGGGTGCCTTTGAACAAGCCGGAGGATTAATGAATATTTATGCCAAAGAAAAAACAAACAGGATGTTGATGGGCTGGGAAATTCCTGCTTCCTGGTTCCAGTCTTTGAATGCCATGTTCATCATATTTCTTGGTACATCTGTTGCCGCATATTGGGCAAAGAAAAAATTACAGGGAAAACTTTCAACTTCCCTGTTTAAAATGATCATTGGGTTGATCATTATGGGTACAGGCTTCTTTTTTATGTCTGCTGCGGCTTCACAGTTTGAGGCCAACGGATCTTCTGCCATGTACTGGCTTGTTCTGGCTTATTTGCTGCATACCATAGGTGAATTGTGCATTTCACCTGTTGCGCTATCTTACATCACAAAACTGGCACCTTTAAAATATGGGTCTCTGATGATGGGTATCTATTTTGCCATGACAGGCTTTGGAAATAAATTGGCAGGATGGCTCGGAGAATCGGCAGAAGGCCTTGGAGAATTTACAGTGTTCACCGGAATCGCAATCTTTTGTATCGCTTTTGGCAGCCTGGTATTACTGTTCAGAAAAAAATTAGAGTTACTGACCCACGGCGCCGAAGATGATGAACACGTGGTCACAGAAGAGGAAAAAATAGCATTAACAGATAATTAGAACCATCCCCCTTTAAGAAAAACATTCTTAAGGGGGTTTTTTTGATATTCCAAATATTTAATTTATGAAGACTGATATAGAAAATTTATTTAAAGACAAGGTCTTGGGGCACCCTGCAGGTTTGTTTGTTTTGTTTTTTACAGAAATGTGGGAGCGTTTTTCCTTTTATGGGATGAGGATTTTATT
Source organism: Flavobacteriaceae bacterium (assembly GCA_024644745.1). GTDB lineage: Bacteria > Bacteroidota > Bacteroidia > Flavobacteriales > Flavobacteriaceae > Lutimonas. The sequence continues at coordinate 17,801 of JAHEHF010000022.1, forward strand.
GGTCCTGTTTTTAACGGCTCCATTGGTAGGGGATAATCCCGGCTGGGAATGGCCCAGAGAACATGCCTTGGCTTTAATCGGCACCTACGCTTCATTACTCTATTTAACTCCAATTATCGGCGGATTTATAGCAGACAAGTATACAGGATATAAATGGGCAGTTGTAATCGGCTGTATCATTATGACGCTTGGTCACCTGTCTATGGTCTTTGAAACACAATTTTCTTTGTATCTGGGACTGGCATTACTTGTTATTGGGACCGGTTTCTTTAAACCTAATATTACATCGATTATCTCGACCATGTATAAGGGAAAAGAGTCCAAAAAGGACGGTGCCTATACCATCTTTTATATGGGGGTAAACGCCGGTGCTTTTTTCGGCATGATGCTTTGTGGTTATCTGGCGGAAAATTTAGGTTGGAGTTATGGATTTGGTTTGGCAGGAATTTTTATGTTTTTAGGAATGCTTCAATTCTTACTGGCTAAAAATTTATTCGGTAATATAGGTGAAAGACCAAGCGTCATAGCTGCATCGGAAAAATTAAGAAAAGAGAATGAAACGGTTGAAACCAAATCTAAGACATCTGAAAAAGCAGAAAAATTAAATCCTTTTACATCTTTTGATAAAACACTTGTCGCTCTTTCATCTCTATGCGGGCTCCTGTACCTTTTCAACGACCCAGTGTCAAAAGTTGGTGAATCAGGATTCCTTAACTTCACCCTAGGTGGCTATGACGGGTCCACAGTGACCGTCCTGTTAGGCTTGGCAATGTTTCTATATCTTCTGGTTTCCAGGGTCAGCAGATACGACAGAATCGTTAGAGATCGTATCATCGCAGTTGCGATTTTTGGACTCTTTACTGTGTTCTTTTTTGCGGCTTTTGAACAATCTTTAGGTTCTATGACAATTTTTGCAAGAGACTATACAGCGAGAAATTTAACCGGGGCATCCGCAATGATTTTTAAAATAGTCGATACAATACTAACGATTGGCCCCTTGGCGATTATAACCTGGGTACTGTTTTTATTATTTAAAAAAACATATTCTAAAATTCCATATTCAAATATTATTTTAGCCCTTGCTTTTCTCGGACTTTGGATCATTGTAAGTTGGAAAATCAATAGAGAGTTCAGCAAAGACACTACGGAAGCTCCGGCATCCTGGTTTGGCATATTAAATTCGTTTTTTATCATCACGCTTGCTCCGCTCTTTTCAAAATGGTGGGAGAGCAAATACAACCCAAGTGCCGCCAGGAAATATGGCCTGGGGCTCATATTACTTGGCCTCGGGTTTGCCATCCTTGCTTTTGGTACTGCAAATATTCCTTCAGGAGCAAAAACAGCTTCCGTAAGTATGATTTTCCTGATCCTTGCCTATTTGCTGCATACGATGGGTGAACTATGCCTCTCTCCGGTCGGGCTGTCATATTTGAGTAAACTTGTTCCTCCCCGAATGATCGGCTTTATGTTCGGTATTTGGTATTTGGCTATAGCAATTGGTCAGAAAACTGCAGGGACCATGGGGGGCTTGATCGACAAAATTTCTGAACAATACTCGCTCAGTTCATTCTTTTTAATATTTACAATAATTCCTATCGGCGTTGGATTAGTTTCAATCATGCTCAACCCTTTACTTAAAAAATTAATGCACGGCGTAAAATAATTTAGATCAAAAAAAGTTTGAATATCGGGTCTTTTAACAAAATTTAAGATCTGATTGTGTAATTTTGCAATTGGAAATGCAACTAAAGGAATGATTAATTTGGAAAAAATGAGGAAGATAATTTTAGTTTTTACAATGCTGTTGCTGACACTTGCTGCAACTGCTCAGAATTCAGACATCAACTGGATGAGCCTAGAGGAAGCTGTAGCGGCCCAGGCAGTAAGTCCGAAGAAAATTATGATGGATGTTTACACAACCTGGTGCGGCCCTTGTAAATTATTGGATAAAAACACATTTCAAAACCCTGATGTAGTCAAATACATCAATGAAAATTATTATGCTGTAAAATTTAATGCCGAAGGAAAGGAACCTATAAGATTTAAGGACATGCTTTTCGAAAATCCTGATTATGTTCCCGGCAAGTCTGGCAGAAATGCCCAGCATCAACTTGCAGGTGCCCTGAGGATCACTGCCTATCCCACTATTGTTTTTTTTAATGAAAATGGTGACACTTTATTGCCTTTGCCAGGATACAAAACTCCTTCCCAGCTAGAGCTCTATTTGAAACTGTTCTATAACGATGACCACAAAGGCATTAGCTCACAGGAACAATGGGATCAATATCAGAAAAATTTTGAATTTCAGTTTAAGGGATAATTTTACCATATCTTTGCGCGGCCGACTTTATAACCTTCAATTGCTGTAGCTTGGCTCAAACCTGTATAAAATTCTATTGAAGTGAATTACCTTTCTGTTGAGAACATCTCTAAATCATTTGGAGACAATATTTTGTTTGAAAACCTTTCTTTTGGAATCAATAAGGATCAAAAAATAGGTTTCATTGCCAAGAACGGTACCGGAAAAACTACGCTTCTCAAGATCATCGCAGCAGAAGAAAGTGCAGATACAGGAAATATCGTTTTCAGAAAAGGTTTGAAGATTGGCTATCTCTCGCAAAAGGAGAACCTCAATGAGCAACTGACGGTGGAACAAACTATTTTCGATGCTGACAATGCCATCTTGCACGTCATCGAACAATACGAAAAAGCCATAAAAAATCCCGAGGACCAGGATGCCTACCAGAAGGCCTTCGAACTGATGGAACAAAACAATGCCTGGGACTTCGAAACACAATACAAACAGATTCTGTTCAAACTCAAGCTGGATGATCTGGATCAACTTGTTTCTTCCTTGTCAGGGGGACAGAAAAAACGTCTCGAACTGGCCATTGTTCTATTGGATCAACCCGAATTATTGATTCTGGATGAGCCCACTAACCACCTGGACCTTGAAATGATCGAATGGCTTGAGCAGTATTTAAAAAAGCAAAACACGGCACTCTTCATGGTCACACACGATCGTTATTTTCTGGATCGGGTGTGCAACGAGATCCTGGAGCTTGACCAGGGTAGTTTGTTCAAATACAAAGGAAACTATTCCTACTTTCTTGAAAAAAAACAAGAACGCCAAATTGCCGAGGAAAGCACCATTTCTAAGGCGAAAAATCTTTTTAAAAAAGAACTGGAATGGATGCGTCGTCAACCCAAGGCGAGAACCACCAAGTCAAAATCAAGAATAGATGATTTCCAGGCCATCAAAGAAGTAGCAAATCAAAGAAGAAAAGACCACGAGATACAGCTGGAAATCCAAATGGAGCGATTGGGCTCCAAGGTTATCGAATTGCATCACATTTGCAAAAGTTACGATGACATCGTTTTGATCAATAAATTCGACTATGTTTTCAAACGGGGTGAACGTATTGGAATTATTGGTAAGAACGGGACCGGTAAATCAACCTTTGTCAATGTTGTGACAGGATCCGTACCTGTTGATTCGGGAAAGGTGGTGGTTGGAGAAACCATCAAATTCGGTTATTATTCTCAGGAGGGCATTCAAATTAAGGAAGGACAAAAAGTGATCGATGTGATCAGGGAATTTGGAGACTACATCCCTCTGGCAAAAGGCAGAAGCATCAGTGCGGGCCAATTATTGGAACGCTTTCTTTTCGACCGAAAAAAACAGTATGATTTTGTAGAAAAGCTTTCAGGAGGCGAATTAAAAAGATTGTTTTTATGTACCGTTCTGATTCAAAATCCCAATTTTTTGATCCTTGACGAACCTACCAATGACCTTGATATCATCACCCTGCAGGTTCTGGAGAATTTCCTTCTTGATTTTCCGGGAAACCTCATTGTCATTTCTCATGACAGGTATTTTATGGATCGTATCGTTGACCAGCTTTTCGTTTTTGAAGGCGAAGGTGTGATCAAAGGCTTTCCGGGCAATTATTCAGATTATCGCATTTATGAAGATTCTCAGCCCAATGCGAATCCGGTTAAAGAAAAAAAAGAAGATTCCAGAAAAGGAACCCCGGCTGAGGGGCAACTGTCTTATACAGAAAAAAAAGAATTTAGTAAACTGGAAAAAGAGATTGCGGGCCTTGAAAAGAAAAAATCTAAGATTGAGGCCTCGTTCACTAACAATGAAATCAGCCCTGATGCGATTCAGGAAACTTCCTTTAAGTTGCAGGCTATCATCAAGGAACTTGAGGAAAAAGAGGAGCGCTGGCTGGAACTATCTATGAAAATGGAACTTTAACCTGTTCTTGTGATTTGATTTTTAAAAAGTTCGCCACCATTGATGAACCTCAGGTAAACACGGGTTAAGGCTATGGTATCCTGCTCACAATACTTTACAATTCTCAAGATATCACCATCGTGATAATATACATGAGCCACTTCGCTGCCGGAAATGCCATCATCCTTAGGAGAAGTTATGCCCAGGATATGAGTCAACTGCTCAAGAGAAGTATAATGCTTGTAATCACCAAACTTCCACATTTCCATAGTGTCCAGATGTCTCACTTCCCAGGGTTTTTTGCCAAATAAGTTCAAAATGTCAGGAAGTACGATCCGGTTAACCAGCATTCTTCTCGCCAGATAAGGAAAATCAAACTCCTTACCGTTATGGGCACAAAAAAGATTGTTTTTTGAATTAAAACTTGTTTCTACAAAAGACTTGAATTCGCATAACAGCAATCTTTCATCTTTTTGGCAAAAGGATCTCAGGGTATATTCCCGACAAGCTTGTTCTTTAAAATATCCTACAGATATACAAATGATCTTCCCAAATTCTGCCCATATTCCCGCCCTCTCATAAAAATCTTCCGGAGACGTACCCTCCCTTCGCTGGTAACGTGTTTTCTTTTCAAATAACTCCTGTTCTTTTTGGCTCAATGCGTCGTATTGAGAAGCCTGGGGGACCGTTTCTATATCGAGAAACAAAATGCGATGCAAAAAACCCCTGTGAATCATATACTATTAATTCACAGGGGCCTTAAAAGTTAACTTTTCTAAGCTCGAAAAATATTTGTCTGCCTTAGAACCTGTAGGTATAGCCCAAGGAAATCCCGGTTCCCGGGTCAAGGCTCGAAAATATCTGATCCTCGGCCTTGAATGACTGGTATCTCGCTTCCATTTTACTGCCCAGTAAGTTCTTCACCGAAAAATTGATGTTTGAGCGCTGATCCTCGCCAAAGGACTTGTTTAAAATAAAGTCCAAACTGTGAAATGGCATGGTGTATGCATCCGGAACATCTCCCGTACCAACCACCTGAAGCGTCTTGCCCTGTACATTGTAATACAGACTCGTCTGCCACCCTGTATCATTGGCATAATTCAATCCGAAATTGATCAAATAGGGTGACTGCCCCTGCATATCACGCGTATCGCTGATTGATTCGCCCTCTCTTAAACTTAAGGTTCTTCTTTCCAGTTCGGCATCTGTCATTTCAAGTTCTGATTTGATCAGAGAGAAATTTAAATTGAAACTAAAGTCTTCCATTTTTTCCAGAATGAATCCGAAATTTTTCCTCAGTTCAAACTCAGCTCCGTAAACCGTCGCTTTTCCTGTATTCAAGGGTATAAACTGGTCAGATGCTGATAAAAAGTATGACAATTCAATTGGGTCCTTGAAATTCTTGTAGAACGCACTTACTGCAAACATCTGCGCCTTGTCTCCAAAATGTTCCCATCGCAGATCAAGGTTATTGACATAAGTAGGTTGGAGGTCAATATTACCATTAAAGGTCGTACTGGAGATCGGGTCAAAAATCTGTGTTATCGATGCCTCCTTGAACGAAGGTCTCGCAGTGGTTCTTCCATAGGCCAAACGAAGGTTAGAAGCGTCATTCAGGGAATAGATGAAATTAGCCGAGGGGAAAAAATCTGCTTTGTCAAGGATCTTCTCGTCGTCAAGCACGACATCGCCCTGATTGTTTGTTCCAGTATAGTACAAATCAAATTTCTCAAATCGCAAGCCAACAATTGACTTCAGTTTCTCGGTAATCTGAAATTCTTCAGACACATAGGCAGCGGCAATGGTCTGACTTGCATCAAAGGTATTTGTCGGTTCAAAATTTCCTTCGGCAAAAGTTCCTTTTCTTGAATTTACCGTCCAGATGTTTTGAGGCACCAGCAACTGATCTGCATCTCCGTTAAAATCTTGTCCTGCGCCACCCTGAATTCTCAATTGATAGGCATCAATAGAAAAATCCCTTTGCTTGTAGGTATAAGCGCCTCCAAACAATAATCTGGCTTTTTTAGCGAACAAATCGTGCCTTTTTGTAAGGTCGAGTTTCCCTACAACATTGACCTCTTCAAGGTCCCTCCAAATCCTTTGAGGACTCCCTGCAGAACTTGGGCTGATAAAATATACGTCTTCCCCTGAATCATACTCAAATGGTGTGACACGTACATCTTTATCGTTAATTTTAGAAATAGTCGGAGCTATTTTCCATTCCACGTTCCATGAACCATCATCATTTGAATGCTTTCCATTCAACAGGATATTTGTAATCTGGCTTTGCTTGTATTCCAGGTTGTCCTTAAATATGGTTACAGCATCTGAAAACAATATTTCCTGTCTTAAATAACCTGCGCTTGATACGCCATTCTGAATATGAAGCCCAGACAATTTGTATTTGCTTTTGTCCGTCTTAAAGGTCAATCCCGCCATCATGTTCCACAGTACATTGTTTTTGGCCAGATCTCCCTTTTGCAACTTATCAGGATCGAGTTCATTTTCGCTCTTATCTGCTGACTTCCGCCAGTTGCCATTCTGTAGGTCCTTGTAATATAAGTATTCATTTCTGTAAGAGGCAACCGCCTGATAGCCCAGTTTATTCCCTTTACCCACGTTGTAAAGATTTCCTGCGGTCAAACCAAAACTGGTATTCATAAAACTGGTTTCGTTCTGTGCGGCCATTTCGGGCTCAAATTGAGATGTCCAGTAAGATGTTGCCGGGTTGTTGGCAGATGGGGGCGGGATCGTAATTTCTCGAGGAACCGGTTTTGATCTTTTTCCTCCGTCATAACCCAAAGGATCTGCGACGCTTCCCTTATAACTCAGGTAATCTGAATTAAAATGCATGTTTGGATTGTATTCTGCGCCTACAGAAAAACTGTATTCTTCTTTATTGGGGAAATCCTTGGTCACAATATTCACAACCCCTCCTGTAAAATCAGCCGGGTAATCTGCCGTAAAGGATTTAACTACCTGGATATTATCCAGAATATTGGTTGGAAATATATCCAGTTGAATTGTATTCCTGTCTGGATCCAAACCCGGGATGTCAACTCCATTGAGAATGGATTTGGTATAACGGTCTCCAAGGCCCCTGACATAAACATACTTTCCTCCCTGAACAGAAACACCCGGAACACTTTTTACGGCACTGGCCGCTTTACTCGCACCGATCTTACTAAAAGTCTGTGCTGAAATTCCATCAAGCAGATTTATTGATTTTTTCTGAACATTCAAAATGGAAGCTTCGGTATTTTCTGCCGTTGTCGCTTTGACGATGACTTCCTCCAGTTCATTCGACAAGGGTCCTATGCTGGCATTGACATTGGTAACCTCTCCAGCCCTGATTTGAACCTGTGAAATTTCTTTGGTTTCATAGCCAATAAATGAAAATGACACCGTATAAATTCCCTCATCCAGTTTGATGCTGTAATTCCCTTCAAAATCGGTGGTCGTACCCGTACCTGTTTCTTTGATCACTACATTGGCAAAAGGGAGTACATCATTGTACTCCTTATCCATTACCTTACCCGTTAATTCTCCTGATTGAGCCATTGCAAGGCTCGTCATCAGTCCAAAAAGTATAAGGTATAAAATTTGATTCTTCATTTCTATCTTTCTATTTGTTTGGTATAACAATTGCCCACCCTACTGCAGATGAGCAATTGCTTTGTCTTGTTTCTCGTTTCGTTTTGTTTTTAGAAAGCACCTTTAGCCTTGGCATAAGTCCAGTTGAACTGGCTCGCATCTGCACCGCCATTTTGACTTCCTTCATTGACTGTTATTGTCCATGAAGCAGCTCTTTCTGTAAAATCAGGGTTTAATATGATTTCTTCTTCAATGGGTTCATCATTTTCATCTTTCGCCACCTTTTCTACGAAAATACTGTTGTCAAAACCAACAATTTCCCATGTGCCGAACCTTAACTTTCCATTTAAAAAGTTTTCAGAGACCCCATTATTATCAAGTTCAACATCAGAACTTTCTTTAAATCCGTAAGCATACATATTTTGGGTTTCACCCATGGCGAAGCTTCTGAAATCAGCATATTCACCTCCAGGTGTCGCCGAATTCCCCTTTAATGTGATTCTATCCAAAAGGAACTCTGCCTCATAGGAACCTTCGGGGCCGTCAATTTCAAGACCATGATCAGAGGTTTCTCCTAAGATGACCATTGAGTTTGAAACTGTTCCGGCATAGGCCTGATCTATATCAAGTGCATCATCACCCTGGGCCCAAACCAATAGGTTCGTTGCATTAACAGTTCCTCCAAAAAATTCAACCCCGTCATCAAAATTGGCAACAACTTCAACATTTTCAATCACCGTGCCTCTTCCTACAGCGCCCAAAGTAAGTCCGTTGATCTCATTTCCTTCTCCGATCAAGGCTCCACCATGACGTATGGAAACATATTTAAAGACCCCTGAATCATCTTCATCATCGTCACCACCATACAAACCATATGTTTCTCCTGCCGGAATTCCTTCAATTTGAACTTCAGTAACATCACCTTTGAAGGACCCTTTGGCATAGCCCAGGATCAACACACCTCCCCATAGGCCATTATCAGCCTCAGACAAGTTTGTTCCGGCTTGCTGCCCAACAGAAATATTGTCATCTATTGAAGTAAAAATAATAGGCTTGTCAGAAGTTCCTTCTGCCATGATCTTTCCGCCTCGTGCAACGATCAAAGCTGAGGCCAGAGAACCTGTCCCTTTCTGACCTTTGATAATGGTTCCCGGCTCGATCTCAAGTGTTAATCCCGAAGGAACAACCACTTTGTTGGCCAGCTGGTAAATGTTATTGGAGGTCCATTTTTCATTATTTGTCAATATTCCTGATTTCACTATGATCCCCTGGCAAGGTGCACAGTCTGGTCCTCCACAGTCAACTCCCGTTTCTCCACCATTTTGAATTCCGTCATCACAGGTGGCACAAGGGGTACAATCAGGTCCTCCGCAATCCACTCCTGTTTCCGTGCCGTCCTGAATTAAGTTAAAACAGGTTGAAGTGTCTTTCTCATCATCGCTGCAGCTTGTGAATGACATGACTGAGATCAACAAGGCTGATAAAATTAATTTTTTCATTTTTTAGCTTTATGGTTAAATTATTACGCTGCAAAATTGGCTTTCAAATGTTACTGCAATGTTAATTCCGATTTAAGACTCAATAAAATGTGTGTTCATGAATTGTTAGCATATTAAGTTATTGTTAACAGGTCCTGAGGCACTTAAAAATGCCTATTTTTGTGAAATCATCTAAAAGATTGTAAAATGGAAAATGAATCAATAAAGATTCTGCTTGTTGATGATGAACCCGACATTCTGGAAATTGTGGGTTATCATTTAAAAAAAGAAGGATACCAGGTGTTCAAGGCCTCTGAAGGTAAAGAAGCTGTGATAAATGCCAAGGTAATACAGCCACACCTCATCCTTCTCGATATCATGATGCCGGAAATGGATGGCATAGAGGCCTGTGAAAAAATAAGAAATATTGAGGGGCAGGAAAATGTGCTTATCGCCTTCTTTACGGCCCGTGGGGAAGACTATTCTCAAGTAGCAGGTTTTGAGGCCGGTGCAGATGATTACATTACCAAACCTGTTAAACCCAAGGTTTTGGTCAGCAAAGTAAAAGGACTTTTGAGAAGGTTAAAATCAAAGGAAGAACAAATGAAGAATATCATGGTCTTTGACGGAATCACGATAAATAAGGATCAGTATTTTGTAGAGATCGAAGGAAAAGAAGTAACCCTTCCCCGTAAAGAATTTGAACTGTTGTCACTGCTGGCCAGCGCACCCAATAAGGTTTTTAACAGGGAGATTATCCTCAAAACGGTTTGGGGTCAGGATGTGGTGGTTGGAGGCAGGACCATTGATGTCCACATTAGAAAACTGAGAGAGAAAATTGGAGATGACTTTATAAAAACAATCAAAGGTGTGGGTTATAAATTTGTAGTTTAAAGTGATCTTCCCCTATATTTGAGGATGAAATTATCCCTTCTTCAAAAGCAGGCCTTAAAAACTGCCTTCATCGCGCTTCTGTTTCTCGTTATATCCGCGCTTGCTTTCTATGCATTTATCGATATCAGTGCGATCAGTATCATCCTTTATACTTTCCTGGTATTTTTATGTATCTATTTGATTCACCTCTTCCAAATAAAGGGATTCATGCACCGCCAAATCCGGAGGGTCTATGAATCAAATCTATTTGAAAACGAAGCCTTTGTAAAAAGTGACATGGATGCCATTGAACTCGATGCACTGATCAATAAAATAAAAAACTTCGCGGAAAGTAAACACCAGGAAATTGACACACTCAAAGACAGGGATGATTTTAGAAGAGATTTTATTGGCGACATATCGCACGAGCTAAAAACGCCTTTATTTACGGCCCAGGGCTATCTTTTGACCGTTCTGGACGAATCAATTGATGACCCTGCTATTCGACGTAAATATTTAGAACGAACCAATAAAAGTATTGAGCGTCTGACCTATATTGTCAAGGACCTTGACATGATTGCAAAGCTTGAGTCGGGCATGAAATTAAATTATCAGAAATTTAACCTCATCAAAGTAATTCAGGATGTGTTTGAAATTTTAGAAATGAAGGCCAATAAGAAAAATATCACCCTGGGTTTAAACGATTCCTATGATTATCCCGTTTTGGTCAGGGCAGATAAGGAAAAAATAGAACAGGTGCTCATCAATCTGCTTTCAAACTCGATCAAATACGGATCTTTAAACGGTTCAACCCTTGTGAGCATTGATTCCTATTCCCCGCAGCAATTTATTGTCAATGTCACAGATAACGGAGCCGGCATCCCTCAGGAATATATCCCAAGGTTGTTTGAAAGGTTTTTCAGAATAGACAAAAGCCGTTCTAGAGATGAAGGAGGATCCGGTCTTGGTCTTTCAATTGTGAAACACATCATAGAGGCTCATGACCAGGAAGTTTTTGTTAAAAGCGAACCTGATAAAGGCTCAACCTTCTCATTTACAATTAATAAGGTTACATAAATATGTTCAAAAAACTCAACCCTTGAACAATATTCCCTTCTTCCTAATGTTAAGTTTATGTAAACTTATTGTTTATTTAAGGTTAAATATCTACTTTTATTCTATAAAAATTCAAAAACAGGACTTATGAAAAAGTTTAGCGCGGCAGTAGTTTTAATGATATTAACGATTAATATTTCATTTGCACAAGAGATTGATCCAAAGTTTGAAAAACAAGATGACCTGGTAAAAGCAACTTATTACTATGATAATGGAGCCATTAAGGAAGTGGGGTATTTTAAAGATGAAAAATTACACCACCAGTGGATCTCATATAACAAAGACGGAAACATTAAAGTTGTTGCCATGTACAACAATGGGAAAAAAGACGGTAAGTGGTATTTGGTTGGTGATGATGTTGTAAAAGAGGTGACCTATGAATCCAATAAAATAGTCAAGGTTGAGGAAGTGGAACAGCTGGATATGTCCTTCATTTAAAATAAAATCATTTATTTAAAAACATCAAAAAGCGACACATCAAAGTTGGTTTTTGATGTTTTTTTATGACCAAAACCCTTGTATTTTGATCCCTGATGCAGTTTTTCAAGACTGAATTCGTCCTGTTGGGAAAAATCTGAATAACCCAGGTTCTTCATGTGCACTGCCAGGTATTCTTGTTCGTGCTGACCCGGAGTAGGCACAAAAAAAGTCTTAGCTCCTATAGCTTCAAGGTCCATGATACTGCTGTAGCCAGATCTTGAAATGACCAGTTTACTGCGCCTCAGGGTCCTTTCCAGTTCCCCAGAAAGCATGAAATTGATCAATTTTAGCCTGCCGTCCTGATCTGTTTTTTGTTTGTCCTCAATGAGCCCCCGGACCATTAAAACAGAACCCTCATAGTTTTTTAATTCTTTTCTTAGTTTATTTTCAAGTAAGCTTCTCTGGGGCTCAGGGCCGCTCAAAACAATGAAGAGGTCCAGGTCGCTGGTCTTTTTCTTATTCGAAAACCTGCTCAAGGGCCCGATAAACCTTAAAGGAACATTTAGATTTTCTGCCCGGGATAATTCTCCGGAGAGACTTTGTTCACCTGCAACATCCGGAATCCAACATTCATGAAACCTCGAAATGATCTCCTGGTGTATTTTAGTGGTAAAATGACTTGTGTTACCCGATAATACATTTAACTGGTGTGTCAAATAAATACTTGGAATTTTATCGGATCGCAGGCCAAAACGATTGTCAGAAATAATTCCTTTCAAATTTTCCTTTTGAATGATTTTCTTGAGGATTTTCCTTTCTTCAGACATGGCCAACAAAATTCCGGGAAGCTTTAAAAGAAGTTTGTACTTTAAATTATTTGCCTTTTTTGCATATGCAATCTTATAAGAGGGCAGTTCATAATAGGGCAAAAAAGGGAATTCCTTTATCAACAGCTGCAATGATGTTCCATCTCCGGCCAGCACAGGCTGAAAATTCTCACTTAGCAGGTTCTTTATGATGGGAATACAACGCGTGGCATGACCCAGGCCCCAATTCAAGGGAGCGACAAGAATTTTTCTATGTTCACCCGTATCAGACAATTCGTACTAATGAAAGATCGCTTTAAACGCTTCAGAGGCATCACAGATCAAAACCTATATCCTTTCTGAAATTCATTTTATCAAACTTAATCTTTTCAATGTTCCCGTACGATGTTTTCAGCGCATGATTGAAATCCTTTCCATAAGAAGTTACGGCAAGTACACGGCCCCCGCTGGTCAGCACCTTGTTGTCGACAAGTTTGGTTCCCGCATGAAATACGATAGAATCTTCAATAGCTTCCAGACCTGAAATTTCCTTGTCCTTTTCATAGGCTTCGGGATACCCCCCGGACACCATCATCACTGTTGCCGCAGAACGCTCATCAATCTCCAGTTCAAAGGAATCCAGTTGCTGCTTAGCTGTAGCATCCAAAAGGCCGACCAGGTCAGACTTGATCCTGGGTATGACTACTTCTGTCTCTGGATCACCCATTCTGACGTTATATTCGATCACATAAGGTTCGTTGTTTACACGGATCAAACCGATAAAAATAAAACCGACATATGAATAACCATCTTTCTTAAGCCCTTCGATCGTTGGAATAATTATCCTTTCCTCAACCTTGGTCAAAAATTCCTTGTCAGCAAACGGAACCGGAGAAACGGCCCCCATTCCTCCTGTGTTCAATCCCTTATCTCCCTCACCGATCCGCTTATAATCCTTTGCGTTCGGCAATATGACATAATTTTTTCCGTCAGTCAGCACAAAAGAGCTCATTTCGATACCGTCCAGGAACTCCTCGATCACAACCTTTGCACTGGCCGCACCAAATTTTTGACCAACCAGCATCTCACGGAATTCTATTTTTGCCTCTGCCAGATCATTCAGGATCAACACTCCTTTTCCAGCAGCCAAGCCATCTGCCTTCAATACATAAGGTGGGTTCAGGCTTTCCAGAAAAACATAACCATCTTGAAGTGAAGCAGTCGTAAAGCTTTGGTATTTAGCTGTAGGAATCTGATGCCTATACATGAATTCTTTTGCAAATTCCTTACTTCCTTCTAGCTGGGCGGCCATTTTTCGGGGTCCGATCACGGGAATTTCCTTGAGATCGGGATCTTCAATAAAAAAATCATGAATTCCAAGTACAAGAGGGTCCTCCGGTCCCACAACAACCATTTGGATATCATAGTCCTTTACCGCAGTTTTAACCTCTTCAAAATTATTAGGATTCAATTGCAGGTTCCTGCCATAATCCAAAGTGCCTGCATTACCGGGTGCTATAAAAAGGTTTCCGCAGTTTTCGCTTTGTGCGAATTTCCAGGCCAGGGTACATTCTCTTCCTCCGGAGCCCAAGATAAGTATGTTCATGTATGCATCATTTATGCCCGCTAAAATACTTCAAAAATATATATTAGGAATATAAATGCCCCTGAAATACTTCATTGACACTGGTGAAACCAAGCATTAGAAAATCTGCTCGAGTATTTTATGAGTGATGACATAAGTAGGTCTCACCCCTGTGGTTCCAAGCCCTCCTGAAGCAAGCGTGCTTCCCGTCTCCAAAGGATTATCTGAGGCGTAATAGGCATACCTCACCTTTATGTCTTCCCTGATATTCCCCCTGATTTTTGAGGCCGACTGTATGGCCTTCTGATAATGCGCTCCTTCCATTTCCAGACCGATCACTTTCCAGGTCGAATTATAGAAAAACTCGAGAAGGTCCCGGTTCTGAAGTGAGGTGCCCAGAACAGTGATCATTGAGCCTTCAAATACCTGCAGACCATTATCTTTCAGATCTTCAGGCTTCAACTCATTGTCGAAGGGATAATTATCGGCCGTTCCCTCAAAAATATGAGACGTAGGGATCATGATGTCTCCTTTTCCTCCTGACAAAATACCTGCCTTTCCCATAATGGAAACAGATTCAACGTCTAAATGCTGCTTTTCTCCCGATTCTAGCTCATATGGCTTGAGCAGCTCATCGAGTGTTTCATAAGCCTGTTCTCCAAAGGCATAATCCATCACAATAATAACGGGCCTCTCTTTACCTGAATTTTTGATCGAGTAATTTGTATTTTCCAGGTCAATCTTTTCTGTGTCAATAATCTGAACATCAATATTGGCTCCAGTGGTATCCTTGATAAAGGTCAGCCCCTTTTTAGCTGCCCCTTTTTTAATGATTCGCCTGAGCTCACCATTATTTGCCTTCCCAATCAGTTCAAAAAGTGCTATTCCTTCATTTTTCCCGGCTTCTTTAGGTAAAAACATTGGACCGTAAATAGAATTCATCACACTGTGCATATTGGCACTGATGATATGGATCGGACGTTTGAGTAAATTTCTTTTGAACAAGGCATCTTTGATGTTCATGGCCCAAATCTCACCGTAGATATGATGCCCGATTCTTTCTCTTAAAATTGGACTGAAGGTGATTTCATGCTTTTTGTCTTCAACCAGCTCGTTTATGGCCAGTTTTCCCATCCAGTAGATGACATGGAAAAAGCGGTTGGGCTGTCTGGCTGTCGCAAAATCCCTATCGGCTTTTTGAATCTCTTCAAAACTTCTGCCTAAAAAAGTTGATAAATGTGCAATGAGCACCTCTCTCTCGTTTTTGTCTATTTTTTTGTTCATGACAACGACATCCTTGAGACGCTTCCATTCCCTGATGGTCTTGCCTTCGTCATTAATCAATACTTTTTTGGCAATTTTATTGGCTTCAATAAACATGAATGTCAAATGGGTGAGAATGTCATAAATATCAGACCTTCCCCTTGTGATTTCAATATTCATCTGGTCCTTGTCAATCCTGTAACAATTCCTCCTGCGCTTTGCAGGAATGATATTTGTAAAATGTGAGCCCTCAAGTCCTTCATCTGCGGTCAGGTTGATGTAACGACATTCTGCTATCCCTTCGGGCAACCTGTCAATGATATACAATAATCCGTCCAGTTCTGTCAACTCTTCACCTATTGAACCGTAAATCTCGGGACGCAGAATCAATAGTTCATTGATCAGGGCCTGCCCTGATATGCCCATGGGCTTGTAAAAGCCCCGGATGAACAAATGCCTCATGGTAATATAAATCCTTTCTATGGCATTAGTAGAAACCTGAGCCCTGGTTCTAATAGTTGTTTTCATTTCTTTAAGATGCTGCGATACTGGTTTTCATTTTCAAGCACAGAAATGGCCTCTTTGATAAATTCACTGAACACGATATCGTTTTGGTATTCTCCTTTTTTATAATAATAGCGGTTGATGATCTCATCGCTCAAAAGTGACTTGATCGCTTCCTTATTCTTATTCAGCTCTTCAATTTTTTGAGCTTCCAGTTGTTTCTTCAATTCCTGATAAGAGGTCTCAATTCCCGTTGAAAGGTTTTCCTCTTGGGAAAGTTCAAAAGCCGTTTCGAATTTCTTTTCTGCGTTGGTTTTGAAATTATTTTCACCCTTGTTCAAAAAGGAAAGAAAATCCTTGTACTGAGATTCTTCGAGCACAAAGGCTTCGGGTCCTGCAATACTCGGATGATCATGATAGTAAGTTGAAGCAAAATTGAATATCGCGTCAGACTTCAACAGTGCCTCAGTGGATTGGGTTACTTTTGGCCTTTCTATAATGATATCCGGAGCTATTCCGCCTCCATCATAGACTGTTCTGCCATTTTTGGTCTTGAAGGCATTTCGGTTTTCTGTGTCAAATTTAGGAATGCTGTCTCCGTCTCTGTGCGTATAATCCAGTTCCTGAATGTTCCTCCCGCTCGGTGTAAAGTATTTTGAAATGGTCAGTTTCAACTTGGTGCCGTAAGTAAGGTTTCTATAGCGCTGGACCAAGCCCTTTCCGAAGGACCTTTCTCCAAGGATCACTGCCCGATCCAGATCCTGAAGAGATCCGGCGACAATCTCAGAGGCAGAAGCCGATCTGCCGTTGATCAGCACCACTATTGGGATCTCAAGATCAATGGGTTCATATTTTGTCTTGTACACCTCGCTCCATTTCTTTAACTTGGCTTTGGTGCTCACCACAACCTCATTCTTAGGAACAAAAAAGTTAGTGATATTGATCGCTTCGTTTAATAAACCGCCAGGATTGCCTCTAAGATCGAGGATGAGCTTGTTCATTCCCTTTTCTTTGAGATCCACAAAAGCGGACTTCACCGAAGAAGATGCTTTGTTGTTGAATCTGTCAAAAGCAATATAGCCGATCTCAGGGGTCACCATTTGATAATGCGGAACCGGATCAACAATAATCTTTTCTCTTTTCACAGTGAAATTAAGGGTTTTATCCTGCCTTTTCACAACCAGTTTTACCGAACTCCCAGGTACACCTTTTAAAAGGGTGGTGATCTGGTTGCCGTTAAAATCAGCAACAAGCACATCATCAATTTTGATGATCTGGTCACCCACTTTGATTCCTTCCTTTTCGGCTGAATACCCTTCATAAATCTCGGCAATGACGAGCTTCTGATCATAATAACGGGATTCTGCGCCAATGCCACTGTATTCTCCTGAAGAATTGATCTTTACCTCTTCTACACCCTGTTCATCGTAATATCGCGTATATGGATCAAGATCATTGAGCATTTCATTGATCGCCTTTTCTGTCAATGCAGCGGGGTTGATCTCATCGATATAATACAAGTTGAGCTCTTTGAACAAGGTTGTATAAATTTCAACCTGTTTGGCTACTTCAAAGAAATCAGACTTAAAGGCAACGAAGAAAGTACTTACGATAACCAGGGTCCCGATCATTAATCCTTTTTTAATTCTTTTCATCTTTCCTGTTTTTTTGTTTGAGAAGAAACCTTTCTAACAAGATCACCATCTTTTCTTCCATAAGTTGATAAGAAACTTCATTTTTTCCTTGATATATAAACATAAATATATGTTTTTTAGTATCCTCTGAATTGTAAATCAAGAATTTATTTTTTCTGTAAGATTCCCGCATCAATCTTTTGATGCGGTTCCTCTGTACTGCTTTTTTTAAGTTTCTTTTTGATACCGAAACTCCGGCCTGGATCTTGTAAGTTGAATCATGATCTGTCTCAAGATAGATCATCTTCAAAGGAAAAACCGAAATTGACTTGCCCCTGGCAAACAATTCAGCAATCAAATTTTTCTTTTTCAGCTTTTCTTCCTTTCTAAAAGTGTTCCGCATTACGGGCAAAGTTAATCATTTAAAATTATGAATTTAAAAGTATCCGTCACTTGTTTTTATCGAACCAATAATTGTAAATTTGCTTTATTAACATTCTAACAAAAAGACATGGCTCCAGATCAATTTCAAGCTCCAGACTATTTCCTTCTCGACGACCTTTTAAACGAAGAGCACAAGCTCGTTCGGGATGCGTCAAGAGAATGGGTAAAAAGAGAGGTTTCTCCAATTATCGAAGATGCGGCCCAGGCTGCAAAATTCCCTGAGCATTTGCTTGCTGGCTTAGCAGAAATTGGTGCTTTTGGTCCTTATATTCCTGAAGAGTATGGCGGGGCAGGTTTGGACCAGATCTCCTATGGGCTGATCATGCAGGAGATTGAAAGGGGTGACTCGGGAATTAGGTCAACTGCTTCTGTGCAGTCTTCCCTGGTCATGTATCCGATTTGGAAATACGGGAATGAGGATCAGAAACAAAAATACCTTCCAAAACTGGCCTCCGGCGAATTGATCGGATGCTTCGGCCTGACAGAACCCAATCACGGATCCAACCCGGGAGGCATGGAAACAAAGTTCAGGGATGCCGGTGACCATTATGTTCTGAATGGAGCCAAATTATGGATCTCAAACTCTCCCTTCGCTGATATTGCCATTGTTTGGGCAAAAAATGAAGAAGGCAGGATCCATGGTTTGATCGTTGAAAGGGGAATGGAGGGATTTTCCACGCCTGAAACACATCATAAATGGTCTTTGAGAGCATCGGCAACCGGAGAGCTTATTTTTGACAATGTCAAGGTCCCTAAAGAAAATCTTTTACCCAACAAAAGCGGGCTGGGGGCACCACTGGGCTGTTTGGATTCTGCGAGGTATGGCATTGCATGGGGTGTCATCGGTGCCGCTATGGATTGTTATGATACTGCCCTTCGTTATGCCAAAGAAAGGTCTCAGTTTGGCAAACCTATAGCCGGTTTTCAACTTCAGCAAAAAAAACTTGCCGAAATGATCACTGAAATTACAAAGGCGCAGCTGTTGACCTGGAGGTTAGGGGTCCTTCGCAATGAGAACAAAGCCACCTCCGCACAGATCTCAATGGCAAAGAGAAACAATGTGGAAATGGCCCTTAACATTGCCAGAGAAGCAAGGCAGGTACTGGGTGCCATGGGGATCACAGGTGATTATTCAATCATGAGACACATGATGAATCTCGAATCTGTAATCACCTATGAAGGAACACATGACATACATTTGCTGATCACAGGGATGGATATCACAGGGATTCCTGCTTTTAAATAATACCGAAGGTCCTTGCATTTAAATCAGTTTTTAAAAAACATAAACAGTAAAAATTTTCTTTTGCCCTCTGCGCTGGTAAGGACTTCCTTCCATTAACTTTTGTAACCTTCTGCCCTGCGATACGTCCTATCATAAATAAAAAATATTTGAGATATGAAATATTCCCTGCCAGGTCGATTTATGAAGATTTTGATCCTTTTTTTAACACTTGGAGCTGCTCTTCCCTCTACAATTTATGGAAAGCAGGAAAAACCCGGTATGCACTACAGCATCGAGATCACATCAGATGAATATAAAAAAGCCAGGGTTGAATTCTCATTTTCTGTTCAGGACAGTCTTTTGCATATGAGTTCCATCGGCGCGAATCAGATCCCGAAAAGATGGGCTGCTTTTGTTCATGACTTAAAAGCGGTAACTGAAGATGGAAACCCTTTAAAAATTGAAGACCTGGAGGGTGCTCAATGGAAAATTCATGCCCCGAAAGGAACTCAGGTGATACTCTCTTATACAATTCACCTGGATCACGAAAATTACTCCTGGAGCGGAGGAGTAGATGGAGCGGCCTATGCCAGGGAATGGGGTGTGTTTTACACAGGACGGAGTCTGTTTATCATGAACGGGGAAAAAAATATAAATCTTGAAGCGACTTTCAAAATCCCAGAAACCTGGAAAATATCAACTCCTTGGGATCAGATTGAAAAAGGGGTAAACAGCTATTCAATTGCGACGCAAGCCCATCTTGAAGACTCCATGATTTTTGCAGGGAAGCATGAGGAAAAAATTATCAAGCGAGATCAATTCGAACTGATATTTGTATTGGGTGGATCAGAAATAATAGCACAAAAGGAATCCTTTGGTCAATTGGCAACAGGAATAATGGACTACTATATTGAACTTATGGGGGGCATTCCGAATCCGGCCCCTGATAATGCATTCAATAAATCAATTGTGATCATCAATTCTTACTCGGGCACGGATGGAGAAGTGATTGGCAATAATATCAGCATCCTGCTGGAAGCTGGTGGGGATCAATTATCACAGATGGTTGGCATGTTTATTTTCGCCCATGAGTTTTTCCATTTGTGGAACGGGAAATCATTTGCTCCGGTCAACAATGATTGCGAATGGTTCAAAGAAGGCTTCAGTAATTATTATACCCTGAAATCCTTGTTCCACGTTGGTTATTTGAACCGGGAATCCTATTTACAGACATTAAATAACCTGTTCTATAAAAAATATGATGAAGACGACGGGGTCGGAAGATTGTCAATGACCGATGGAGATCAAAAGCACGAGCATTGGGGCTTGATTTACTCGGGTGGATTGTTCGCAGCAATCGCTCAGGACATGATCATTAGAACTGCCACCAAAAATGAAAAAAGCCTGGATGACCTGATGAGGGGCTTGTACCAAAAATACGGGGGTACTGATCAGGGCTATAGCCTGGAAGAAATTCAGTCTTCCTTGTCACAGATGAGTGGCTTGGACCAGTCTGCTTTTTTTGAATCATACATTCAAGGCGTTCAAAGAATTCCTCTTGAAGACTATCTGAATATGGCCGGCTTCAACGCCTCTGAAGAAAATGGAAACATCAATATCTCCTTAAAAAAGGAATCTGATTTGAACAGCTCGGAAATCACAAATGGCCTGTTTGGCATAAATTAGTTGTGCTGACTTGATTTGTGATGCCTCAAGCCTTATTTTAGCAAGACATTTTAAATAAAATGCCTTTAAAAAAGATCCAAAAGAAATCTCTGGCCGATGCATTCCTTGAAAAAAGGTTGGGTCAATCTGGGCTTTTATTGAAAAATTCCTTTATCAAATCGGCCACCTTTGAAGGTATGTATGATCAGGGAATTCCCAATCAGGATCTTATTGACCATCACAGTGCCTTAGCTGAGGGCCATGCCGCCTTGACAACCGTGTCATATGGGGCTGTTTCCCAAGAAGCAAGAACTTTCTCCGATCAAATGTATATCCATTCCGGGAGCCTGAAGCCCCTTAAAGAATTGGCCCGAAAGGTTCATGAGGCCGGGGGTAAGGTCTCGATGCAATTAACCCATTGCGGGTATTTTTCAAAAAACAAATCTGCGAAGCAGCTTCTGGCACCGAGCCGTCTGTTCAATGCTTATGGAGCCTTATCGGGCCTGATGTTCTCCAGGGAAATGAATCATTATGACATGGAACAGGTTGCTAATGATTTTGCTCTGGCCGCGGTTTCATTGAAGTCCGTCGGTTTTGATGCCGTAGAAATCCACATGGGACATGGATACTTATTGAGCCAGTTTTTGAATCCGATGACCAACAGAAGAAAGGACATGTATGGAGGAACAATTCAAAATCGCAGTCGGTTTCCGTTGGAGGTATTGAAGAAAGTTGTTGCTTCTGTGGGTCCTGATTTTCCGATCCTGGTGAAACTTAATTTAAGTGACGGAATCAAAGGAGGGTTTTGCATTGAAGATTGCATCTATGTCTCAAAATTGCTTGAAAAGAATGGCTGCTCGGCCATAATACTCAGTGGTGGCTTTACCAGTAAAACCCCTTTTTATATGATGCGGGGCAAGATTCCATTGAAGGGAATGATTAAAAACGCAAATTCCCTGGCAGATAAAATTACCCTCGGTCTTTTTGGCCCCCTGATCATTAAAAAATATGACTATGCCTCGCATTTCTTTCTTAGGCAGGCGAAACAGGTAAGGCGGGCAGTCGACATGGATCTGGTTTATCTTGGTGGTGCTGATTCCAA
>JAHEHF010000075.1 GCA_024644745.1 Flavobacteriaceae bacterium
TTTTGAATGTCGTCTTGTGAATTACCATTCTGAAATTCGATTTTACTTTCGTTATCCTGGTAATCAGCACCTCCTGAAGCAAAAACAGATGGCAGATAACCACTATTATAAATGCTGGCGCTGTTTTTTGCCGCCTCAAGATCGTTATTTGAGACCTTGATGTCGTAGTTGTTTTCCAAGGCAATTCTAACGGCTCCTTGCTTTTCAAGCAGTTCCTGAGCGTTTAAAGAGAAACTCAGGATCAATAGTAGCATAGCTAAAAATTTATTCTGTCTCATTTTCTTCTAATTTTAATTCTTTTACAGCGCGTGTCACTTCTTCTTTGGTCACTTTTCTTCCTGTCAGCAACCATTTGATTTTAACTGTCAAACTGTTGTTGATCGACAATAATAAAGGAAGCATCAGCAAGGTCAGGAAGGTGGCAATGATGATCCCGTAAGAAATTGATATGGCCATGGGTTTCAGGAATTGAGCCTGTCTGCTTTTTTCCAGCAGCAAGGGCATCAAACCTGCAACTGTCGTCAATGAGGTCAGGAAAATGGCTCTGAATCTTGATTTTCCTGCCTGATAGAGAGCTTCATTAAACGGCATGCCCTCTTTGAGATAAGAATTGAACTTGCCCACCAGCACCAGTCCGTCATTGACCATAATTCCAATCAGGGCAATGATACCCAGCCATGATAGGATGTTAATTGAAAAATCATGAATAAAATGCCCCCAAACAATACCGATCAAACTGAAAGGAACCATAATCAGCAATAACAGGGGCTGGCTGTACGATCTGAAGGTGAATGCAATGACCACATAGATCAGAACAAGGATAATCACTCCAATCCTGTTGGCAGAATCGATCGTTTTGGCGGCTTCTCTGTTCTGCCCTTCAAAACTGGGTTGAACAGAAGGATATTTGGCAAGTATGCCCGGCAAGATTTCATTCCTGATTTCCAGCATGACATCAGTGGCACTTTCTTTTGGAGAAGACATATCGGCCGTGATCTGGATCTCTCTTCTGCCGCTGAGGTGATTGATGGCAACATCTCCTCTTGCTATTTCATAGGTCGCTATTTCTGAAAAAGGAACCTTGCTGCCCGTTGAGGTGGAGATCCACATGTCGTCCAGGTTGCGTATGGAAGAACGATCCTCTTTTTCATAGCGTACCCATACCTTAATCTCGTCCTGCCCCCTTTGAAAACGTTGGGCTTGAAATCCGAAGAAGCCTGACCGGACCTGGCTCATGACCGATTGAAGTGTGAGTCCAAGGATATAGGCGTCATTTTTAAGTTTGATCCGCACTTCTTTGATCCCCGCAGGGTCTGTGTCGGCCACATCCTTTAAAAGGGGGTGTGTTGTTAAAATATTTTTTAATTCGGTCTTGGCCGCTTTTAGTTCTTGAATATTGTTTCCCAGCAGGGATACAGCCACTGGGCTTCCTCCAAAGTTCATTCCTGATCCATAAGTAAGGCTTTCAGCACCATAAATTTCTCCCGCCTGGTCTCTGATGGCATTGGTGATCTCTCCTGAAGGGAAATCCCGGAACTCACCTGGCAATAAATTAATGCTGAGGCTCGCATTGGACGACCCCGGACCAATTCTTTTGATCACATTTTCAACGACTTGAGTATTGCCCGTTTGCCTTTTGGTGTATTCATCATTAACTGCCCAGGTAGCATCTTCGATCTGAGAAATGATCGAATCAGTAATTGTTTCGTTGGTTCCCTGTGGCATGGTTAGGTTGATCGACACCCGGTCACTTGCCATATTGGGGAAAAAGGAAGTGCGCACGATTTTACTGGATACCCCTCCAATAGAAAGGATCAAAAATGCTATGGGTATGGCCAGTCCGAGAAACCTGTTCTGTAGAAAAAATTTTAAAAATGGTCCGTACAGTCTGTCACGGCAAAATACCAGAAACTTGTCGGCGTTTTCATTGATCATTTGAAAAAGGCCGAACAAGCCTGTTGTTGGTTTTTTCCTACCCCTGACAAGTGCCTTGGAATGCGCAATATGAGCAGGTAAAATGATGAGTGCTTCTACTAAGGAAACCGCTAAGGTAAGAATCACCACGGTCGAAACTTCCTTAAAAAAATCACCGATGCCACCTTCTAAAAAGAAAAAGGTTGAAAACGCAAGCATGGTAGTCAGAATGGCAGATATAATGGGAGGGATCACCTCCAGTGTACCATCAATAGCTGCTTTAACAGGAGATTTCCCTTTTTCATAGTGGTGGTAAATATTTTCACCAATAACTATTCCATCATCTACCAGAATACCAATGACAATGATCATACCGAACAAAGACAAGACGTTGATTGTTACACCGAGGTTCGCTGCAAAAATAAACATGCCCAAAAAGGCAATGGGTAGTCCGAATGCTACCCAGAATGCAAGGCGGATGTTCAGGAACAAAGACAGGAAGAACAGCACCAGCATAATTCCTATGATCGCATTTTCAGTGAGCAACTGGGTTCTTTGTTTCAGAACGACGGATCTGTCGCTCGCCACATTCAACTGAACATTGTCATGTTTGGCATTAAAATCTTCAATATAGGCATTGATATCATCTGCAGACCGGATCATGTCTTCGCTGTTGGTGTTGCTCACCTGAATATCTATGGCTATCTCGTCATTGTAAAACAAGCGATTGGGATTTTCATTCCAACGATCCCTTACGGTGGCTACATCCTTTAAATAGATCACGCGGCCTGAGGCATCTGCTTTTACAATAAGGTTGTCAAGATCCTCTCCATAATATTCCCGATTCCTGGCCCTGATCAAATAATCTTCAGCCTCGGTCTTGATATTACCCCCGGAGATCAACAAATTATTTTGCTGAACGGCACCTGCAACATCTGCAAAGGTCAGGTCGAATGCCCTGAGATCTATTTCCCTGACTGCTATTTCAATTTCTTCATCCGGAAAGCCGGTGAGAGAGATCTGAGAGATTCCGGGAATCGCTCTCAGGTCGTTTTCAACATCCCGGGCATATTTTTTTAAGGTCGTCAATGGCAGTCCCTTGCCGCTTACGGTAAAATTAATGGTGGGGGCCACGTTCTCAATTTTAGCGATTACAGCGGGTTCCATTCCTGAAGGAAAAGAAGGCACACGGTCGACTGCGTTTTTGACGTCTGCAAGAACCACATCAATATCGTAATCAATATCTGTCTCTATGCTGATGGAGGCCGAATTTTCTCTTGAAACCGAGGTTACCCTGTCAATCCCGACGATTCCTTTAAGGTTATCTTCGATCTTTAGAACGACACCTTCTTCCATTTCCTGAGGAGAGGCACCCGGATAAACAACAGAAATTGAGATGAATCTTGAATCTGTCAAGGGAAAAAAAGATGATTTCATTGATTTTGTCCCCAGAAAGCCAAATATAACAACCGCAAGAATGATCACATTGACTGCAACATGGTATTTTATAAAGTATGCAATTACTTTTTTCATGATAGGTGTGGTCTGTTATTTATTTACGAGGATTGCCCTCAAATACTGATACTTTCATCCCGGGGTAGGCTCCGGGTACTGCTCTGCTCAATACAGGAGTTCCTTCTTCCAGGCCTTTAACTACTACTGTTTTATCAGTAAAATAGACCGGATTTACTTTTACAAGTTCAATGATACTGTCTTTGAGTATGTACACACTTTCATTGTTCACCAGGAGTTTTCTTGGCATTTCATATGCGTCCTGTTCGGCTTTGGCAACAAGTTGTGCTTCAAGGTAGATACCCTCTTTCAGGTCATCCCCTGAGATCTCGATAAAGGCTTTAACGGTTTGAGTGGCCTGGTCAACCCTGCCGTTGACACGCACGATGATGCCCTGCCAGGTTTTATTGTTATCTCTGTTAATAACATTCACAGTATTTCCTTTTTGCAGCAGGTCCATGTATTTCGCATTGATCGCAACTTCCATCTCATAAACTTTCGGGTTAATGAATTCTCCCAGTTTCTGGCCTACCCTGACCAGGGCGCCTGGATTGACCAGGGCATCTGTCAAAATACCGTCATAAGGAGCCCTTATGGTGTATTTATTGAGTCGTACCTCTAAATTTTTGACGTTGTAATAGGTGGTGTAAATGTTTCTGCCAGAAATAAAGAATTTTTCCTTTTCGGAGTCAATTTCGGGCAGGGCGGGAGTAGTTTTGTTAAAATCAAATTCTCTGAGATATTGTTCCCATTTGTCATAGGCCTCAGGATAATCCAACCTGATGTCAGGCATGATCGAAGTGATCGAATTGTACAAATTACTTTTCTGGGCCTGTAAATTGGCAAAATGCTCTTCACTGTTCAGTTTCAGGATCACCTCTCCTTTTCTGTAAGAATTTCCCGCTCTGAACTCTTTAGGAGTGGGTTGTAAAACCCCTTGAACCTCGCTAAAGATTTCAATTTTGTTTTTAGCCACGAGATTTCCATTAGCACTGATGGAAATCGGAATGGTTCCGTTTTTTACATTTTCTACGAATACCGTTTTAACGATTTTTCTAGCCGGCTGCTCGGGTTTTTTATTTTTAAGGATCATGACATTAACAAGCCATATTGCAAGTACAATGATCAGGATGCCGAGCACGATATTGATATATTTTCTCATTTTATTTTTTGGTTAACATTCGTTTTTTTATTGATATTCTGTTGAATTTTTTCCATTGCCTTTTGAACCGTGATCAAGTCTGCTTCAGGGATTCCACTTTGCAATTCCTTAATGATTTTTAAAAAATGAGGATAGGATTTTTCCCATACGGCTCTCCCTTTTGAAGACAAGTAGACGTGGTTGATCCTTAAATCTTTTTCTGATATTTCGCGATAAACAAGATGTTTTTTTTCCATGGTATGGATCAATCTTGTCAATGCCGTTTTTGATCGGTTGGTTATAAATGCCAGGTCGTTTTGCTTGAGTCCGTCTTTTTCATGAAGATATTTTAAAACAATGAATTGTTCTTTAGACAGGTCTATTCCCCGCTCCTTCATGTAGTCGGAAACATAATAATCAATAAACTTGGCTGTTTTTCCAACCCAGGGAATCAGAGAAATGGTTTCAGGTTTTAGTTGACTCAATGTTAAAAATTTTGTCAAATGTACAACAATTGAAAAATTAGTTGCATATGCAACTATGTTAATATTTTCTTAAAAGCTTTAACAAACCCTAATGTTTATTCAGGCCCGGTCCATGGGACCAAACCATCTATTTATTGTTCAAAGAGATTGAATTGTCTGCTTTTAAGACAGGAAGCCCAAGGCAGTCAAAAATGAAACCTGAGCCTTTTTAGAGAATCAGGCATAATGGAAAGCTGACAATCACGGATCATCAGGAATGAAAAGAGGGGCAACCGCCCCTCTTTGTGAAAGAACCTACTTGGCCAGGTCCCTTAGGTAGTTTATGAGTTGCCATCTTTCTTCTTCATCTGTAATTTTCTTTTCAAAACTAGGCATGTCATCCCTGCCGATATATGTTTTATAATACAGACTTCCGTCCGATTGATTGCTGAATGCAGGATCTGTAAAATCGCCGATGGGCGTATCAATGCTGGCAGCCTTGTTGCCATCTCCCTTGCCCTTGGTTCCGTGGCAGGATTTACAATGTTTTGAATAAAGGACCCGTCCTATTTTATCCGCATCAGCAACACCTGCATATGGGTTTTCCATTTTTTTGTATTTCGCTGGTGCGTCCCATGGCTCTTTTTGCTGGTCTTCAGCTAAGGTCATTGACAAAAGTCCGAAACCTCCTAACAAGATGACCAAAATGTAAAGCGTATGTTTTTTCATGATGTATTGATTTTAGATTATTGATTTTTATGATTTTAATGGTTTGATTTTACTGATTTTAAAAAGGATATAGATAATGTACCAATAGATGATCCATGTCGCGAGAATCATAGAGCTCGTAGTCAGGACGAGGGTCAAGGGGGCATTGGCGGCGGCGGCCCACAGGGATCGCTCTTCCTCTGTCTTATCTGCTTCTGTTAACAGACCCCAGTTTTTATCAACCTCTATCGTCAGATCATTATACAAATCCGATTCTATGATCTTAACGATGATAGTGACCTTACCTGCAGTGTCACCGGGAAGATCGCTGGGAAACACAACACTTACTTTTCCGTTTTCATCAGTTGTATTGAAGGTGTCGCCAAAAGGCAACAAACTGAAAGTTCTTTTCACATAAAAATAAATATCGAGTTCCTCAATCGGGGCACCTTCTTCGTTGGTCGCAAACGCTGTAATGGTTTTGGCATCCTGATCTTCTGAAAAGGAAAGGGTAACCTCAGCTTTTGATTTATCTTCCTGTGCGTTTATTTTTGAATGCTGCAAAAATAACCAACTGCACAGACAAAGGAGGAAGATGAAATTGTTGTATAATTTTTTTTCAGGTTTCATTTTAATGAATTTTAGTTAAGATCCGGGAGCGGCTTCTGTATCCTCGTCGTTTACAGGGATCACAGGGAACAGCTTGATCAAAATGGTAATGATAAAAAGCATGGAGGCAAAAGAAGCACAAGTAATGGCCCATTCTTCCCAGGTTGGCACATAATGAAGATAAGATTCATCTACGTCTTGTATGGGCAGATAAGGGTGTTGCAATGAAGGAATCACAATGAGGTACCTTTTAAGCCATGCCCCAAGCACTACAAATAATGATATGATAAAAATGGGTAAAGGCTTTCGGAACATTTTGAAAAACAGAAGCAAAATAGGTATGACCAGGCCTCCCAACTGGACAAACCAGTACATGGGAGCGTATTTTCCAATAAACAGTTCATTGATGTGCTCACCCTCAACACCAACCATTTTAAATGAAGGTCCAAGATACTCGTTGATGTTAAAGTACAAGTAGACCAAAGACAATAAAACAAGTAACTTACCCATATTGTCGAAATGTGAAATGGTAATGTAATCATGTAATTTCAACTGCTTTCGAATGATGTACATGGCCACAATGATCACACCTGCTCCGGCCATGAATGCACCGGAAACAAAATAAGGACCGAGGTTTGTGCTGTCCCAGCCAGGTCTCCAGGTAGTTGCAAAAAGCCATGAAGTGATGGTATGGATTGCGAAGGCGATAGGGAGTACCAGAAGGGCCAGGATTCTGCTTGCTTTTTTAAGCATTGAAAATTGTTTTGGGTTATTTACCCAATTGATGGCCCAAAAGCGGTACATTCTTTTTTTCCAATTTGGGATATCAGTCAGCCGGTCGCGGCAAAGAGCGATATCCGGAAGCAAAGAAACATATAGCAACAATAAACTGATGCTCAGATAGGTATTGATGATGATCACATCCCAGATGATTGGCGATTGAATCCTTAAATATTTAAAGACGTATACAAGGCGCTCAGGACGGCCCATGTCAACAATGATAATAACTGTTGCGCAGGCAATTGCAGCCACCGCAATGATCTCAGATATTCTTGCCAGCGGGTCGGCCCATTTGTTATTATTAAGCTTCAGGATACAGCTGAAAAGGGAACCTACAAGGCTTATGGCAACATAAAAAACAAAATTTGAGATATAGATCCCCCATGAGGTATAGTCTCTCATGGCAGTTACAATAAGACCATATCTTAATTGTCTGTAATAGGCATATATTCCAAAAAGTATAACACATACAAGAAAAGCAACCCAAATTTTATAAGACAATGAAGTTGAGATCATATGCTTTAAAAGGTCTTTTTCCTTTTTGGATTGAAAAGTCTGAGTGGCAATTGGATTTTTCATGACTCACTTGTTTCGTTTGTAGTTTTTTCGAAAGGAAATAATCTGTCTACGGGAGGTAAATAGTAAACTCTTGGTTTGGTGCCCAGGTCTTCCATATACCTGTAGCCCGCTTTATCTTTAAGTAAGGTAGAGAATCGAACAGTTTCTTCTCCGTTCGTTACAGTGTCATCGATCTCGTCACCAAAATAGATCACGCCATTAGGACATGCTGGGATGCAATGTGGGAGCTTGTTCTTACGCAGCATATCAGGACAAAAATCACATTTTCCTACCGTACCGATTTTACTTGGCGTACTGGTCTCTGGTGAATAGGCTTGATTCACTTCTTCCGGAGGTTCCTTCCAGTTAAAAATCCTTGCAGAATAAGGGCAGGCTGCCATGCAAAATCTACATCCAATACAGCGCTCATTGTCAACAAGGACAATTCCATCCGTTCGTTTAAAGGTTGCACCAACGGGGCAAACCTTTACACAGGGTGGATTATCACACTGAAAACATTTCTTGGGCATCCAGTAGGGAGAGGATTTTTCATTGTCTTGCATTTCCAGCACCTTAATATAGGGGCGGTCAGGAGTTAAGTTATGGTGTTTGTCGCATGCGTTTATACATTTTCTGGCATTTTTGCATTTGGCCAGGTCAACAACCATAACAAATTTTTTACCGGGTATGCCTTTACGGGATTCTTTTGGAGAGGCAGGATGGTGCATGTCCAATTCCTGAATTTCCGTGGTCGGTACCTGAACTAACTTTCCTTCCGGTGTCATGACGGTAGTTTTTTCACCAGAATCTTGTTTACAGGAAGATACTGAGCACATGCCCAGACCGGTAATAGTTAGCATCGTTCCTGATGAAACTTTTTTAATAAATTGTCTTCTTCCAGCCGGTTTTAAAGAGTCATCCATAAATTGGTTTTTTGAATGATGAAAATGATCAATAATGAAACCTAAAAGAATTAATTTTTTTTAATGTCTATTGGTTCAAATAAAATAAGATGGGGTTAAGCTAAAAAAGGATATTAATTTAAACCCAAATTCATCTCTATACGGGGGATTATAGACTTAACTAAGGTAAGTTATGATCTAATTATGAGATATTTAATGATATTCGTCATGTTTTGTGTAATAACTGTTACACAACATGAATATAATAGGGGATCAGACCGAAGTCAGATTACGAGCAGAACTTAAAACAAAGAATATGATTGAGGAATCGCTGAATAATGGGCTCAGTAAGTAAAACAGAAAGGCATAAAAAAAACCGAACAGAAGTTCGGTTTATTAATTTTATCAATATTAAATTTATTCAGCCAAGGTGCGCATGTAGTTTACAATAAGCCATCTGTCTTCATCATCAGGCATTTTTTTAGTGTATTCAGGCATGTCATTTCTTCCAAAAGATGTTTTGTAAAAAAGAGCTCCATCAGACTGGCTTTGAAATTCAGGGGAAGAGAAGTCACCAAGATCACCTTCCACTTCATTCGCTTTTTTACCGTCTCCATAACCTTCTTTCCCATGACATGACTGGCAATGTTTGGAATATAAGGACTTTCCAATGGCCAGGTCTTCATCAGGATTGGTAGGGTTTTTCATATTCTGATACTTTTCCGGAACCACCCATTCGTCCTGAAATGCAGTACCAAATGACAAGAGCCCAAAAGTAACAAGGGCAAGAATTAAAAAGTTTTTAAGTGTTTTCATAGTTTAAGTTTAAGATTTATAAATTCGGACTAAATTGAAGAATAAATATACAAATATTCCCAATACAATAAAACCAAAAGATAAAGTTACAGTCAATAAGAAGATCGGTGTTTTTCCTCTGGGCGACCACATGGTTCGCTGATCAAAAGTGGATTCGTCAACTATTTGTGTTCCAATTGGTTCTTGAAGAATTTTTTTTACGGTACCATAGTCGTCACTTTCGTTCAGGACCACTTCCAGCTTCAGTATGCCGTCAACACCGGGAATATCGTCCGGCACAGCCACTTCCACATTACCATTGTCGTCCGTCATAAAGAAGTCCTTTTCAATTTTCAGGGGTCTGAAGAGCCGGTCTACCTGAACTGTAAGCGGAACCTCAGCAATGGCGCTGTCAAGTTTCACATCAATTAGGGTGGCACTTACATAGTTAACGCTGTCTTTAGTGACCAATTCGGCCATGATGTCAGCTTTTCTGAAGCTCACTTCCCTTGAACCCCTTTTAAAATCATCATTACCTCCAAAGCTCACTGTAATATGATAAAATCCATCATCATCGGGCGTCAGTGCATCAAAATCTTCGATAACAAATTTGCTTAAGCCTCTTGCATTGGTAGTGGTTGTTCCGATCTCTATCTCACCATCTTCCAGTTCCTGAGAGACAATAAATTCTGCATTGGATACTTCTACGGTTTCTTTGTCCACCCTGGCCGAGGCCTTGATGTTCAGATAGTGTTCATGGTCGATCACATGTACATAAGCTGCATTGATCCTGACCCTTACTTTCTTTTTACTCTGACCGTGGATGCCACTAACAAACAGCATGGAAAATACGAGAAAAAATATAGAATGGAATTGCATACGTGTTTTCATGATTTCTTGTTTAATTCAGATTGTTGGGCTTCATATTCATCAATAGACCTTTGAATGGAAACAGTTGGCAGATAACGAACCAGCAGTGTGAAAATCAAAAGGCCTGTTGCCAGGTTACTCGCCGTGATAAGCCATTCGTGCAAACTGGGAAAGTATTCACGCCAGGATTCGGGAACTCCCTGGATCGGAAGATAGGGGTGCAATAAGGTGGGCACGACGATGATATAACGTTTCCACCAGGCACCTAGTACCACAAGCATTCCGATCAGGAACAGTGGGAAGGGCTTTCTTCCTTTCTTGAAAAACAACAGGATAACCGGGATCACAAGTCCTCCAATGGTTACGAACCAAAACAGGTTCGAGTAATGACCGGTGAAAAGTGTATCAAGGTGCGCCTCTTCCTCAACGGTTGAGGCATAGGCAGGCATGAGGTATTCGTTGGCATTGAAATACAAATAGATCAAACAGGCCAGCCCAAGAAATTTACCCATTTTATCAAAATGATAGTCGGTGATGTATTCTTCCAGACCTTTCATCCTTCTCACCCAATAGATACTGACCACCAAAGCACCAACACCCGTTACAAAGGCTCCGGAAAAGAAATAAGGTCCAAAATTGGTACTATTCCATCCGATGCGATAGGTAGAGGAGAACAGCCAGGCGTCAATGGTTTGCAGGATAAGACCCAGAGGCAGGATCAGCACGGCCACGATCCGGACAGATTTCTGCTGGATAAGTTTTTGCTTTTCACTTCCTGTCCATTTCAGTGATAGTTTTCCATATATCTTGCTTAGTTTCGGTTGGGTCTTGCTGTAGTACTTCTTCAGGATCGCAAAATCAGGAAGTAAAGGATAGTACAGTAGGAAGAATACTGCGATCAGATAACTTGGGATGATGATAATATCCCAGGTGATGGGCGACTGGAATCTGGCGTAAATAATCGTATTGAGCATACGGTCAGGTCGACCCAGGTCGATGATGATCGTAACACCGGCCATGATCGTTGCAGCCAGTGAAATGATCTCAGCGCTCCTGACCAAAGGAGTTCTCCAGGAATTTTGCGTTAATCGCAAAATAGCCACAGTGGCCGCACCTACAAAACTGGTAGCAATAAAGAACACGAAATTGGAAATATAGATTCCCCAAAGTACATAATCGTTAAGATTGGTAACTTCAAGTCCCTTTCTCACCTGATCCACATAAGCCAAAAAACCGGCAAATATCACAACGATGAGTACACCCATCCAGATTTTTTCAATTTTATTGAACTTCTTGGGAGCTAAATCTTGTATAAATTGTTCACGAGATTTCATAATCATTCAGGTTTTTCCACAGATTGATATTCATTGTAATTTTCTAAGCCGTCCTCGAAATCCACAAGTCGGTTGGTTGGTGGGAGGTAATATACGCTGGGTTCAGTTCCCAGTGATTCCATGTACCGGTATCCCGCTTTGTCTTCCAGGAGTTTGCTCAGTCGGAGTGTTTCCTCGCCATTGGTCACGGTGTCTTCGTATTTGTCACCAAAGTAGAACACGCCATTCGGGCAGGCTGTTACACAATGGGGCGGCTCATTATTTTTGATGGTATGCGGACAGAAATCGCATTTATCAACAGTTCCCTTTATACTTGGCGTACCTGCATATTCAGGGGCGGGATGATGTTCTGAGTGCTCCATGTGCATGGTGATCTCCCCCTGATCCGGTTCACTCCAGTTAAAGACCCTTATCGAATAAGGACAGGCGGCCATACAAAATCGGCAACCGATGCATCGTTCATTATCTATCAGCACCAGGCCGTCGCGTCTTTTGAAGGTGGCATCCACCGGACAAACCGTAACACATGCGGGTTCATCGCAGTGCTGACATGTTACTGGCATCCAGTAATTGGCAGTGTCTTTAGAATCCTTCATATTGTAAACCTTGATCCATGCATTGTCACCTGTGATGTAGTGGTGTTTGTTACAGGCACTCTGGCAAGCCAGGGCATTCTTGCACTTGGCAAGATCGATCACCATTACATATTTTCTGTTGGGATCACCTTCACGGACATTATATTTTTTTACAGGATCATGATCATGTTCAATTTCAACAACTTCGGACGAATCAACCTGAATAATGTTTCCTTCTGTATCCATTAATTCAATCATGTCTCCTGAATGGGTATCCGGACTTGCTTTGAGCTTTGAAGCCAGTTTGGACAGCCCGAGCCCTCCAATGGTTGCAGCAAGACCAAACTTTAAGCCTTTGTCAAGAAATTTTCTCCTTTGATTTTTTTCAGAATTATCCATATGGTTTTGAATATTATTGCGTTATAGTTTTTTTCCGATCCAGTTCAAAAAGGATTTATTGGAAATTTTCTTCTTTACAACCTTTGAATTTTTAAGAGCGGTTACCTTTACCTTCACAGCAGTCCCATCAGGTTTTAACAAAGTTTTGTATTCCGTTGGCTCTTCATCTGTCTGATTGGTTTGGGTATCAGAATTGGCGGTTCCGATGAAAGGAATGAAAAGGCTGCTACCCAAAATTGGCAAAATTCCTCTTCTTGAAAACATTTTGCCTTTTGGCTTTTTATGATTCATCTTTTGATTTTTTTTCTTGTTAGTCGTGGTTAAAAGTTGTAGATCCTGGTGATATTAAATCCAAGCAGGACGTCTCCTCCGAAGAAATCATTTTTGTTCCATACATAGTTTTCCTGTGGCAGGATACCCCAGTAGTTGCTGACAAACAGTTGAAAGGCGTGTCCTGAAGTTCCGAATTCAAAGCCCAGGCTCAATCCGGGATGGTTCGATGTTAACTTTTTCACTTCTTCATTATCCAGGTCAAATTGCGTCAGAGGCTGGCTGTAATCCACAAGGATCGCAGTGTTGGGTGATATCTTATACCTTCCGCCTATAGCCACAGCAATTCGGTCATTCTGCATTCCCGGATAAACGGCGTTATAATGGGAGAAGCTTGGTGAGATCTGCATTGACAGTGCCGGAGAGAACCTTTTGGCCAGGATCAGCTGGTGGAAATAAGAATAGCGGTCCTGAGGGTGAGTGATATAAGGATTGCTTGCTGATTGCTGTTGGCCGTTGTAGGCAAAATTTCCATAATATGTAAGGCTGATGGGCATTTTACCGGATCGGGTCTGCCTTAAGATGGCCACTTTGGCATTGACATCAGAATATCTTCTGTATTTTTGGGTGCCAATTCCAAGGGTTACTCTTTCAT
>JAHEHF010000116.1 GCA_024644745.1 Flavobacteriaceae bacterium
CAAAGGCTATCCGACGAAGGAGCATCGGGAGGCCATCAGAAAATTCGGAGCCACACCGCACCACAGAAAGACTTTTAAATTACTTCCCGAGCAGTTAAGACTGGACTTGTAAAATTCTTGAGATGCTTTTGTGAACAAGTCATGCTGATCTCAAAACATGGCACGGCAGCCATTTTTATTCATGGGTTGCCTCAAAATGGTTGAAGTTCAATTTTATGATCGGTTTCAGTTTAAAAATTCTATTAAAAATAGTATCATTGCAACCTTGTAAAAAGATTTGATTCTATGATAAAAAGAACCAAGGCAAGCATGCCGAAACTCATCATCCATAAAATCGGTAACAAGTTCAATGATACGCGTAATGTATTTTCGGAAGAGCCGGTGGTTTTTGACGAGGACAGTTATAACCTGATGCTCCCGTATCTGCTCAAACCCTTTGGAAATCTGACCGAGAGTTTCAGGTTCCATCATCATGCCGACATCAGTCTGAACGAGATCAACAGTTACAGCATGAGGCTTTTTAAGGAGGAGGATTTTTTTAAAGAGGCCTCAAAGAATATTTTGCTCCATTTGTTCGAGCAATCGAATTCTGCTCAGATCAAAACGGGAGATGTGATCGTTGTGCTGTTCGAGGACATTGAATACAAAGAGGTTTTTACCAAGGCTCTTGGGATCTTTAAGATAGAAAGCAAGACCAATTTCTTTCAGACTTTTATGGATGGCGGAAGCCTGGATGTCATGGTACAAAAAGGGATCAGCACCAAAAAAATAGACAAAGGCTGTTTGATCGTCAATTATCAGGACGATGAAGGCCTGGCCGTGCTGAGTGTCGATAATAATAATTATGACGCCCAGTACTGGACCAAGCACTTTTTAAATGTGAAATTTGCTGATGACAAGAACAACCACACACAGTCTTATATTGAGCTTTGCAAGGATTTTTCAAATGAGGTCCTGAAAACGGATTACAGTACCCAGGAGCACAGTCATTTCCTGGCCAAGACCATCGATTATCTGAAAGAAAACGAAACGGTGAACATCCATGATTTTAAGGAGGAGGTATTTGAGGATGAGAAGCAAAAAGGACTCTTTGAAGATTATAAGAAGTTGTATGAAGGGGAAAAGGAGGTGCTGATCAGAAACCAGTTTCACGTTTCTGAATCTGTTTTGAAAAAGCAAAAGAAAAAATTAAAAACCGAGATCAGTCTCGATACCAACATTCAGATCAAATTGGATGTTGAAGCGCCTGACGCTTCTTCTGAGTACCTGGAACTGGGCTATGATGAAGAAAAGAAAATGAAATATTACAAGGTTTATTTTAACGAGGAAACGAGTGCTTAGCGCTCAAATTAATTCTACCTTGAAAACCTCGGCAAAATGCTCAAGTATCAGTGTTCTGACTTCTGACAGGGATACCTTTCTATTGAGCTCTGCCTCCAGAGAGGTGACAGCCTTTCCTTTTATTCCACATGGGATAATGTGGTCGAAATAACCCAGATTCGTGTTGACGTTCAGGGCAAAGCCGTGCATGGTGACCCATCTTGAGGTTCTGACGCCCAAAGCACATATTTTTCTGGCAAAGGGTGTTCCCACGTCCAGCCATACCCCGGTTTCTCCTTCGCTGCGGACCCCTTGAAGCCCGTAATGTGAGATGGTTTTGATGATCACTTCTTCAAGGCTTCTCATATACCATCGTATATCAGGTTTGAAGGCTTCCAGGTCAAGAATGGGGTAGCCCACGATCTGACCGGGTCCATGAAAGGTGATGTCTCCGCCGCGATTGGATTTAAAAAAGGAAATTCCCTTTTTTTTGAGCTGCTCTTCATTGAGAAGCAAATTGGACAGGTCACCGCTTTTCCCAAGCGTATATACCGGTGGATGCTCAGTGAAAAGCAAATGGTTTTGCGTGATCATTTTTTCTTCACGATTCCGGTTGTCCAGCTTTATATCGACAATTTCCTGGAAAAGTTTGTTTTGAATATCCCAGGCCTCTTTGTAATCTTTAGAGCCGATGTCTTTGATAAGAACCTGATTCATCAGTTGTATTTAGGGTTGTTCAATATGATCAGCGCCCCGATGACACCTGGTATCCAGGCGCAAAGGGTTAGGATAAAAACGATTACAACACTCCCGCAGCCCTTGTCAATAACTGCAAGAGGTGGAAATAAAATCGATAGAAGTACCCTCCAGATGCTCATTCTAATGAATAATTTAAGATTGCAAAATTCGTCAAAATAATTCGATTACTTGACGAAAATTTTATGTTTTCGTTACACTTGATCCATCTCTGTCATTTATAAATTCCTAAATGCATGAATCAAGGTTGCAGGTTTCAGCAGGATTGCTTGTTTCTTGATCATTAAAAAAATATGGAACCACATCCTTTGATGATTATCCCATTATTTCATTGAATCATGTATCTTTGCAACCTATTTTTCAAAAAAAGAGAAAATGCAGTTAACAGAACAGGAAATTGTACGCAGGGAATCGCTTCAGAAACTGAGAGATCTGGGGATCGATCCTTATCCGGCCGCAGCCTTTAAAACAACATCAACAGTTCATGAGATTTTGGAGGATTTTGATGCCAGGGAAGGAACCGAAGTGGTTTTAGCAGGAAGAATCATGAGCAGGAGAATAATGGGTAAGGCTTCTTTTGCAGAACTCAAAGATACCACAGGAAGGATGCAGATCTATATCAACAGAGATGAAATCTGTCCTGGTGAAGACAAAACCATGTACAATGATGTGTTCAAAAAATTGCTGGATATTGGTGATATCATAGGAGTAAAGGGGAAGGTTTTCAGGACCCAGGTAGGTGAGGAATCTGTAATGGTCAAAGAACTGACAGTGCTGTCAAAGGCATTGAAACCCATGCCGATCGTTAAAATTGACGCGGAAGGAAAAACCCATGATGCCTTCAGCGATGCAGAAATGAGGTATCGTCAGCGCTATGTTGATCTGATGGTGAATGATCATGTAAAAGAAACCTTTATCAAGCGCACAAAGGTCACGAACTCCATACGTGAATTTTTGAATGACCGAGGTTATCTGGAGGTGGAAACCCCAATTTTACAACCGATCCCGGGTGGTGCTGCAGCCAGACCCTTTGTTACGCACCACAATGCTCTTGACATGCCCTTGTATTTGAGAATTGCCAATGAGTTGTATTTGAAAAGACTGATTGTTGGGGGTTTCGATGCTGTTTATGAGTTTGCAAAGGATTTTAGAAATGAAGGAATGGACCGAACTCATAATCCTGAGTTTACGGTCATGGAATTGTATGTGGCCTACAAAGATTACAACTGGATGATGCAGATGACAGAGGCATTGCTAGAAAAAGTGGCCATTGATGCAAATGGATCAACAGAAGTTAAGGTAGGAGAGCACATGATCAATTTTAAGGCGCCTTATGACAGGGTGCCTATTCTTGAAGCGATCAAGATACACACTGGCTATGACGTGGCCGGAATGGATGAGGTTGAATTGAGGGAGATTTGTAAAAAGGTTGGTATCGAGGTGGATGAGACCATGGGTAAAGGCAAGCTGATCGACGAATTATTCGGGGAAAAATGTGAGCATCACTATGTGCAACCAACTTTTATCATAGATTACCCTAAAGAAATGAGTCCGCTTTGCAAAGAACACAGAGAAAACCCTGAGCTTACAGAGCGTTTTGAACTTTTGGTGAATGGAAAGGAACTGGCCAATGCCTATTCTGAACTGAATGACCCTATTGATCAGCTGGAACGTTTTCAGGAGCAATTGAACCTTTCTGAAAAGGGAGATGATGAAGCCATGTTTATTGATATGGATTTTGTAAGGGCGCTGGAATACGGGATGCCGCCTACTTCAGGCATCGGAATTGGGATTGACAGACTGGTCATGTTTCTGACCAATAATGCCTCCATACAGGAAGTGCTGTTCTTTCCCCAGATGAAGCCTGAACGCAAAGCGTCAGTCGTTGAACTCAACGAGGACGAAAAAGCGGTTTTGGCCATGCTTCAAAAAGTAGAGAAAATCGATTTAAACGAACTGAAAACCCGTTCGGGATTGTCTAACAAAAAATGGGACAAGACCATCAAAGGATTGACCAGGAATAAGTTGGCCAAAGTAAATAATACCGATGGGGGTTTGTTTGTGGAGGTTGT
>JAHEHF010000023.1 GCA_024644745.1 Flavobacteriaceae bacterium
TCGTAAAGATGATTATTCCAGGATCTCTTCATTATTGACTATTGATATCATACAAGGGAAAGACAACTCAGGATCACCCTTGCTATTCATGCTTTGATAGATATTCAATATTGACCTCGTCAATATCTTCTTTCCAATGACATTACCTTGATATTTGATCGTTACAGGGCGGTCCAAATTCAGCATGTCATCATTCATCCATAATTGTATCGTGTCACCTGAGTTTTCAATGATATTGATCTCATTGAGGTTTGTGTTGTACTCCGCGACAATTTTATCCCCATCTTTAATCTTGTTTTCAGGTGATCCCAACCAGTAAAAACTTTTGTGATGCCTGTTATCCTGTTTCCAAACCACTTTTTGAGGAATGGGATTACGCTGGTAACCTTTCATCCATGCCAGAGCAACTGCATCTTTAAGTTCCATCCAATGACCCATTCCTTCATGAATCTCGACATCGTGTATATAGCCCTGAGGATCCTTGAGCTGCAAATTATCAAGTTCTTCTCCCCATTGTGCGGCTACCTTATTTCTGTCATAAGGATCGTCCAATTCCCCAACATGGATAGCAAAAGGAGTATTTCTTAAACCTAATGGAGATGCGTCATTCGGATGTCCGGCCATCATAGAGGCAGCTGCCCATCGATCGGCCATTCTTGGCGCCAGTTGATATACGCCATCACCCCCGGCCGAATACCCCAGAAGGTAAACTTTATCAGGATTTACATTTAGTTTAATGACCGCCAATTGAATGATGATATTCATAAAATCATCTATATGTTCCTGATGCCATAAATCCCAGGCATTGGTAGGAGCTCTTGGTGAAAGATACACCCCCTCAAGGCCACCCATAACAGCATCGTATAAATGTTTTTGATTGTTATATTGTTGGTCATTCATTTCAGCGGTCGTTCCTCCGCCTCCGTGCAGGGAAATAAACAAGCTTCTTCCGTCTGAAGGCTGATCCCCAAAAATATTATAGTAAAAAGGCATCATATAACCATCAAAACTCAATGAGCCATTGTCCCACTGCGTTTCAAAATCATTTATCATTCTTACTTGTTTGTCGGCATACAGAAGGTCCGTTGCCAGCTCCACCTGGCTTTTTGTCAGCGCTTGTTTGGCAAATTCCAGGCTTTCTAATGACTCTCTTTTGTCAACTTCCTTGGCCAGCCACTGGTCCAAATTCTTACTGAACACCTCTTTCGTTTTTTCATTAGACTCACTACATCCATACAAAAAGAGCAAAAAGCAAAGATTTATGATTACCGTAATGTTTTTCAAAATTTTCATTCTTATATTATTTGTTTTTGTTAGGTATTGTTAGAATAGCCATGGCTTATTTGCCTGTCTATTTTATAAATTGTTATTGTTGCATTATAATGCTTCATCAAACGTTTCCAGCATATAGGTCATTTTCTTAACAATATCGGGAAATTGTTTTGCCACATTATTTTTTTCTGAGCTATCAAGTTCAAGATCGTAAAGTGAGACTTGAAAAATCCCTTCAGTTTTTTCATCCCATCCCAAAGATTTTTTTAGATGTAATTTCCATTTCCCAAACCTCATCGCTTCCAAATTACCATTTCTTGCAAAGTAATAGAAAGGACGTTCTGGTAATTTTACAGTTTCGGGAGATAATAAAAACGAATGAATGTCTGTCCCGTCCAGTATTAAATCCCCGGGAATCTTTGAAGATGAGATATGTGCAAATGTAGGAAACAAATCCAGGGTACTCACAATTTCATCACTTATAATACCTTTAGGTATTTGACCCGGCCATGTAATAATTCCCGGAACACGCTGACCGCCTTCCCATGTTTGAGCTTTCTTCCCCCTGAGCGGTTTTGCTGAGCCAACCTCGGGGCCATTATCAGAAGTGAAAATAAAAATGGTATTTTCATAAATACCTTCTTCCTTCAATACACTTAATATTTCACCGGCACTCCAATCCAATTCCATGATCACGTCACCATAAAGTCCTTTTTCACTTTTGCCCTTAAATGCAGGTGAAACATGAAGCGGGGTATGAGGCATATTATGTGCCAGGTAGATAAAAAATGGTTTCTCTCCCCGATTCCTTATCTGACGAATGGCTTCTTCTGTATATTTTTTTGTCAAAAATTTCTGATCGGGCCCGCTTTCTATCAATTCTGTATTTCGGTACAGAGGAAGTGGTGGCGACTGAAAATCAATTCCTTGATAATAGTAATTATCCATATCATTAGAATAAGGAACACCGTAAAATTTCTCAAAACCATGATTGTTTGGCATAAATTCCTCTTGATGACCCAAATGCCATTTCCCGATGCATGAGGTGCTGTAACCCGCTTCCCTGAGCATTTCTGCCATGGTATATTCTTCTGAAGGGAGGCCTTTGTTTGAAAACGGGAATAGTACAGCCTCATGAAGATCATATCTTTTCGGGTAACGGCCGGTTAAAAGCCCTGCTCTGGAGGGAGTACAGACCGTGGCAGGAACATAAAAATTGGTAAACTTTATGCCTTCAGAGGCCAGCTGGTCCAGATGTGGAGTTTCGATACCCTCCGCACCATAGGTGCCGACATCTGCATAACCCTGATCGTCAGTGAAAAAAATAATGATATTTGGTGCAGATGGGGTGTTGTCTCTTTCGTTCTTGCATGATGAAATCCCAATAATTACAAACAGGAGTAATGTAAATTTATATAGTTTCATCTTGATTTTCATTTCCTTTACGGTATTTAAAATTCAATTTAAGAGTCTGTTAAAGCTTGCCCGATCATATTTACATTAAAATATGTTTCAGCTTGCTTAAATTTTCCATTTTATTTTTACAGCAGCTATTTTTTCATTTTGCAGTCTCGTTTCCGACATTATTTCAAAGCCGTTCTTAACATAAAAATTCAAGGGAGACTTATATCGTTCTCCATTGCGCTTTTTATACTTGTTATGATCTATTACCCATGCGTTCAATTCAGTTTCTTTTTCTTTAGCTAAGTTCAAAATTTTCCGTCCCCATCCTTTTCCCTGACATTCAGAGTTTAAGATTAGTGCAAACCATTTCTCATCGTCTCTGTAAAAATCAAAATACCAGCCTTTGATTTTTTGATTTTCGTCAAGCATAATCACATGTGATGGGTTATCCAGGCTTCTTAAATACTGTTCAAATTCAAATAAGGTCTTATAATTGAGATTTTCGGGATATTCATTGTTCCACAAATCACAGATTTCCTGTTTTTGTAATCTATACAGTTTCGATGTTTTAACGAATTCCAATAGGTTGTCTTAAAAAGTCAAAAAAGTTCTTTTCAATGCCTTTTTTTAATTGACATGTATGCTGCTTATTTCCAATGCCGTACTTCTTCCTTGCTGAATATCGTTTTTCTAAACTCTTCCGGTTTCTTTTCATTTAACAATTCCAACGTTCCTTTCTCTTTAATCAAAGCCCTGAAATGGTCTTCTCTCAAGTCATATTGTTCTTTGTCGGCGTATGTTGTCACAAGCATCAATTGAAATGGTGCTTCCTCAGTGAAAGGTGTTTCCATGACTTGAAAGGAATCGATATAATCATTTTCCATGGCCATACTTCTGAGTACCTTCCAGTTATTCTGATAGTAATAATCAGCTTCTGCCTTGTTGCCATTTAATATCTGCACAAAATCAATAGTGCTAATTCTTTCATCATGCTGTCCGTAAATGATAGAATTAAAACTTAAAACAATTAATAATAAAATGGTTCGCATCATGAGTCTCTTTTTTTTATCATTACACATAACTGTTTATGCCATGTCTGCGATACGGAAAAATCGGTATGATTTTTCCATACAGCCCACAGATTTAGTAAATATACACGGATTTCCTTTCGGAAAGCCTGCAACCAGGTAAAATAGCCTTTGTTAAGGCAGAAACTTTTGCAAAGTATTTCCTGATGTCATTGCCCAATGTGATCCAAAAACAATACGCTTTATCTCACTTCCAGGGTCGCTTTATTTTCAGTTGAGGAATCCGCTCCAACAAATATTTCAAAAAATCCCTTTTCAACAAAAGGCCGCCCGTTATCGTCAAAAACAGACAGGTCATGCTGACTCAATTCAAATTCAACTTCTGCAGATTTCCCTTTGGCCAAATAGATTTTTTTAAAATGTCTCAAAGATTTAATGGGTCTGACCACTGAAGCCTCCATGTCTTTTACATAAAGCTGCACCACTGTTTCCCCTGCCATATCACCTGCGTTAGTCACTTTCACCTTCACCTTCACCTTTTCTCCCTTGGCAACAGAATTACTGCTCAATTCAGGTTTTGCAAAAGAAAATTTGGTGTAACTGAG
Source organism: Flavobacteriaceae bacterium (assembly GCA_024644745.1). GTDB lineage: Bacteria > Bacteroidota > Bacteroidia > Flavobacteriales > Flavobacteriaceae > Lutimonas. Next base: position 4,310 of record JAHEHF010000023.1, read on the forward strand.
TCCATAGCCAAAAGGGTACAAGACCTCTCCGCTAAAATATCGATAGGTTCTTCCTTTCATGTGATAATCTTCAAAAGGGGGCAGGTCTTCAACCGATTTGTAAAAGGTCACGGGCAATTTACCTGAGGGGTTGTAATCTCCAAAAAGGATATCGGCAACAGCAGCTCCTCCGGCCTGGCCGGGATACCATATGTGCAGCAAAGCCGGCAGATGTTCCTTTTCCCAGTTTAAGGCCATCGCACTCCCCGAGGCCATTATACCTACAACTGGTTTCCCGGTGGCATGCAGGTCTTTTAACAAATTCAGCTGGGCCTCTGGCAGTTTCATATGGGTTCTGTCTCCTTTGTTAAACCCATCAATCACCACAGGCATTTCTTCTCCTTCCACCCTTGCCGATATACCCCCCACATAAATGATCATATCGCTTTGTTTCACCTGCTTCATCATCTCATCCTTTCCTTTCAATGCCTCCTGATTCCAAAGCAGCTGAATGGCGGACTCCCACGGATTAGTGCAACTGTATTCCAGTACTAATTTATATTTCTTACCTTTTTCAAGAGTAAATTCACCTGATTCTATTTTTACTGCGTTCCCTCCTGATCCGGCCATAACCTCCTGGCCATCAAGAAACAATTTGTAAGACCCTCCCTTTTCAAGTATGCCCAATAAAATGTTCCCCTCAAAATCTGCCTGAAGCACCCCTGAATATCTTATGGAGAATTTTCCGGGCGTAAGTGTGCCATGAGGTACCGCTCCTCCCCAGTCATAATCAATAAAATCCTTTTCTTCTGTCACAAGGGGTTCCCCTGTTAAGTTGGCGTTATCAAAATATTCAACCTTCAGGCGGCCCTTAAAACTATCCGGGTTGATGATGTCGAAAATCATATTTTCATCTGTCAGGTTGGTCCCTTTGAAGTAACTAACTTCTGTTTTTTCAGACACCGATTTCTCAATACCTTCTAAAATCGTTGAACTAAAAGTGGGCGTTCCAAAATAATTCCCCAGAGAATACTGTCTGTCATTGGCATTTGGCCCAATAACCATTATTTTTTTAATAGATTTTGAAATCGGAAGGGTGTGGTTCTCGTTCTTTAACAATACGAGAGATTCTCGGGCCGTTTTCAGGGCGAGCTTTTGATGCGCCTCTGATTCAAGCGATTCCCCTGATATCTTAGCAAAAGGAACCTTATTCGGTGGGTTTAAAAGACCCAGTTTCATCCTGGCTAAAAACAACCTTTTTATGGCCAGATCAATTTCCTTTTCTTCGATCAACCCTTTTTTTACAGCCTCGGTCAAATGCGAATAAGTATTGCCACAATTCAAATCACAACCTGATTTTACGGCCAAAGCGGCGGCTTCCTCAGCTGTGGGAACAATTTTGTGGTACATATATATATCTGCTACGGCACCACAATCAGAAACCACATAACCCTCAAACCCCCATTGCTTTCTGAGGATCTCATCCAGCAACAAAGGGCTCGCCGTAGCTGAGGCCCCCAAATAACGATTATACGCTGACATTACCGAAAAGGCCTTTCCTTCAACAACCGTGGCCCTAAAGGCCGGTAAATAGGTCTCCCATAGGTCTCTTTTATCGGTATAGGCATCAAAATAGTGTCTGTTGAATTCAGGGCCACTGTGCACCGCGAAATGCTTGGGTGTGGCAATCACCTTGAAATAATCAGGATCTTTTCCTTGCAAACCTGTTACAAAGGCGACTCCCAGTTTAGAGGTCAGCAGAGGATCCTCTCCATAGGTTTCCTGCCCCCGACCCCATCTTGGGTCTCTGAAAATATTAATATTAGGCGTCCACATGGTCAGTCCCTGATAGCGGTTTCGCTGCCCCAGACTCACACTATGGTTAAATTTTGCCCTGGCCTCGGTGCTGATGGCATCAGCAACTTCATGGATCAGATCAGTATTCCAGGTGGCAGCCATACCTATGGCCTGTGGAAAGGAGGTTGCATTTCCTGCGCGTGCCACCCCGTGCAAACATTCATTCCACCAATTGTATTGCGGAATCCCCAAACGATCAATGGCAGGAGCTACATCCTGCATCTGACTTACTTTTTCTTCAAGTGTTAATCTTTTGATAAGATCATTAACCCTTTCATTAGGGTCTAGTTTGTCGTCCATAAAAGGGTATTTCATTTCCTGTCCATTTAAAAAAATGGGTAAAAAAATGATTAAAACAAGCTGGGTATATTTCATTGTATAAAAATTATCTAATTCCATTTTTTATTGGCTTCATCTCCCATAATGATTTTCAATGTTCCTCCATTTTTAATATCAAAATGAGTGAAAAACAAACGCTCATGCCTAATTCCATTTAGCCAGACCTCTTGAACATATTTATTGGCCTCACTGTTATTTTCAGCAATGATGGTGAACACTTTTCCTGTTTCAAGATTGATGTCGACCTTATCAAACAATGGCCGCCCAATCGTATACACAGGTCTTCCAGGAGTCATTTGATAAAACCCCATGGCATTCATAATATACCAGGCAGACATTTGCCCGCAATCTTCATTGCCAATGATCCCTTCAGGATCTGCAGCGTAAAAATCGTTGAGAATCTGATCTATTAGTTCCGCTGTTTTCCAGGACTTCCCGGCATAAGAATACAGGTACGTAATATGATGGCTCGGCTCATTTCCGTGAGCGTATTGACCAATCAGCCCGGTAATATCACCACTTGCATCTTCACCAAGAATTTCGGAAGAAGTGCTAAACAGCGTATCCAGTTTTTGAACAAAAGCGGAATCACTCCCGTACAAATCTTTAAAACCATCTATATCGTGTGGAACGAACCAGGTCCATTGCCAGGCATTTCCTTCAACATAATCAGACCTGTCATGACTCGAATATTTTGCATTAAAAGGAGTAACCCAGGAACCATCTTCATTCTTTCCCCTCATAAAGCCAGTTTCAACGTCAAAATACCGCTTATAATTCAGGGCTCTTTCCTCAAAAACTCGAACAATTGAATCGTTTCCATTGAGTTTTGCAATTTCTGCAATGCACCAATCATAATAGGCCATTTCAAGACCAAAAGAAACAGATTTAATAATTTTGTCAGCCGGAATATGGCGGTTTTCATTAACGTATTTATTGTAGAGTGGCATCAGTGATTTTTTCCTCAGGTTATCAGAATTTTCTACCAGCCAAGGTTTATAAGAAGCACTGTTGATGGCAGCCTCAAGAGCAAGTTTCTTGTCAATTCCAGGTATTTCTTTGTTCAAGGCATCGGCAATATTGGCCACGGCAGGATAACCCACCATGGTTCCAGTATAATTTGCTGCCAGTGGCCACATTGGAAGCAAACCGCCCTCCTTATACTTTTGAAGAAGATTGTTAACCCAGTCTGCAGATTTTTTTTCATCAATAATCGTCATTAATGGGTGCAAAGCCCTGAAGGTATCCCATAAAGAATAAACCGTATAATTGGTTTCTCCCTCTGATGTGCTATGAATTTCCTGGTCCATTCCCCTATACCGACCATCAACGTCCTGAAAAATCATGGGAGCGATCATGCTGTGATAAAGAGCCGTATAGAATATTGTTTGTTTTTCCTTGTCACGGGTTTCGATATCAATTTTTTTCAATGCCATCCGCCAGCTATCCTTGGCTTTTTCTTTTACTTCTTCGAAATCCCAGCCAGGTAATTCTTGTTTCATGTTTTTAACAGCTCCCTCCGGATCAACTGATGATACACTCACCTTTATTTGTAGGGCCTCCTGTTCAGATAACGCATCGAAACCGAAATATGCATATATGTCTTTCCCTTTATAGATTGCAGAATTATCCGATTCTTTATCATCTGTAAAGACCGATTCAAGAACAAACGGGCTCGAAAATTTAATATAAAAGTAGACCTTGTGATCAAAAGCCCAGCCACTGGATTGCTTGATTCCTCTGATGGTTTGGTCATTGATTATTTCCAATTCATTATACGTATTGTCATGCCCCCAGGTTCTTTGTAAAATATGGCCCACATCTAATAATAGTTTTTTACTCTCCTTTGACTCATAATGGTATTGGTGCATTCCTACACGTGTGGTAGCTGTTAATTTTGCTTCCACGGCATAGTTGTCAAATTTTACGGCATAATAACCTACTTCTGCCTTTTCATTGACTTTTAAAAATTTTGCTACAGGTTTTTCTTTTGGCTCCCCTGTAAAAGGAAGAAGGAGAATATCTCCAAGATCACCTATCCCTGTTCCGCTTAAATGCGTATGGCTAAAACCATAAATAGTATCATCGCTGTAATGATAACCGCTTGACGCATCCCACCCGTTTAGCCTTGTGTCAGGGCTCAACTGAATCATTCCATTGGGCAATACAGGGCCCGGAAAAGTATGGCCATGAAAACCCGTTCCAATAAAAGGATCAACATAGGTCAAGACATCTATTTCCTCCTCAAGTTTTGTTTCGCCACTAGTACAACCTATCAGTAACCCCAAGAGGAGAATACCTGCTGATAATGTCATTGTTCTTTTAAATCCCGCTATTTTCATCTTTGTTTTTTTTTACTCCTCTAAAATCTGCATTTTGAAATGATGATTTGTACAAGGTTATTTCAGTTTGAATGTTATTTCTCCTTTACTCAAAACAAATTTTAAACCGATATTCTCCAACTATTCTTTTAAAAATCCACCTGCTATTAAACACTAATTTTTTCGGAAAAACTTTGAATCAGTTTAAATTGATTCTTAGATCTGTCTAAATTATGTTCAGGGTATTTGGTCTTATAATAAATGTTTCCGTTGAGATAATCGGTCAGGAAGCGCAGGGCCATAATAAAGGTCATGGTCTTGGCCCCAAGGGGGAGGTATTTCTTTTCCAAATCAGTAATTGAAGTACCCACAGTTTCCAGGAATCCGAGGCTGTAGGCCTCGTAAAGGTCTTTTTTAAAAAATACCCGCTCAAGATCCCTTTCATCTTCTGCAGCTGAATTGCATATTGTCCTGATGGCATCTCCAAAATCGTAATGAACAATACCGGGCATCACGGTATCAGTGTCGATGACGCACAGGCCCCTGCCCTGTAAATCGAAAAGCGCATTTGAAATTTTGGTGTCGTTATGCGTCACCCTGAGCCTGATCTTGCCCTGTTCCTTCAAATCTTGTAAAATGTGCATCTCGTCTTTTAGCATCCAGGCTTTTTTGATCTCTGAAGCTGACTTTTCAAGCCTGTCTGCAGAAGCACCTTTCAGCGCAGCCTCAAACTGGGTAAATCGGAAAGACATATCGTGAAATCGGGGAATGGATTCAATTAATTTTGAGGTATCAAAACCTTCTGTCAGGTTTAAAAACTCCCCGAACAGCTTTCCCCCTTCATAGGCTATGGTTGGGTCATGGACGATGTCAAAAGTTTGGCTTTGATCAATATAGATCATGGCGTTCCAGAATTCGCCCTGATCATCTTCAAAATGGTAGACCCCGGAAACTGCTGGGACAAAGGTCAAAATCCTTCTTTGTCTCTCTTTCTCGTTCATTTCAGGCATTTGTAAATGCAGGTATTGACTTACAAGAACCTTGTTCCTGATCAAACCCGGAACATCTTTGAAAACATCCTTATTGATTTTTTGGACCACATACTGAGACCCCTTATTCGTTTTGACCAGATATGTATCGTTGATATGTCCTGAGATAAGCTCTTTAACCTCCTTTATTTCCATTTCGGGAAGAAATGCTGCCAATACCTCTTTTCTTTTTTCTAACATTTTACCACAAGTGTGTCGGATATACGCCTTTCTGTTTAAGGGCCTGTATCTCTTTTTGGACGAAGGCCTTGTCCTCTTTGTAAGTCACACCGAACCATCTCGCCCCGGAGGTCAGTACCTTAACTGTTGCCGTTTTATTTTTCAGATAACCATTAACAATAAGGGGAATAAAGTATTCCGCTTTTAAATTGTCCTTGTTCTCTTCCAGAAAAGTCTTAAATAATGTTTCCGCATAGTCAAAACATCTCGGAGTGAACCCCCAAAAATTCATTGACACAACCGTATTTTCACTTATTGGAATCAAATTGTCCTCTTCGTCTTTTCGCATTAACTTTCCATCGATGCTCTCAATATGCGTTCTCTCCACAACCTCCATTAAAAAACCGTTTTCATCCACAGTGCATTCCCCTCTTGAAACAAAACCATGCTCCGAAACCGTGTTTTTCAGTAAATAGGCCATCATGCTGAAATCAAAGGAATTCTTATCAACGGATCTTAAATAAGATGCCATGGCATCAAAGGCCTCCCGGCCATAGAAATCATCTGCATTGATGATCGCAAAATTTTCCTTTACCGCATCTTTTGCCATCAGCATGGCATGACCCGTTCCCCAGGGTTTCACCCTGTCAGGATTATTAAACTTTTCGGGGACCTTGTCAATTTCCTGAAATACGTAAGAAACTGCTGCCTTCCCCTTGAGTTTGCTATCGATCTCGGCCCGGAACTCTTTTTCAATACTTTTTCGAATGATAAAAACAAATTTTCCAAACCCTGCCCGGAGGGCGTCATAAATTGAAAAGTCAATGATCGTGTCCCCTTCAGGGGTAAACGTATCCAACTGTTTTAAGCCTCCGTAACGACTGCCTATACCGGCAGCCAGAATCACCAGGGTAGGTTTATTATTTTCCGTCATATCAATTATTTTGATCAAAAATACGTTAAAAAAATCTTTTACATGGTGCCAAAACCGTTAATCCTGTAAGGGGGAAATATCATAAGCATTTAACGGCTTCTTTTGAGAATAAAGGAGAGAATCTTGTTCAAAATAGGGTTCCTGTTTGCCGAGCTCCAGGCCACTGATAAAACGGTGCGCTGCGGGATCTGATTCAGTTCAATGCTTTTGATATTCATGGAGTAGCCCAGGAGCAAGGAGCTGGGAACTATTGATATGCCCAGGTTGTTTTCTACCAATCTGAAAATGGTACTGGCATGAACCGTATTATGTGAAATCTGGGGATGAAATCCACTTTGCTCAAATATCTGCATCACCTGTGCGTAATAGGCAGGGCTGTATGACTGATCAAAAAGAATGAATGGTTCCTCCCTCAAGGCAGAAAGGTCCTTGAAATTATCCTGGCTCATGGCATGTGTTTTTGGAAGTACCAGGGAAAATGTATCTTCAAAGACAGGATGAATTTTCAAGCCTTTAGGAACCTTGTCCAGCCTCACAAATGCCAGGTCAATTTCCTTCATGAACAAGGCATCTATCTGATCAGGGTTTTCCATTTCCTTCAAATTGTAATGGATGTTCGGATAGTCATCTTTTATCTTTAAAATGAATTCAGGGATCACATTTTGCATGGCGGATCCTACATAGCCGAAGCTGATCTCGCCTTCTTTGCCCTGGTCTATAAGTTGTGTATGGCTAAAAGTGTGGTCCAGATTCTTCAGGATCAGCTCGATCTCGTTCTGAAGATACTTTCCGGCTTTGGTCAAATAAACCTTTTTGTTTGACCTTTCAAAAAGCTCCAGGCCCAGTTCCTGCTCCATCTGCTTGATCTGACGGCTCAGTCCGGGTTGAGAAATGAAGAGCCGGTCGGCTGCCTTTCTGAAATGCAATTCTTCGGCAACTGCCAGAAAATACCTCAGGTGACGCAATTCAATTTGATTACTCATAGTTATCAATAATTAATTATAATGGTATTATAAAGCATCAAATATAATCGTAAATTTGATACACGCAAATTTAATACTATGTTTAGATACGGATTGGACCAACTTACTGTGGGACAGGCAATTTCAATACTCAATGGAGACTTACAAGGCACTTTGTCAAGCGAAGCTGAAACAAACATTCGAAAATCCCACGAGGTCGTTTTGAAGACCGCCCTGAAAGATAAGGCCGTCTATGGCATCAATACGGGTTTTGGACCTTTGTGCGATACGATCATCTCTAAAAAAGATACCAGTGAATTACAGAGAAAAATTTTATTGAGCCATTCGGTAGGGGTCGGTGCCCCAATTGAAAAGGACCTGGCCAAACTCATGATGATCTTAAAAATGCATTCCCTGGCGCAGGGCTATTCAGGGATTTCCATGGAAGTACTGGAAAGGGTCCAGTGGCATATTGAAAATGATATCATCCCCATGGTGCCTGAACAAGGTTCAGTTGGCGCTTCGGGTGACCTGGCACCATTGTCCCATCTTTTCCTTCCACTTATTGGCGAGGGAAAAGTATTCTATAAAAACCAAATTGAGAAAACAAAAAATGTCCTTTTAAAAGAGGGTCTGGAACCCTTGAAATTGCATCCGAAAGCAGGACTGGCCTTGATCAACGGTACACAATTTATTTTGGCACATGCCGTGATGTGTGTTGATAAACTATACAATTGCCTTTCTCATGCAGATCTCATTGGAAGTTTGATGATCGAAGGACTCATGGGCTCACAAATGCCCTTTCACGAGTCACTTCATGCAACGCGGCCGTTTAAAGGAAATATTCATGTGGCGAAAAGAATCAATCAGTTTCTTCAGGATTCCCAAATTGGCAAATCACACCTCTTTTGCGGTAAGGTACAGGATCCCTATTCGCTCAGATGCATGCCCCAGGTACACGGCAGCTCGAGAAATGCCTGGTTGCATTTAAAGGAAAGTGTGGAAACCGAGCTTAACTCGGTCACCGACAATCCTGTGATCATTTCTGAGGAACTCATCATCAGCGGAGGAAGTTTTCACGGTCAAACCCTAGCCCTTCCTTTAGATTATGCCTGTCTGGCTGCTGCCGAAATCGGGAGTATTTCAGACCGCAGGACCTATCTTTCCTTAGAGGGAAAATATGAAGGCACCCCCCGGTTGCTCATGGAGGATACAGGCCTTAATTCGGGATTCATGATCCTGCAGTATACTTCTGCTGCACTGGTGAGTGAAAACAAAGGATTGTGCTTTCCCTCAAGTGCCGACAGTATACCAACCTCACTGGGTCAGGAAGATCATGTGAGCATGGGCTCCATAGGTGGCAGAAAAGCACTCCGCGTCATTGACAACCTGGAAAAGATCCTGGCCATCGAAATGTTATGTGCCGCACAGGCATTTGATTTTAGAAAACCGCTGAAATCAAGTGAGGTACTTGATGACGTTCACAATTCAATCCGTGAAATCATAGATTTTGCAACAGAAGACAGGATTTTTTCAACGGATATTAAAAAAGCTGTAAAACTGATCCAGGAAAGAGAATTATTGTCGACTACCTCCTTTCATTTTGAAAGCTACAGCGAGTACGATGAATTATTTGAATCCTATTAAATCCCCCTTGGCATGATAAAGACAAAAACCGACACAACATTTCATCAGGAGATATTACAAGGCATACCGCCCGAACTGCCCGTAAAAAAACCTTATCCTTCAGGGGCCAACAGGGCTCCAAAACGCAAGGATATCCTTTCAGCGGAAGAAAAAAAACTGGCCATCAGAAATGCCCTGCGCTATTTTCCGGCTTCCTGGCATGAAACCCTCTCTCTGGAGTTCCTGGAAGAACTTAAAAACTTTGGCAGGATTTACATGTATCGGTTCAAACCGAATTATGATATGTACGCCAGGCCGATTGAGGCCTATCCCGCCAAATGCAAAAAAGCGGCAGCCATCATGCTCATGATACAGAACAACCTGGATCCTGCTGTTGCCCAGCATCCCGAAGAACTGATCACTTATGGAGGAAATGGTGCCGTCTTTCAAAACTGGGCCCAGTACCTGCTTACCATGAAGTACCTGGCCCTCATGACAGAAGAGCAAACCCTGCATATGTATTCGGGCCACCCGATGGGCTTGTTCCCTTCAAATAAAGAGGCGCCGAGAGTCGTTGTCACCAATGGGATGATGATTCCCAATTATTCAAAACCCGATGACCTTGAAAAATTCAATGCCTTGGGTGTGACACAGTACGGACAGATGACTGCCGGGTCGTATATGTATATCGGACCCCAGGGTATTGTTCACGGAACCACCATCACGCTGATGAACGCCTTTCGGAAAATTTTAAAAAAAGGGGAAACGGCCGAAGGAAAAGTGTTTTTAACCTCCGGACTGGGAGGCATGAGCGGTGCGCAACCCAAAGCCGGAGATATAACAAGATGCATTACAGTTTGCGCAGAAGTAAATGAAAAAGCGGCCCGAAAAAGACATGAACAGGGCTGGGCCGGGATTTTGATCGATAAGATGGATGTCCTTGTTCAAAGGGTAAAAAAGGCACAGCTTGAAAAAGAGGTGATTTCCATAGCCTTTCACGGCAACATTGTAGATGTTTGGGAAAAATTTTATGAAGAAGGCATATTTGTGCACGTAGGGTCTGATCAGACCTCCCTGCACAATCCATGGTCCGGAGGGTACTATCCTGCAGGCCTCAGTTTTGAAGCCTCCAATGTCATGATCAGTAAAGACCCTGAACTTTTCAAGCAAAAAGTTCAGGAATCTTTAAGAAGACAAGCTGCTGCCATCAACAAACACGCTGCAAAGGGCACGTATTTCTTTGATTATGGCAATGCCTTTTTACTGGAAGCTTCTCGGGCCGGAGCCGATATTATGGATAAAAGCAATCAAAATTTCAGGTATCCGACCTATGTTCAGGATATATTGGGACCCATGTGTTTTGATTACGGATTCGGACCTTTCAGATGGGTATGTACTTCCGGAAAACCTGAAGACCTCGACAAATCTGACGCCATTGCCATGAAAGTTTTAAGTGAGATCCGCAAAACGGCTCCTGATGAGATTCGGCTTCAGATGGATGACAATATCATATGGATCAAAAATGCAAAGAAAAACAAGCTTGTTGTCGGTTCACAGGCACGCATTTTATATGCCGATGCGGAAGGCAGGGCAAAAATTGCCTCTGCTTTCAATCAAGCCATCAAAAGTGGTGACATCTCAGGACCCATCGTACTGGGAAGGGACCATCATGATGTGAGCGGAACCGATTCTCCGTTCCGGGAAACCAGTAACATACATGACGGAAGCGCTTTTACGGCAGACATGTCTGTTCATAACGTGATCGGAGACAGTTTCAGAGGGGCCACCTGGGTCTCCATTCACAATGGTGGAGGCGTTGGATGGGGCGAAGTATCAAACGGGGGCTTTGGTTTGGTTCTGGACGGATCTGATCGGGCAGAAAGGCAATTGAGATCTTTACTCTTCTATGATGTGAACAATGGTATCGCCAGGAGAAGCTGGGCAAGAAATGAAGAAGCCTTGTTTGCGATAAAAAGGGAAATGAAAAGGACACCTGACTTGAGCATAACCCTTCCAAACCTGGTTGAACAAGATCTTTTAAACAATCTGGACCTATAATTAAAAAGCATTCACAACATGTTGTGAATGCTTTTTAATTCATTTTTTCTGTTTGTCATTTCTTAATGGAACAACCAATGGCCCTGGTGCTGGCCACTTCTATCTGTTGCCCTTGAATTAATGCGTCAACCGCATTTTCCACATATTTGTTCTTCACTGCATCCGGATTTCTCGCACTGTCATCAATCGATCCAATATACCTCACGATAAGATCCTCATTTTCTTTGTTCAAGACATATACATGAGGAGTTTTTGATGCCCCGTATTCAGGATAAACACTGAGCTGGTCATCGTATAGGTATGGAAAAGTAAAGCCCTTTTCCTTGGCCCTTTTTTGCATCAGTTCAAAACTGTCTCCGGGTGATGACTCAGGATTATTAGGATTGATGGCCACCACCGGGAATCCCAAGGGTTTATATTTTTTATCAAGAGCCATGATCCTGTCTTCATTGGCCACAGAAACCGGGCAAGTATTACAGGTGAAAACTAAAATGAAACCTTTGGCCTTCTTATAATCAGACAAGGAGACCTGCCTGCCGTCAACATTCTTCAGTTTGAAATCTGAAGCCTTGTCTCCAATACCGTAACTCATGATGATCTTTGAGACGCTGGTATCGACTCCTGTAAACGCAAATACCGAAAAAATCGTAAGGAGTGATACCCCCATTAATAAAAGAAAATAATGTTTGTTCTTCATAATATTATATTTTAGTGAACTTAATAATTTCCTCGTTCAAGGATTTCCGGGTAAAAGACCCTTCATAGAATGCTTTTTTTGATTTGTTGAAGATCAGGGTGGCCGGTATGGCCCCTGACCAGCCTTCATCAACTTTTGGGATCCATTCATTTTCGTAGGGATCATCCAATAATACGACCTGAGCCTTTAAATTTCTTTTTTTAACAAATGGCTTGAGCTGGCTTTCCAGTTTATCAGGAAAATCGAGGCTGACAAGAATTACTTTGATGCTTTCGCTGTGTTCAGCCTGCAACCCTTCAAAATAAGGGAGTTCTTCGATACAGGGTTTGCACCAGGTTGCCCAAAAATTAATGACATAGGTTTTGTCATCCTCTGTATGCAACAGGGGCTCAAATTCCGAAAAATCATAAACTTCTATTTCCTTGTTTTCATTCAGGGCTTCTTTTCCGCCGCTTTTTTCCCTACAGGAAATCAAGGTAAAAAGACCCAGAACAACGATCAAGTACTTCATTTCATTTTAAATTGGCTCTAACAAATTTAAATAATGAATGGTCGCCTTCTGACTGTATTTCGAATTTTATCAAAACTTTAACGCAGAATGGTCGATGCTGCATGAGGCCTGAAAAGCAAAGAGAAGGTTGTTTTGACGCCTACTTCTGACTTGACCAATAAATTTCCACCATGCTTTTTCATGATATTTTTGGAGAGGCTCAGGCCGATACCAGAACCGTTCTTTTTGGTCGTATAAAAAGGAATAAAGATCTGATTGATGATCTTCTCTTCAATGCCTTTTCCATTGTCTGTCAACATCACAATTGTTTTATTTGGTTCCACAACACATCCCAGTGTAATAGTGGGGTTGGAGATCCCATCAAGGGCATGAAGGCTGTTGTTGATCAGATTGATCAAGACCTGTTCAATCAATTTGGCATCTATGAAAATATTGGCATTGGCCGGAATCGGATTGATCTTGATATCAACCTTTGCCTCATTGGCGGCTGAAGACATCAGGACCTTCATGTCTGTCAAAAATTGCTTTACATTGACAAGTTTCATTTGTGGAACCGGAACATTTGAAATGGTCCTGTAATCTTTTACAAATTCCAATAGCCCATCCGAACGCTTTTTAATGGTCGAAGCTGCCACATTGATATCGTGAAGGTCTTCTTCATCCAATTGATTAAGGTTCCATTTCCCCTCTTCATCCGGTTCTGTCATCAATTTTATGGTGGATGCCAATGAACTCACAGGTGTAAAGGAATTGAGCATTTCATGTGCCAGTATCCTGATTACGTTGTGCCATGCTTCAATTTCTTTCTGCTCGATTTCTGATCTGATATCCTGAAAGGCAATGATCAAATAAGGTGCATTGAGCAATTTGATTTCTATAACTTCCAGAGACAACTGCTTCTGTTCTGAATCATCCCCAAAGTCTATCAACGCCTTTCCTCCGTTGGCAATTTTCTTTATTTCCTCAACCAGCCAAGGCAAATTATTAGCCATTCTATGCCAGTATTTATGCTGCGGTTGATTGAGAATTGAGCAGGCCGCCTTGTTTAAAAACAAAATCTCCGCCTCAGAATGTTCTTTGAAGAGATCTTCCTTTTTAATGGATATAATACCCAGATTGACATGTTCCAAAATATATTTGAAATACTTGAACTGGGCCTCTTTTTCAATCTTGTTCCTTTTAAATATTTTGATGATCAAATTGAAGTCTTCATATACCTTGGCAAAGGAATCTCCCTTTTTAGAAGGTGAAAAATAAACGGAATAGTCCTCTGTTTTGAGGGCATCCAGGAATTTCACAAGAGAATAATTGGTATTGTTCACATACCGAATTAGAAAATAGACCTGAATAATCACCAATGCACCAATTCCTGCGCTGCTAAACCAAATGTTTTTTACGATGAAGTAGGAAAACAGGACACAAAAGATAAGTATCAGGAAGATCCGTAATGTCACTTGAATGGTAAACCTTTTTATCACAATTTTTTATTTAAAGATTGAATTTTTCAAGTCTTCTGTATAGGGCCGCTCTTGTTAAACCCAACTCTTTTGCCGCTTTTGAAATATTTCCCTGATGCTTCTCCACCGCCTTTTCTACAAGGATCTTTTCGATGTCCTGAAGGTTCAGGTTATCAAATTCCTCCACCTTGCTTCCAGACTGAACCGATGCGGTGCTGAGGTTGAAGTCTTCAGTTTTAATGTCTTGGCCGTCAGACATGATCACCCCTCTTTCCAAGGTATGCTGTATTTCCCTTACATTACCCGGCCAAAGATGCAACTCCAGCAACTCAAGGGCTTCTTTATCAATCGTAAGATGCGACTTATGATATTTGAGTTTATAAGTGTTCAGAAAATGATTAACGAATTCCTTAATATCTTCAGGCCTTTCTCTTATCGGAGGAATCTCTATCTCAACCGTGTTGATTCGGAACATGAGGTCCTGCCTGAATTTTCCTTCATCCACCCATTCATTCAAGGGTGCATTTGTTGCGAACAAAAGCCTGGCATTAAAGGGGCGTTCAATTCCTTCACCCAGTCTTGACACTTTTCTGTCTTGCAGCACCGTAAGCAATTTTGATTGAAGGCCGTAAGGCAGGTTTCCTATTTCATCAAGAAACAAAGTCCCGTCTTCGGCCAATTCAAACCTGCCGGGTTTGTCTTCATGGGCATCTGTAAAGGCTCCTTTTTTATGACCAAAAAGCTCACTCTCGAACAAACTTTCAGAAAGCGCCCCCAGGTCAACATGAACAAAAGGTCCGCTTTTGAATTTTGAGCGCCTGTGTATTTCACGGGCGATATGCTGCTTCCCGGTTCCATTCTCTCCCAAAATCAGGATATTGGCATCGGTCACACTCACTTTGTCAACCACATCCATGACCTTTTTCATGGCACCCGATTTACCAATAACAGGACCGAACTTCTGATCTATGGTTCTTTCAAGTGCCTCCTTGGAAGATTCCAGGATCTTCACTTTATGCTTTGTCTTGCTCAATTGCAATCCGGCCTGTATGGTTGCCAAAAACTTCTCATTGCTCCAGGGCTTCAAAATAAAATCAAAGGCACCTTTTTTAATGGAATCCACAGCCAGTTCGACCTGCCCGTATGCTGTCATGAGAATAACGACCATTTCAGGCTTGATGCTTACGATGTGTTTCAGCCAGTACATCCCTTCCTTACCGTCATTAAATCCAATCCTGTAATTCATATCCAGAATAATCACATCTATTGATTCTGAAGAAAGGAGCTCATTGATCCCCTTTGGATTATTTCGTGTGATCACATTAGAATAATGCTTTTTTAACAAAAGCCGGGCTGATAAGAGTATGTCCTCATCATCATCTATGATCAATATGGTGGCATCTGATTTGGCCATGGCGCAGATTCAAATATTCTTTTCATCAAATGTACAAAATGTTCGATAATGAACAATGAAATGTTCGATAATGAACACTTTTGAAAATACCTGTAAAAATTATATTGCTGAATATTAGACACTTATAAGTTTTTTTCAAATGGCATGCAGATTGAACATAGTTTGGCAGAACCTAAATAATTAATTATGATCAGTATATTAATCAGTATCGTCATCAGTATTATAAAAATTCTAGAAAGTGTTTTATAATGACATCAAAAACAAAATAATAATCCCCCAAAATATATAGTCATGAAAACAATAATATACAACACCACCACCGAATCAAGAAATCACGAATACCAAATGCATTTTAGAAACAGCAAAAGAATGCAATGGTCTGATTACAGAAATTATAAATTTTAAAAAAACAAAATGTCGCTATGAGACAGCTTGGTATGGACAAGAAAATTGAAAAAAAGAAATGGACTGCTAAAAAAACTTTGTATGCAGCCGGGAGTATCCTCTTACTATTGCTTTTATTTTTTGGATTTAAATCCTTTAACAAGAAAATATACAAGGCGGATGCTTCCCGGATCTCTGTAAAAGAGGTGATCGAAGGTCAGTTCCAGGATATGATCTTGATAGAAGGCGACATAGAACCGATTAATCTGGTTCTTGTCAATACTCTTGAAGGAGGATCCGTTAAAGAAATATTTATTGAAGATGGAGTCCATGTGGAAGCAGGGACGCCCCTTTTGCAATTGAGCAACCCCACTGCCACCCTGGGATATTTAAATCAGGAGACAGCCATTATAGAGCAGATCAATAATCTTAGAAATCTTAAGCTTTCTCTTGAAAAAGACCAAAGAAATTTAGATGAATCTCTCATAGACAGCGAGAACAAACTTGCCGAAACAACTCGCAGATATAAAACGGATTCTGTTTTGTTCACGAAAGATGTGATTGCAAAAAATGATTATATCGATATTCGGGAAAGCTTCAAATACGAAAGTCAGAAAAGAAACCTCCTGCAAGACAATGTCAACAAAAGCAGCAAGGATAATCAGATCCAGATAAAACAAATCAATCAGTCTATCGAAATGATGCAGCGAAATCTGGAAATGATTCATGAAAACATCGAAAAATTAATGGTTCGTGCCCCTGTTAGTGGTATGCTGTCTTCCTTTGACCCCGTTATCGGTGAATCTTATGGAAGAAACCAAACCGTTGCAAAAATTGATGTTCAGGCCGGATTCAAAATTAAGGGCCAGGTAGACGAATATTATTTAAGTTCGGTGAAGCCGGGTCAATTGGCCAGTTTTTCCCTTGACGGAAAAATTGTCGATCTCAAAGTTAAAAAAGTGCTTCCGGAAGTTGTCAACCGAAGATTTGAAATCGAACTTGTTTTTGTGAATGAGGTTCCTGAAGCAGTCACACTTGGTCAGTCTGTTCAAGTGAGGTTAGAGCTTTCAAAGGCCCAGCAATCACTAATGATCCCGAGAGGGAACTACTTTCAGGCCTCCGGTGGACAATATGTATTCGTACTCAATGGAAAAGGAGAAGCGCAGAAGCGTTATATCAAAATAGGCAATCAGAACCCCAGTTACTACCAGGTACTTGAAGGACTCCAAAAAGGTGAACGTTTTATCACTTCATCTTACCAGGAATTTAAAAATTATGAAACAATAGAAATCAATTAAAATATATAAAATGATCAAATTAGAAAACCTCAGCAAAGTTTACCGTACAGATGAAATCGAATCTACCGCACTGAACAAAGTTACATTCGAAATTGAAAAAGGAGAATTCGTTTCAGTAATGGGCCCCTCGGGCTGCGGAAAATCAACCTTGCTCAATATTCTGGGAATGCTTGACAAGCCCGAAAGTGGCAGTTATAAGTTCCTTGGAAAAGAAGTCAGTGGCTTGAATGAAAAAGGCCGCTCCTTGGTGAGAAAACAAAACATCGGTTTTGTCTTTCAAAACTTCAACCTGATTGATGAGCTCACCGTATTTGAAAATATTGAACTCCCATTGATTTACAATAAAGTCAGCTCTTCAGAAAGGAAAACCCGAGTGAATGAATTGATCGATAAAATAGGGATCTCTCACCGGGCTTCACACTTTCCTCAGCAATTGTCAGGAGGACAACAGCAAAGAGTTGCAGTGGCACGAGCCCTGATAACAAAACCTCCATTAATTCTGGCAGATGAGCCCACAGGAAACCTTGACAGCTCACATGGTAATGAGGTGATGGAGCTGCTTTGTAACCTCAATGAATCAGGCACCACTATTGTCATGGTTACACACTCTTCTCATGATGCAAGTTATTCACAAAGAATCATCAACCTTCTGGATGGCCAGATTGTTTCTGAAAAAAGAAGCAAATTGAATCAGGCCGCCGTTTAATAAAATACTGTAAAAATGTTAAAGAATTATTTTAAAGTCGCGTTCAGAAACCTCAGCAGAAACAAGGTATATGCCTTTATCAATATACTTGGTCTCGGTTTGGGATTGACAGTTACCATTCTGGTTTTTATGTTCGTAAAGGACGAAACAAGTTATGACAAACATTGGTTAGGTTCTGATCGCATGTACCGGACAGGTATAAAAGCCGATATGATGGGTCAAAAAATGGATGGACCTGCTTCACCAAGCCCTATGGCGCAGACCTTAAGAACCGAATTCAATGAGGTGGAAGAGGCAACGAGATTTCAACCCGTCAGACAAGAAATCTTGATGAGACATGAACAAACAAAGGTCTATATACAGAAAGGAGTGAGAGCAGACAGCAGTTTCTTTAAGGTATTCGATTATGAATTTGCCCACGGGAACCCTGCAACAGCACTCAACGAACCGAATGCGATTGTCCTGACCGAGGAAAGCTCCGAAAAGCTGTTCGGGGACAAAAACGGAATTGGCAAAATCGTCAATTATGATAACAGACAAGACTATATTGTCAAAGGCATTGTTAAAGAACCCAAGGGTCACTCACATTTTCATTTTGACATGTTTATTGCTCAAAACAATATTGAGCCCATTTGGATCTCCAACAATTTTTTCACCTATTTCAGGCTGAAGGAAAATGTAAATTTTGCTGCTTTTGAAGAGAAAATGAAGGCCAACTTCATGAAAAAGATCGAGCCCAATGTAGAGGCTTTTCTAAAGATAACTGTCGATGAATTTTTGCAACAGGGAAATTCCTTTGAATACCAGTTGGAACCTGTTGAGCGGGTACATCTTTATTCACATAAAGAATGGGAGATCGAACAAAACGGAAACATCATGTACGTCTATGTTTTTATAGGTATTGCAATTCTCGTAATCCTTATTGCCGGGATCAACTTTATGAACCTGTCAACAGCCAGATCAGGAAAAAGAGCCAAAGAAGTCGGGGTGCGAAAAGTAACCGGAGCCTCAAGGAAAATGCTGATCATGCAGTTTCTGACAGAATCAATTATTCAAAGTTTTCTTGCCTTGTTTCTTGCCTTTATTTTGATTGAATTATTCATTCCTGGTTTTAATAACATCATGGATACGGATCTTTACCTGTTTAATGATTATTTTTCACAAACCGTCCTTTTTGCCATCTCAGTAGCATTGGTGTATGGTTTATTTGCAGGCAGCTACCCGGCATTTTTCCTTTCCAGCTTCAAACCGGTTGCCGTATTAAAGGGAGATCTGACCAAGACAAAAGGAGGTGCCATGTTGAGAAAGTCACTCGTTGTAACTCAGTTCGCCGCATCGATCATTCTGATTATCGGCATGATCATTATTTTTCAGCAAATTTCCTATTTACACAATAAAGATATAGGTTTTAAAGGTGATCAGGTTTTGATTGTTCCCATACAAACTGATCAAATGCAGCAGGATTTCAGAAATTACACAAGTATTTTTACAAAAAACAGCAACGTTCTTTCTGTTTCAAGAGCTTCCTATTTTCCGGGAGACAACCCCTGGCAAAATATGTTTGTATTGAAAGGAGTTGAAGATCAGTTGCCGCTTTGGAACATGTTTGTCGATTTTGATTTTTGTAAGACCCTGAATATACAATTGGCTGAAGGCAGGTTGTTTGACATTCAAAAAGATAATGACTCAATTCCATCATTTATTCTGAACCAGGCGGCGGTCAATAGTTACAATATAGAGAACCCGATCGGAAGACAAATTGGAGCCCTTTTTGGTCCTCCGGAATCAATTCAATACGGAGAAGTTGTCGGCGTGGTGAAAGACTTTCATGTTGAAGGTTTTAATTCACCTATCAGGCCCATGATCCTGCAGGTTGGTAATAATGTCTGGTTCGCTGCCTTTAAAATCGCCCCTGACAATATGAATGCAACCATTGATTTCATTGAAAATGAATGGAACAAACTGGAACCGACACATCCATTTCGCTACAGGTTTTTGGATGAAAAATTTGGAGAATTGATGAGGCAGCAGGAAAATTTTGGAACCATGTTCTTATACCTCACTATTCTGGCCATTATCATTTCATCCATGGGCCTTTACGGATTGGCTTCCTACACTGCCGAGCAAAGAACAAAAGAAATAGGGGTAAGAAAGGTGCTGGGCGCTTCTGTCGGACAGATCATGAATATGCTGAACCGGGATTTCATGAAACTGGTTTTAATCGCAAATATTTTTGCCTGGCCGGTCTCTTATCTGCTCGCAAAAAACTGGTTGTCAAATTTTTCATATCAAATCGACATGCCTATTTTGCCATTTGTCCTTGCAACCCTTATTGCGCTGGTCATAGCATTGATCACTGTGAGCACACAATCATACCTTGCAGCAAATTCAGATCCGGTGGATGCCCTCAAGTATGAATAAAGAATCATTCATTCAAATTTGTTTCCAGAAGGAAAAAGGCCAAGTCACGACTTGGCCTTTTTCCAATTTCAACAATCTTATTCCTTTTTTTCGCCTTGCTGTTTTTTGTGAATCTGTTTACATTTAAACGTATTTTATACAAAGAGATAGTTTAGACGATCCATGTGGATTGCACAAAGGTAATTCGTGAAATTCAAGTATCTTCACGTCGCATTTTCTTACTGTAAGAAACAAAAAAGGAACTCATAACATGCGCTGGAACCTTAAAAAAAAACCTGATCCTCATTTGACCGAAGAACTATCGAAGTCTCTTGGTATCGATCCGATATTAAGCAGCATACTGGTTCAGAGGGGCATAGATAATTTCGATAAGGCTAAAGATTTTTTTAGGCCCTCCCCGCAAGCCCTTCATGACCCTTTTTTGATGCAGGACATGGACAAAGCCGTACTCAGAATTGAAGAGGCCATAGCGGCCGATCAGAACATCATGATCTATGGTGATTATGACGTTGACGGCACAACGGCAGTGTCACTGGTCTACGACTATTTGCTGAGTTATTATCCAAATATTGCCACTTACATACCTGATCGATATACTGAAGGGTATGGGGTGTCATATGCCGGAATCGATTTTGCACATGACAATGACATCAGTCTTATCATCGCCCTCGATTGCGGCGTTAAGGCCATTGAAAAAGTCGCCTATGCGCGTAAAAAAGGTATTGATTTCATCATTTGTGATCACCACCGGCCCGGAAGCACCCTTCCTGCAGCTATAGCCGTTCTGGATCCAAAACGGAAGGATTGCACTTACCCATACGATGAACTTTGTGGTTGCGGCATCGGATTCAAATTGATTCAGGCTTTGGGAAGCAAGCGGGGAGACAAACTCAGGGATCTGCTTCCATACCTGGACCTGGTGGCCACTGCCATTGCCGCAGATATTGTCCCCGTTACCGGGGAAAACAGGATTTTGGCCTATTTTGGATTAAAAGTGATCAATACAAACCCCCGGGCCGGGATCAGGGCATTGATCCATGAAAGTAAAAAAGAAACCCTAGACATCACTGATGTGGTTTTTATGATTGCCCCGAGGATCAACGCAGCAGGAAGAATGAAACACGGTTCTTTTGCCGTAGATCTGCTTACTGAGAAAAATTTTGAAAAAGCCCTTGGCTATGCCAAAGCCATTCATTCCTACAATTCTGAGAGAAAAGAACTGGACAAAAGTATAACCCTGGAGGCCCTGGATCAGATCAAGTTGAACAGAGAAGAAGCGAAGTCAGCAACTGTGGTATATCAAGAAGACTGGCACAAGGGTGTTATTGGCATTGTTGCTTCGAGACTTATTGAAAAATATTACAGACCCACTCTTGTTTTCACAAAAAGTGGTAATAAACTGGCTGCTTCGGCCCGTTCAGTCAGAGGCTTTGACGTTTACGAGGCCCTGCAGGAGTGCAGTGAGCTGATCGACCAGTTCGGGGGGCATAAATATGCCGCAGGTCTTACCCTGGAACCTGAGAACTATGGCCTTTTCAAAAAAAAATTTGAAGATGTGGTCAAAGATCGTATCCCTGAAGAATTACTGATCCCCCAGATCACCATAGATGCAGAGATCTATTTGTCAGATATAACACCAAAATTCCAAAGGCTCATCAAACAGCTTGGGCCCTTTGGTCCTCAAAACATGAAGCCCGTATTTATGGCGAGCGGACTCAGGGACAACGGATATGGCAAAAGAATCGGTGAAAATGGAGACCACCTGAAAATAAACATGGTTTCAGGAAGTGACAATAAGACTTACAATGCCATTGGATTCAATCTTGGTGATAAATATGAGTTGATTCACAAAGGAAAACCCTTTAAGGCGGTTTTTACCATCGAAGAAAATCACTGGAATGGCATCACTTCGTTACAACTCAACATCAAAGACATCAAGGAAGATGCCTGAAAGACTAGTATTTTAAATGTTTGAGGTTATGAATCGTATCGGAAGGCTGGTCACTATTAAAGACAAAACTTCCCGCAACGAGGACATTCGCACCGGTGGCAACGAGCTTTTCTGCATTTTTATCATTCACCCCGCCGTCAATTTGAATCACAGCATTTGAACCTGATTTTTCAATCATTTCCTTTAACTGCCCTATTTTCTTGTAGGTGTTTTCAATGAAACTCTGCCCCCCAAAACCCGGGTTGACACTCATAATCAGCACAAGATCAAGATCCTTTATGATGTCTTCAAGGACAGCCACAGGCGTATGGGGGTTCAAGGAAACTCCGGCTTGCATTCCTTCCTGCTTTATGGCCTGAACGGTCCTGTGCAGATGGTTGCAAGCTTCATAGTGCACCGTGAGCAAGTCTGCGCCAACTTTCTTGAAATCTTTGATGAATCTGTCCGGATCAACGATCATTAAATGCACATCCATAAGCTTTTTTGCATGCTTTTTAATGGCAGCAATAACCGGCATACCAAAAGAGATGTTGGGAACAAAAACTCCGTCCATTACGTCAATATGGAACCAGTCTGCCTCACTGGCATTGACCATTTCAATATCTCGTTGTAAGTTGGCAAAATCAGCTGCCAGGACAGAAGGTGCTATCAGATGTGACATGTGGTATTTTTTTACAAAACTAACACAAAAAATAAAAGCCTGCGCAATAAGGCAGGCTTTTCTTCTCTAATTCGTCTCAGTAAATTATCCCAGATAGGTTCTCAGGATTTTGCTCCTTGAAGTATGCTTCAACCTTCTGATGGCTTTTTCTTTGATTTGTCTTACTCTTTCACGTGTAAGGTCAAAAGTTTCTCCTATTTCTTCCAAAGTCATAGGATGGGCATCTCCAAGACCAAAATATAATTTAACGACATCCGCTTCACGAGGTGTCAGCGTCTCAAGTGCTCTTAAAATTTCCACCTTCAGGGACTCATGCAGCAAACTCTTGTCAGGATTTGGTGATTCCCCTGAATTCAGCACATCGTACAAATTCGAATCCTCTCCTTCTATCAATGGGGCATCCATCGATACGTGACGGCCTGAATTTTTCATGGATTCCTTCACATCACTCACTGTCATATCAAGTTCCTTTGCTATTTCCTCAGCCGATGGAGGTCTTTCATTTTCCTGCTCCAACCTTGCAAAGGTCTTATTGATCTTATTGATCGAACCAATTTTATTTAAAGGCAATCTCACAATTCTGGATTGTTCAGCCAAGGCTTGCAAAATCGATTGTCTGATCCACCAAACCGCATAAGAGATAAACTTGAATCCTCTCGTTTCATCAAATCTTTTGGCAGCTTTGATCAATCCAAGATTTCCTTCATTGATCAAATCGGGTAATGTAAGCCCTTGATTTTGGTATTGTTTAGCCACAGAAACAACGAATCTTAAATTTGCCTTGGTCAATTTTTCCAATGCTATCTGATCTCCTGCCTTAATTCTTTGCGCCAATTCAACCTCCATTTCAGCCGTAATCAAATCAACCTTACCTATTTCTTGCAAATACTTGTCTAATGAAGCAGTTTCTCTATTGGTTACCTGCTTCGTTATTTTTAGTTGTCTCATTAAAAATTTGGAATTTTAGTTTAACGTTCTGTTGTGTATAGTATTATACGTAAGATTCAGAGTAAATGTTACAAAACCATAAAAAAAACCTCAAAAAATTAATTTTGAGGTTTTAATTTATCAGGGAAAAATCTGACTAATCCCTTCTTCTGTCATCTCTGCGTTTATCTCGGTTTCCACCACGATTGTCGCGTCCTCTCCTGTCATTTTTCTCTCTTGGAGGTCTTTCAACAAAACCCTCTGGCTTAGGTAAAATGGCCTTACGGGACACTTTTTCCTTACGGGTTCTTGGGTCTAATCCAAAATACTTCACCTCAAATACGTCACCCATTTTCACAACGTCAGTTACATTTTCAGTGCGCTCCCATGCCAATTCACTTACGTGCAGCAACACTTCATTGCCCGGTGCCTCAGTATATTCAACAACTGCACCAAAATCTAAAATTTTGATGACCTGAACTTCATAAACGTTTCCTTTTTCAGGTTTGAACATCAGGGAGTCGATTTTTGATATTACGGCATCTATTCCTTGCTGATCTGTTCCCAGAATTTCAACAATTCCTTCCTCAGTTACAGGATCTTCATTGATAACTATGGTACATCCTGTTGCTTTCTGCAATTCCTGAATCACCTTTCCTCCAGGTCCGATTAGTGCCCCAATGAATTCATTAGGAATAACTCTGGTCACCATCTTTGGAGAGTGAGGTTTCACATCTGCATTTGGTTCACTGATCGTTTCACTAATCTTTCCTAAAATATGCAGACGTCCTTCTCTTGCCTGTTTTAGCGCATTCACCAAAATTTCATAGGACAGTCCTTTGATTTTAATATCCATCTGACATGCAGTGATCCCTTCAGTAGTTCCGGTCACTTTAAAGTCCATGTCTCCTAAATGGTCTTCGTCACCCAAAATATCAGACAATACAGCATATCGGTCACCATCAGAAATCAATCCCATGGCAATCCCTGAAACCGGACGGATCATTTGAACTCCCGCATCCATCAGTGCCATTGTACCTGCACAAACAGTTGCCATGGAAGAAGAACCATTAGATTCCAAAACTTCAGAAACAATTCTGACAGTATAAGGGCAATCCTGGGGGATCATTCCTTTTAAACCGCGCTGGGCCAAATTACCATGTCCTACTTCTCTACGTGAAGTCCCTCTCAATGGTCTGGCTTCTCCCGTACAAAATGGAGGGAAGTTATAATGCAAATAAAAGCTTTCTTCACCTTCATAAGATGGCATGTCAATTTTATTCGCATCTCTTGAAGTACCCAGAGTCACGGTGGCCAAAGCCTGAGTTTCCCCACGGGTAAAAATTGATGAACCATGCGTGGAAGGCAAATAATCCACCTCACTCCAGATCGGTCTTATTTCATCAGTTTTACGACCATCCAGTCTCAATCCTTCTGCCAGGGTCAATTCTCTGACAGCCTCCTTTTGAGCCTTGCCGAAATATCCGCTGATCAAATGACCAAATTCTTCTATTTCTTCCTCTGTAAAAGTCGCAATCAATTCTTCTTTCAATTCACTGAATTGATTTGAACGTTCATTTTTTGAGGTTCCTTTTTTAGCAATCTCATAACACTTGTCATAAACCGCATCATGAATTCTTTTTGCAAGTTCTTCATTTTCTTCAGCCCCTTCATATTCACGGGTTTCTTTTTTGCCAAAAGCCTCTGCCAATCGCACCTGAGCCTCAATCTGAACCTTGATGGCCTCATGTGCAAATTTAATGGCATCAGCCATTTCTTCTTCAGAAATCTCATCCATTTCCCCTTCAACCATCATCACTGAATCAGCTGAAGCTCCTACCATCATGTCGATATCTGATTGCTCCAGTTGACCCCTGCTCGGGTTGATAATAAACTCGCCGTTTACCCTGGCTACTCTTGCTTCAGAAATCGGGCACTCAAATGGGAAATCACTCAACTGAATTGCCGCAGATGCAGCCAAACCAGCCAATGCTTCGGGCATTACTTCATCGTCATGAGACATAAGCTGAATCATCACCTGTGTTTCTGCGTGATAATCTTTCGGGAAAAGCGGACGCAATACACGATCCACTAAACGCATTGTAAGGATTTCTCCGTCACTTGGTCTTGCCTCTCTCTTAAAAAAGCCTCCCGGATATCTTCCTGAGGCTGCAAATTTTTCTCTGTAATCAACAGTAAGCGGCAAAAAATCTACCGGACTGGGATCATAATTAGAAACTACAGTACAAAGCAACATCGCGTTACCCATTTGCACTACTACCGATCCGTGCGCCTGCTTGGCCAACTTTCCGGTTTCAATGGAAATTTCTCTTCCATCACCGAGGTCGATAACCTCTTTAAAAACTTTTGGTATCATAATTTTTCTTTAGACTTTACTTCATAACAAAGTAAATAAATTAATTCATGGTTAAACTTGTAGTTGTGTTGTTGAACCCTTTTTTCAAGAGTATAGTTCGCCAATGAATTACTTTAGTTCCCTGTTTTTGATCTAAAAAAACAGGTGCTTTGGATTTTGAACGAATTTAAATAACTTTTATTCTAAATCCTAGTTTTATAACAAAACTTATAAACTAAAAGAGAGGCATTACGCCTCTCTCATATTTTATTTTCTTAAACCTAATTCTTTAACTATCGCACGATATCTTGTGATATCTGTTTTAATTAAATAGTTTAATAAATCTCTACGTTTACCTACGAGTTTCACCAAAGCTCTTTGGGTATTAAAATCCTTACGATTATTCTTCAAGTGAGCCGTAAGATGGTTGATTCTGAAAGTAAATAAGGCAATTTGTCCTTCTGAAGAACCTGTGTCTGTTGCAGATTTTCCATGTTTTTTGAAAATCTCCTGCTTTTTTTCTGTACTTAAATACATGCTAACATTAAATTTGAATTAATAATTTTTATGTACTAATATTTTATTAGGCGGCAAAGATACCATTATTATTTTGATTGGCAATAATTTATCTGAACTCTTATCAAACAAAGAAAATTACCAAATTCTATTAAAGATCAGGAGCTAAGATGTCAAATCAATCAAGGTTTAATTAGCTGTGAAAGATGAGCCGTACATGCTTCTATTATTTGCCAAGAATATTTTCAATCGCATTTTAGGCCGTTCGAATCGGATTGTTCTGTATCAGGTCAATATACAGGTTGATCTGTTCCTTCAGATCCTTCCTTTCTACAATTTTATCCAGGAACCCGTGTTCCAATAGAAATTCAGACCGTTGAAACCCTTCAGGAAGGTCCTTTCCGGTGGTGTCCTTAACAACTCTCGGGCCCGCAAATGCAATCAGCGCATTCGGTTCAGCTATATTGATATCCCCCAGCATGGCATATGAGGCGGTTGTACCACCGGTAGTGGGGTCAGTACATAAGGATATGTATGGAATTCCGGCTTCGGCCAGCTGAGCCAGTTTCGCTGAAGTTTTTACCAGTTGCATGAGCGAATAAGATGCTTCCTGCATTCTTGCACCTCCTGATTTCGATATCATTAAAAAGGGTATTTTCTTTTTGATCGAATATTCAATGGCTCTGGCGATCTTTTCACCCACAACGCTCCCCATGGAGCCTCCGATAAAACTGAAGTCCATTGCAGCAATGACCAAATCCTTTCCTAAGGATTTCCCTACAGCCGTCCTTACGGCATCCTGCAAGTTGGTCTTTTGCTGTGCTTCTTTGATCCTGTCTGTATATTTCTTTGTATCAACAAATTTAAGGGGATCCTTTGCCGTTAATTTTGCATCAAGCTCCTTGAATTTGTTGTCGTCGAAAAGGATTTCAAAATATTCTGCACTTCCAATTCTTACATGGTATCCATCTTCAGGACTCACATACAAATGTGACTTCAAATCATCCGAGTCAATAATCTTACCGCTGGGTGTTTTATACCACAGGCCTTTCGGCGTGTCTTTCTTCTCATCCGTTGGCGTCTGGATGCCCTTGTGTTTTCTTTTAAACCATGAACTCATATATGCTCATTTTATATTGTCACATTTCGTGCACAAAAATTAAAACCTTATCTATAACTGGCAAGTTAGAAAAAAAATTGGAGTACCGTTTATACCGGTACTCCAATTCTATATATCCGCTTTTACAGCGTATCAATATTATTCAGGTCCTCAAAAGCTTGTTTGATCCTCGCTTTGAAAGATAATTCAGCTTTTCTTACCCAAACCCTTGGATCATAATGTTTCTTGTTAGGTGCATCACTTCCGTCAGGATTGCCTATCTGGCCCTGTAAGTAATCCTTTTTTTCGACCATATAATCTCTTACACCAGACATATAGGCGTATTGAAGATCTGTATCGATATTCATTTTGATCACCCCGTAACCTATGGCTTCCCTGATCTCTTCCAAAGAAGATCCCGATCCGCCATGAAATACAAAATCAACAGGGTTCTTTTCCGTGCCGTACTTTTCTTCAATATATTTTTGCGAATTGTCTAGAATTTTCGGTGTCAGTTTTACATTTCCTGGTTTGTACACCCCATGGACATTACCAAATGACGCCGCAATTGTAAAACGAGGGCTTACTTTAAGCAGCTCTTCATAAGCATAAGCAACTTCCTCAGGCTGGGTATATAATTTGGAAACGTCAACATCGGTATTATCTACACCGTCTTCCTCTCCTCCTGTAATCCCCAGCTCAATTTCCAGGGTCATTCCTAATTTATCCATGCGCTCAAGGTACCCCTTGCAGATTTCTATATTCTCTTCAATCGGTTCTTCAGAAAGATCGATCATATGTGAACTGAACAAAGGAACCCCGTTTTCTTTATAGAAGGCCTCTCCGGCGTCAAGCAATCCGTCAATCCAGGGCAATAACTTTTTCGCGCAATGATCTGTATGTAAAATCACAGGGACATCGTAGGCCTCAGCCATTACGTGCACGTGTTTGGCTCCTGCAATGGCTCCTGCGATCGCTGCCTTTTGATTCTCATTGCTCAAACCCTTTCCAGCATTAAAATGTGCCCCTCCATTTGAGAATTGAACAATAACCGGTGCGTTAAGCTCCTTGGCGGCTTCAATCACCGCATTTATTGTGCTTGAACTGATAACGTTGGCTGCGGGCAATGCAAAGCTCTTCTCTTTTGCCAATTGAAAGATTTGCTGCACAGTATCTCCGGTAGCTACCCCTGATTTAATTTTTTGTGACATTTTTATTTGGTTTTATTGAATATAACTAGGCGACAAAAGTACGAAATTCTAGTAATTAGAATGGATAATTTATACCAATATTATATACGGCGTTGCCGAAATTGTAGTTCACAAACCATTTATTACTCGATAACAAATATGGTTCGTAAGTTTTGAACCCTACATCGAACCTGAAGACCAAAAACCCAAAATCATATCTGATCCCCAGTCCTGATCCCACTGCTGTGTCTTTGAGGGAGCTCAAACTTGTAAATTTTCCATCCTCTGTAACAAGGTTGGAATTGGTAATGTCCCAAATATTACCTGCATCCACAAAAAGTGCACTGTAAATTTTATTGGTCAGCCTGAACCTGTATTCCAGATTGCCCACCAATTTCAAAGTTGCCACCTTGTACTCCAGATTGTTTATTTCCGATCCCGGCCCAAGATCAAAGGTTCTCCAGGCCCTCATTTCATTGCTTCCCCCGGCACTGTAACTTCTGCTGAAAGGAACATTCTCAGAATTCCCGTAAGGAATAGCAGCTCCCAAAAAGGTTCTGAATACCAAAATAGTGTTGTCACGAAGTTCCCAATACTTCTTGTACTCAAATTCGGCTTTTACGAATTGGGCAATCGGCACATCGAAAAGGGTTCTTTGACCCGCTTCATTTTGATTTCTGAAGATCAGATCAGTGAAAGTGCCTGCAGAAACGAATCTGGAGGTAAAATAGTAGAAATTATTGTCCTTGACATTTTCTCGTGTATTATAGATAAAAGAATAAGTTATGGCAGGAACAAATGAATCTTCAATCAGAATATCCCTTCTCTCTTCCACGTCAGACACGGTATCATATTCATTGGGGTTTGTCTGGTTGTAGCCATTGGCCGGATCGAGGAAGAAATCCATAAAGTTGAGAATGTCTTCATTGTCATTGGGAAGTGTCTGGTCGAAAACCTCTAGCGCAACTATATTCAGTTTCTGGTATTCAGAATCATATATATTGAAATAATTATCAATGTTTTGATTTTTGATGTACTGCAAATTGATCAGATCTACCCTGTGACCCACTCTCTTAGAACTTTTCCATGCATAAGCCATCCCGGCGGTAGTCGTTTGCCGGTCAAGGCCCACATTTTTTTGAAAGCTGACACTTCCCTCAATATTTGTTGTTGGAGCCATATACTTCGGAATCAGGGAGGTGGTATTAACGGGAAACAAAATTCTTGGAAATTTGAATGAGGCACTTGACAAGACCTCCCAGGCATTAAAAAACCTGTCGCTGTTGGAAGCATCATTGGCAACGTTGAAAAAGGAACCCTGGAAAGACAGTTCCATGATTTCAGATCCCCTAAACATATTTCTGCCCAAAAAAGAAAATTTCCCGAGAATACCGAAGGGCTTAATATTTGAAGTCGTCGCATCAAGATCGACTGTCAAGGCATATTTTTTGAGCGGACTGAGGTAAACATCAGCCGTGAGAGACTCATCCTCATTCTCCCGATAAGATATGTCAACCGATGAAGAAAATGTTTGCAGGTTTCTGATATAATTCTGTGTTTGGGATTTTTCCGAATCCTTATACAATCCATTCGGTGTTATAAAAAGAGAATTCACCAGGTATTTGGGTTTGTGTTTCATTTTATCGAAACTGTAAAAATTATATCCCTGGTAGCGAGCGGAATCTTTGATTTCTCTGTCTCTGTTTTTAATCGAAAAATCGGTGTATACATTGATCTTGCTCACTGACTGTGCCTTATAGGGTACTTTAATCACCGAATCATTTCTGTTCACAATCCTGTCTGGTATTTTGAGCAGCACATCTTTCATATAATCCTGCTTTATGGAATCTGTCCAAAATCCCATACTGTAATTCTTAAAATGGTAGATGCCTGAGTTTCTGAATAATTTGACAAGCCTGGCTTCCTCCATCTCAAAGTCCTCAAAAACAAAAGGTTTCCCCTTTTTCAGGATCGCCTTTTCCTTGTTCGCATAGTAAATGGAATCCAGCACAGGAGATTCGATCTCAGTTGCAACAGAATCGATATAATACTGGCTATTTGTATTGACCTTGTAATCGACAGAGAGTTCTCTCTCGCCTACTTCTTTGGTTTCATAATCAACTTCAACTTCAAAAAATCCTTTTGAAATAAAATAATCTTCAAGTGTTTTGGATGTTCTTTCTGACTTTGATGAATCATAAATAACCGGGGCTTCACCCTTTCTAAGGAACCAATTATTTACCCCCTTTTTATTATTGTAGATTGCAAAAGTCTGTTTTTTCGAGAAAACACTCTCGTATTTATTGTATTTTTTTTGATTGTTTTGGATCCACTGTTCAAAAGTCATTTCAAAATCAGGGTCTCCGAAATTATAAAAGTACAAAGCAAGAGGCATTCCAAGGGTTCGGCGATTCGGTTTTTGGGCAAAATACTTGTCGATTTCCTCATCCTTATTCTTCTCCCCATTAATCATTAAGGTATTTTCTTTGAGCAAATTTTCATTTTCTTGGACATATTTAATACTATTGCAAGACACCAAAAGCATAAGTATCCATACACATAACAGTATTTTGGTGAAAATTGAATGCAACAAGTGAAAATTTAAAACTATTTCAAAAGTAACACTATTTAAATGTTAAGCAAAAATCAGGTAAAATTAATACACGGTTTAAAGAAAAAAAAAATTCGCAAGTCTGAACAACTCTTTATCGCTGAAGGCATAAAGGTCGTTGAAGAATTGCTGGGATCGAAATTAAAGGTCCATAAGCTGTTTTTTACAAATGCTTATTTAAACCCGTTTAATGTAACTGATTATCAAATAATTACTGAAAAAGAACTTCAATTGATCAGTGATTTTTCAAGCCCCAATCAAATTCTCGGTATTTTTGAAATCCCTCCGTTCAAGGAACCTTTTCACGAGGGACTCACTGTGCTGCTCGATGAGGTCAATGATCCCGGAAACTTAGGAACGATCATTAGGCTTTGCGACTGGTTTGGGGTGGATCAGCTGGTATGTTCCAAAAACACTGCAGACTGCTACAATCAAAAAGTAGTGCAGGCGAGCATGGGTTCGCTTGCCAGGTTAAATGTGACCTATACAGATGCCGTTTCATATCTCAAGAACGAAAAGCGCCCGGTTTATGGAACTTTCCTGAATGGTGCCAATGTATATCGCACACAACTGGAACAGGACGCAGTAATTATCCTGGGTAATGAGGCCAATGGAATTTCAAAACCCGTTGAAGCTTATGTGACTCAAAAACTAACGATTCCTCAGTTTGGAGAAAATCAAATAACAGAGAGTTTGAATGTTGCCATGGCTACAGCCATCTTTTTAAGTGAGTTCAGAAGATAATCAAAACTGGTTGACAGTTTTTCTTATCGCCACCAATTTGGTCAGTAAATCCTCCAGGTAATCCAGTTTCAACATATTGGCCCCATCAGATTTGGCAATTTCAGGATTATGGTGGGTTTCCAGAAAAATACCATCTACTCCTGCAGCGATTCCGGCCCTGGCAATGGTTTCTATGAGTTCCGGTTTCCCTCCCGTCACACCGCTGGCCTGATTGGGTTGTTGCAATGAATGCGTGATGTCTAAAATGGTTGGGGCAAATTTTTGCATGGCAGGAATTCCTCTGAAATCAACGATCATATCCTGATAACCAAACATGGTTCCCCTGTCTGTGATCAACACCTTTTCGTTCCCTGAATCCTGAACCTTCTTTACAGCGTGTTTCATAGCTTCAGGGCTCATGAACTGTCCTTTTTTCAGATTTACTGTACGCCCCGTCCTCGCAGCCGCTACAACGAGGTCTGTTTGTCTTACCAAAAATGCAGGAATCTGAAGTACATCAACATATTGAGCCGCCATTACTGCATCCTTTTCGCCATGGATATCAGTAACCGTAGGAATATCAAATTCCTTACCTACAGCTGCCAATATTTTTAAGGCTTTTTCGTCACCAATTCCTGTAAAACTGTCTATTCTTGACCTGTTCGCCTTTTTAAAACTTCCCTTAAATATATATGGAATCTTTAATTTGTCTGTTATTTTCAATACCTTCTCCGCAATGCGCATGGCCATTTCTTCCCCCTCAATGGCACAAGGGCCTGCCAATAAAAAAAAGTTGTTCTGATCAAGGTGTTTGATTCTGGGTATCTGATCTAAATTCATCTCTTTTAAAATTTGGTACAAAGATACGATTTAACCTATGAATACCTTAAAATATGGAAACATCCCATTGAATTCGAACCATATGATCTGTATTATCCTCAATTCTGAACTGATTGTAATTAAGATAGGAATAATCAATGGTCAATTTATTCTTATGCCCTTTAAAGAACCAGTTTAAACCAAAGGTATACTCTAAATTATTATTTCCTGAAATATCTGTGTCCGGATCATAAAAAGCCTGGCGTGCAAAAACCTCAAGTGGTTTAGGGAACTTTTCAAAAAGGTAATGAAAGAAATAACCGACTTGAAAATAATTCCCGATCAGCAAGGTTTCCTCCAGATTCACCCTGTCTTCTATATTCTTGAAATGCAATTCCTGATCAAAACTCAAGCCTCTGTATTTAAAAGCTGTTTCAAACAAAAACTGATCTATTTTGTACTGTCCGTCAACACCACTTTCATATCCATACAACTGACCTCCTCCGCTTGTTGAAAACCTTGTATAGCGAGAAATATTGGTTACACCAGCCACTGCGATGGATGAAACAAACTTTTCATGATATTCTAAATCGGAACCTGAAAATCCCAGTTCTTCACCATTCGGATTCCATTGCAGTCTGAGCATGTACATCAAGTTGTCGTCGTCACCAACTGATCCTCCCCGACCGCTACCGGTAAGTATTTCTGCCCAATAATTGAAATTAGCGGCGCCACCGCCGTCAATATTTCCGTACAGAGAAACCCCTTGTTGCCTGTCAATTGTAAAAATTCTATTGATAAGAGAACGTTCCAGCCCGGTTTGTTTTCCGGATGAAATGACACGTTCACGTGAATACCTGGCTTTCCATTGACCCACACGAAATTTCAAATAGGGAAGTTTTTCGATCTGAGCCCTGAAATCAAGTAAATTTCCACCCCTCACGTCCTGTTCAAGATAAAAATTATACTCAGGCTGCCCTACATAACCTCCGAATTTGATCCTCGCACGACTGATCCCCATATTGATGTCATCATCACTGAAATCATCCTCCTGTGTGGGAAAGTTGTTGTGCGGATAAGACGCTCTGAACTGACCCCTGAAGTCGATGTAAAACATATATTTGTCCTGATCAAAATGGAATTCAAAACCCTTTCCTTTTTTTAAATAAAAATCCTTTGTTTCCTCTTTTTTATTTTCTGCTTCCTGAGAAAAGGAATTAAAACCCCAAAGAGCAAATACCAAAACAATAACAACTATCCTGCTCATGTCTAATAATTTAATTTGTTAGGTTCTGGAAAAGTGATTCCAGACTCATTATTTTTCGATTTAACTGTAAAATTCTTATTCCATTGTCTCGGGCAAAATCAAAAACATCTGCACGCATATCCTTTTCCGTTTCAAAAACAAGGTCCCAATGGTTTTCTGCAGTAAGGTCTGCAGCTTTTAGATTTGGCAATTTCTTCAATAAGTGCTCATCCGTTTTTAGGTCGAATTCTACCTGAATGACCTGGCCCTTATCCGTTAATAAATCCCTCAGCCTCTCATCTGCTACGATGTTCCCCTTGTTAATAATGATCACCCTGTCGCACATGGCCTCTACCTCCTGCATGATATGCGTCGATAAAAGAATGGTTCTTGTCTTTCCGATTTCTTTAATGAGGTCCCTGATCTCTTTTAACTGGTTAGGATCAAGGCCTGTGGTGGGCTCGTCAAGGATCAATACCTCGGGGTCATGCAAAAGCGCAGCGGCCAAGCCTACCCTTTGCCTGTAACCCTTTGATAACTGGCTGATTTTCTTCCCCTTTATATCAATCAAACCAACAAGGTCGATCACTTTCTGAATTCTTTCTTTGCCTATTTTATGAATATCTGCGTGAAATTTGAGGTATTCCCTCACATAAAAGTCCAGATATAATGGATTATGCTCAGGCAGATACCCTATGGACCTTTTAACGCGGATCGGATTTTCGATAATGTCAAACCCATTCACATTAACGCTTCCGCTTGTCGGTTCAATATAAGTGGTCATAATTTTCATCAAAGTCGATTTCCCGGCTCCGTTTGGGCCCAAAAACCCAACAATCTCTCCCGTATCGATCGTAAAACTTACATGATCAAG
>JAHEHF010000117.1 GCA_024644745.1 Flavobacteriaceae bacterium
TTGAGCTTTCTTCCCATGATATGGGTAAAGCTCATATAGCCTTCGGTGGTCCGATCCATTCCATTGTTGAACTTCTTGAAAAACCAGCCCAGGGGTCCTCCATAAGGAACCGGTTTTTTCAGAAGAAGGGAACAAAGTGCCGGGCTCAAAGTAAGTGCATTAACGGACGAAACGATCACCGACACCACAATGGTAATTGCAAATTGCTGGTAGAGCAGGCCAGTTATCCCAGCCATCCCTGCCACCGGAATAAATACGGCGATCAACACCAAGGTTGTAGCTATAACCGGTGCGGTAACCTTTTTCATGGCATCAAAAGTTGCTTCTTTGGTTTTCATGCCCTTCTCTATATTTACCTGAACGGCTTCCACTACCACAATGGCATCATCGACCACAATTCCTATGGCAAGGACCAGGCCTAATAAAGACAAAACATTGATCGTGAAACCCAGTGCAGGAAAGAACATAAACGCCCCGATCAGTGAAACCGGGATCGCAAGGGTCGGGATGAGCGTAGCTCTCCAGTCCTGAATAAAAATAAACACAACCAGCACCACCAGAATCAAGGCTATGATCAGGGTTACAATAATATCTTTTATGCCTGCGGTGATAGGTGCAGTTGAATCCAAAGAAACGTCATACTGAATGCTTTCGGGAAACCCTTTTGCAATTTCATCCATATTGCTGATCACCTGTTCAGCCAATTCAACGGCATTGGAACCAGGTGCCTGGTACAAGGCAATAATGGCTGCTGTTTTACCATTCAATCTTGGAAACATGTTATAAGTTTCAACCCCGAGATTAATGGTTGCAATATCTTTCATTTTGATCTGAGATCCGTCAGGATGCGTCCTTACTACGATATCTCCAAAAGCATCGGGCGAATTGAATCTTTCAGGAAGTCTTACAGTATAGGTAAATTCAGTTCCCGGCGGTGCGGGTTCTGCTCCAAATTTTCCTCCGGGAACAATGACATTCTGCTCATTGATCGCCTTGATGATCTCTGGAACGGTAAGCCCCATTTTCGCCAGCCGATCAGGCTTGATCCAGATTCGCATGGAATAATCTGCTGCGCCCATCACGTTTACTCTTCCAATTCCCTTGATCCTCGCCAATTGATCCTTGATATTGATCAATGCATAATTTCCTAGAAAATCCTGATCATATCTTCCATCTGAGGTAAGCGTTACCAGCATCAAAATATTTGGCAGGGATTTTTCAGTGGTAACCCCGTATTTCTTAACGGCCTCAGGAAGTTTAGCTGTTGCGGCCGACACCCTGTTCTGAGCCAGTACAGTGTTCATATCAGGGTCGGTACCCACATCGAAAGACACGTCGATTACCATCGTGCCATCATTGGCATTGGTAGATTTCATGTAAATCATGTTGTCAACCCCGTTGATCTGCTGTTCCAGGGGTGTCGCCATCGATTCTTCCACGTTCAGGGCATTGGCACCTGTATAGGTTCCTCTTACCTGAACTATGGGAGGGGTTAAATTCGGATATTGTTCAATAGGCAATCCGATAACGGATACGGCACCTACGATCACTATTACAATGGCTATCACTATAGCCACAATGGGTCTCCTTACAAAAAAGTTTCCTTGATTCTCAGCCATGGTTTCTTAGGATTGAGGCATTTGCTGGCCTTGAAATTCAGTTATCTGAGGTATGATTTCCATACCCGTTCTTGCTTTTTGCAATCCCTCCAGGATAATTCTGTCTCCGCTTTTCAATCCCTCCCCCAACACATAGAACTCACCAATCCTGTTAGTGATCGTCACCTGGCGTGTTTCAATTTTATTTTCGGCATTGACCAGTAAAACCGAGAACTGGCCCTGAAGTTCACTGGCACACTTTTGGGGAATCAATATGGCATCACTATCTTGTCTTACCTTGGCCTTTACCCTGGCAAACTGACCCGGACGTATCAAACGATCCGGATTGGGAAAGGTAGCCTGGACCAGAATTGATCCTGTTTCGGCATCGACATTTCTGTCAATAAAGTCAACTTTACCTTTATGTGGGTAGGAAGAACCATCTGCAAGGATCAGTTCCAAATTATATTCTTCATCAGGTGATCTCTCAATTTCATTCTGATTTCGCCTTATATATTCCTTGGCAACGGTCAGGTAATCATTTTCAGACAAAAAGAATTGAACTCTGACCGAATTCAACTGGGAAACCGTATTCAAAATGACCGGATTCGGGTCCCTTCCCACAAATTCTCCTTCCCTGGCCATGGTTTTTCCTATGATGCCATCAATGGGCGCATACATTTTGGCATATCCCAGGTTGATCTGAGCAATTTTCAAATTTGCCTTTGCAGCCTCAACGCTCGAAATGGCGGCATCCCTTTTGGCAGTCGCCATATCAAGTTCCTGCTCACTCACAGCCGACATTTTAGCCAATGGCTCTATTCTGGCCAGGTCATTCTCTGTCTGAACCAAAATAGTCATTTCCTGGGTCAATAAACTTGTTTTGGCAGCCACTTCCTGCTCAAAAGGATCCGGGTCTATGGAATATAATAATTGCCCCTTTTTAACCCGCTCGCCCTCCTGGAAATGGATTCCCGTTAAAAATCCTTCAACCCTCGCCCTGATAGGAATGTCTTTCTCACCAAACACCTGTCCTACAAATTCAGTGTAAATGGGAACTGACTGGGGTTTAATTTCAAAAACCTGAAAGGCTTGGGGTGGGATTGCTGTTTTATTATTATCCTTATTGCATGACATCAGGCCAATAAGTACCGTTAAAAACAAAAGTAGTTTACTTTTCATAAGGGGATTTTAAATTCATTTAAGAATTTAAAAATAAACATCTTTTCCCACTTAATAAAATTACACGACCAAATATAAATCTAATAATAAGTAAATCTTCTCACCTTGGCTATATATTTGGCGAGGCCCATGACCTGATGGCTATAACCGTATTCATTGTCATACCAAACATAGAGCAAGGCATGATCTCCTTCCTTGGAAACAATCGTTGCGTGACTGTCAAATATTGCAGGTTCCAGATTTCCCACAATGTCGGATGAAACGAGTTCATTGCTCATCGAATATCTTATCTGCTCCACCAGGTCTCCTTCCAAAGCATATTTTTTGATCAGGGCATTCAGATCTTCACGTGTTGTTTTGCTTTGAAGGTTCAGATTTAAAATAGCCAGTGAACCATTCGGAACAGGGACCCTGATCGCATTAGACGTCAGTTTACCGGAAAGTTCTGGTACGGCCTTTGAGACTGCTTTACCAGCTCCTGTTTCGGTGATGACCATGTTAAGCCCTGCAGCTCTTCCCCTCCTGTATTTTTTATGCATATTGTCTACCAGGTTCTGGTCATTTGTATAGGCATGTATGGTTTCGATGTGGCCGTGCTGAACACCCAGGGTATCATTAACAACTTTCAAAATAGGCGTAATCGCATTGGTTGTACAAGATGCAGCAGAGAAGATGCGATGTTTATCAGGGTCAAAGTGATGCTGATTGACACCATAAACAATATTTGGAACAGTTCCAACTCCCGGGGCGGTAAGCAATACCTTGTCTGCTCCTTTTGCTTCCAGGTGTCTTGCAAGTGCCTCCTCGGTCCTGAAGGCTCCTGTATTGTCAATGATCAGGGCATCCCTGATCCCATATTGGGTATAATCAGGATCTTCCGGGGCATTTGCCGCAATTATGAATACAGTGGTCCCGTTGATGATCAGGGCCTTTTGCTCCATGTCAACTTTTACGGAGCCCTTAAAATACCCATGTACCGAATCCTTGCGTAACATAGAGGCTCTTTTCTCTAAAACCTCTCTATTTATTTCACCTCTTGTCACTATGGCCCTGAGTCGCATTTGAACCCCCTTTCCTGTTCTTGACATGAGTTCTCTTGCAAGTAACCTTCCGATTCTACCAAAACCGTATAGTACCACGTCTTTCGGTTTTA
This sequence comes from Flavobacteriaceae bacterium, assembly GCA_024644745.1. Classification (GTDB taxonomy): domain Bacteria; phylum Bacteroidota; class Bacteroidia; order Flavobacteriales; family Flavobacteriaceae; genus Lutimonas. Next base: position 3,934 of record JAHEHF010000117.1, read on the forward strand.
TGCCATTGCCATATCGGGCACCATCAAGTTTCTTTGAAACAAACTGATCCACATCGGTCTCCCCTGTCAGGTGGAACACATAGGCCAGTTTTCCTATATCGATCTTAGAGGGGTGCAGGTCCATTTTTTGTATTCGCTGTGCAATTTGCAGC
>JAHEHF010000118.1 GCA_024644745.1 Flavobacteriaceae bacterium
TTCAGTGTTTGGCAGAAAAGATGGGTGCTTCTTATCAGAAGGCCCAGACTCAGAAAAACACAGATGATGGTGTGCTGAGAACTTACAGGCTGGCCCTGGCATCCACCGGGGAATATTCCTTATACCATATTGAAAAAGAAGGCATATCAAATGGAACCGACGAGGAAAAGAAAGCAGTCGTATTGGCAGCCATGACGACCGCCATGACCAGGATAAATGCCTTGTATGAAAATGACCTGGCCATCAGCATGCAGCTGGTTGCCAACAATGATGAAATTATTTATCTGGATCCGGATAGCGATCCTTATACTAATTTAGATGTCGGCCTGATGCTGGATGAGAATCAGTCCAACCTTGACAATGTGATCCAAACGGGTAATTATGATATCGGGCACGTTTTTGGTACTTCAGGAGATGCCGTTGCTTATAAATCAGTGGTCTGCAGGGACGGTTCAAAAGCCGGTGGGGTGACTGGATCTCCCATACCCGATGGCGATAATTTCTATTTTGATGTGGTGGCACATGAAATGGGACATCAGTTTGGTGCCAGCCACACCTTTAACGGAGACGAGGGCAGTTGTGGGATGAATGGACAAAGAAACCCTGAAACCGCTGTTGAACCGGGCAGTGGCAGTACGATCATGGCCTATGCCGGTTATTGTTTGTCTCAAAATGTGCAGGCCCATAGTGACCTGTACTTTCATATTGTAAGCATTGAAGAGATCAGGGCTTATGTTATATCAGGCAGCGGGAGCAATTGCCCAACAATTACAAATCTTGCTTCAAACAACAATATTCCTGTGGCAGACGCAGGTCAGGATTTCACCCTGCCAAAAGGCACACCTTTTAAATTGGTGGGAGAAGGCAGTGATGCGGATGGGGATCCGATCACTTTTTGCTGGGAGCAGACAGACAATGGAGTTACCATCGTTCCTCCCAGTGCCACGGCAACGAGCGGGGCACTTTTCAGGTCTCAAAACCCAACAGCGGCAAAAGAGCGCTTTTTTCCTCAATTCAAAACTTTGATCAATGGCGTTATCTCTTCTACCTGGGAAGTGATCCCTGAAGTGAGCAGGGACATGAATTTCAGACTGACCGTGCGCGACAATAATGCGGAAACAGGCCAGGTGGTATCAGATGACCTTGTAGTGAGTGTGACTGATGCCGCGGGACCTTTTTTAGTTACGTCTCAAAACACTGAAGACCTGGTCTGGACGGCCAATTCAAGTGAAACGATTACCTGGGATGTTGCAGGAACCAATGCGAACGGGATCAATGTTTCTCAGGTTAATATTTTGTTGTCTGTTGACGGGGGTAAAACCTTTGCAACCACACTGGCGGCGAATGTATCCAATGATGGAAATCACACCATCACGGTGCCTGAATTGTCGGGTCCGCAGTGTTTCGTGATGGTCGAAGCCGTGGGCCATTATTTCTTTTCCATGAACCAAACAAGTTTTTCCATTGGTGAATTCAATGAAATTTGTAGTATCAGCGCCTCAGAAGACACACCGGTTGCGATTCCTGATAATGATAATATCGGAGTAACATCGGTCATCAACATTGCGGAGAATATCAATGTGGAAAATGTAAGGGTTCATTTGATCAATGAAACGAACCCGTCTTTGAATACACCGGGTCTGACCCATACCTATCTCGGTGATTTGACCGTTACCCTGACAAGTCCTGAAGGTACAAATGTTGAGCTGGTGAACAGTGACTGCGATGACGGTGATGACATTCAGGTTATTTTTTCAGATGCGGGAGATCCGTTCAGTTGTAATTTTGGCAGTCCTGCCATTTCAGGGCTCAAAAAACCGAGGCAGGAGCTATCTATTTTTAATGGTGAAAACGCACAGGGAAACTGGACACTTACCGTAGTAGATGATCAGCCTGTAGATACAGGAATTTTGGAAGCCTGGAGCCTGGAAATCTGCTCTTCTGAACCTGTTTTAAGCGTCAACAACTATGTTTTTGATGATTTTAAAGTATATCCAAATCCTTCAGAAGGTATTTTCAAGGTGAAATTTAATTCTGAAGATACCGGTGATGTGGATATCATGATCTATGATTTGTTGGGAAGAAAAATTTCTCATCAGACTTTTAAAAATCAGGAAAATATTTTTGATCAAAACCTGGATTTGAGTCAGGTTTCGGGTGGAATTTATATTTTAAGTGTCAAAAGGGCAAACAAAATGTCCTCTCACAAAATCAGGATCAAGTAATGTGAATTTGAAAATATCCCCTCTTTTTATTGGTTTATTCATATTAATGCGGTAAATTTTAAGTGAAATTCGAAAAAAATTGTATTTTTCGCCATTCTTAAACTCACACAAATTTAATTATATGAACAAAATTTTATTGGTGGTCACACTTCTCCTTGGGGGGGTTGTGTTTGCTCAGACCTCCGTTTCAGGATTGGTAACTGATTCTGAAACAGCAGATCCTGTGCCTGGTGTAAATATCAGGGTCATAGGAGAATCAATTGGAACTTCAACTGATTTTGATGGAAAATTTAGCTTAAATGTCAATAGGGAAGTGCCCTTCAGCATTGAGTTTACTTCTGTTGGATATCAGAGTACAACTGTTGAAATAACAGAAAATGGTCAATATGTTGAACTCGTTATTAATCAAGACGCCACCTCCCTTGACGAGGTAGTTGTTTCAGCCTCAAGAACGCCTGAGACGATACGTGAATCACCTGTAACCATTGAGCGCATAGGAATTCGTGAATTGAAGAGTTCAACTTCTGCAAGTTTTTATGACGGTTTGGAAAATTTAAAGGGAATTGACGTAAATCGAGGTAGTTTGACTTTTAACTCAGTGAATACAAGAGGTTTTGCAACTTTTGCGAATGAAAGATTTGTTCAGCTGGTTGATGGAATGGACAATGCCTCACCAGCACTTAACTTTGTAATGGGGAACCTGGTAGGTGTCAATGAACTTGATCTAAAAAGCGTGGAAATTATTCCCGGAGCCGCCTCTGCCCTTTACGGAGCAAATGCTTTTAACGGGATCTTATTCATGTCAACAAGAAGTCCTTTTGACGATGAGGGTGTAAGTTTTTATGCCAAATCGGGTTTAACAATGCAGAATGCGGCCGGTGACAATGCTTTTTACGATGTTGGAGTGAGACTCGCTCATAGATTCAGTGACAAATTTGCGGCTAAGGTCTCATTTTCATATTTGAAGGGAACTGATTGGTATGCCAATGATCAAAATGCATACAGTAATGCGAATACCTCAGTTGGAGAGCCGGATGAAATATTGCCTTACAGGTCGAGCCCTGTTCATGATGGGATCAATATATATGGAGATGAGGTTTCACTGGGCCTTTTGGGCTTGGATTTGAAGCAACTGGCCGAATTAGGTGAACAATCGGGTGCCCTGCCACCTGGAGCGAGTGCTTTGGTCCCGAATGACAATGTGGCCAGAACGGGTTATCTGGAACAGGCCTTTACAGATTATAATGCAGAAAGTCTGAAATATGACGCTTCTTTTCATTACAGACCAAAAGGGGATGACCTTGAGATCATATTCAATACAAGAGGAGGTTATGGATCAACCATCTATCAGGGAACCAACAGGTACCAGATCAAGAATTTCCTTTTACAGCAACACAAATTGGAGATCAGAAATGATGATTTTTTTGTGCGGGGATACATGACCACAGAAGACGCCGGTGATTCCTATGACATGCGTTTTACAGGGATCAATATGGCTAAATATAAGGCTACCGAATGGTTTAGTGCATATCTCGAAGGCTATCTCGGTTCTGTATTGGGGGGGTCCAACAATGATGAGGCACACGCTGCAGCGCGTCTGTTTGCAGATTCAGACGAGACCACAACACCCAGACCGGGTTCTCCAAAATTCAAGGAACTGTTTGATGAAATCACTGCTGACGGAGATCTTTCAACCGGATCCAAATTTATAGACAAGACCAAAATGTATGTCGCTGAGGGGAATTATAATTTTTCAAGTCTGCTGGATGATAAATGGGATTTGCAGGTTGGAGCCTCTTATCGTCAATATTCTTTGAATTCTCAGGGAACTATTTTTACAGATTATGACGGGTCCA